>JBEIDW010000122.1:0-8479 GCA_040383265.1 Hyphomicrobiales bacterium
CTAACCGTTCAACGCCGCTCAACGGCGAACCCAGCACATGGGGACACGGCACGAAACTGGAGCGGGTGAAGGGAATCGAACCCTCGTCGTAAGCTTGGAAGGCTTCTGCTCTACCATTGAGCTACACCCGCCCGGAAAACCCGGAAAACCTGAGCCCTTAACTCCTCACCCTTTTCTGGCGCCTGACCAAAGCAGTGGTGGGGGAGGTAGGACTCGAACCTACGAAGGCGAAGCCAGCGGATTTACAGTCCGCCCCCTTTGCCACTCGGGACACTCCCCCAATTTTGCCCCGACAGGGCAAACCGTTTGCTTTGGGCCAAACGCCATTCAGCCCGGGGGTCGCCCGGGCCGTTTGGTGCGCGCCTTATGCAATCGCTCCGGGATCAAGTCAAGGGAATGATTGCAGTCTGCGGCGGCAAAGTTTCACCCACACGGGCCAACTTCCATCGTGGCTGCCCCCCGCCATCCGCGGCCTGCCGAATCCAGTGAGACGCGCAGTCAACCCCCTGAAACAACTTCCGAATGCATCGCCCATAAGAATTCCGCACAACCCATTGACCTGAGGAGGCGATCGCGCTTCCCTGCGGGCATGGAAATGATCACGACCACCGAATCGCTCGAGCGCCTGTGCACCGACCTCGCCGGAGAGGCTTTCATCACCGTCGATACCGAGTTCATGCGCGAGTCGACCTATTGGCCTGATCTCTGCCTCATCCAGGTGGCCGGTGAGACGCTCCATGGCCTCATCGACCCGCTCGCCCCGGGCATCGACCTCAAACCCTTCTTCGATCTGATGAACAGCCCCGCCGTGCTCAAGGTATTTCATGCTGCTCGGCAGGACATCGAAATCATGGTTCACTTGGCCGGTATCGTGCCGCACCCCGTGTTCGACACCCAGATCGCCGCCATGGTCTGCGGTTTTGGCGACCAGGTCGGCTATGAGGCCATCGTCCGCCGCCTCGCCAAGGCCCAGATCGACAAATCCTCCCGTTTCACCGACTGGTCGCGGCGGCCCCTGAGCGAAAAGCAGCTGGCCTATGCGCTCGCCGATGTGACACACCTGCGGGTCGTCTATGAAGCACTCAAGAAGGAACTGGACAGCAACGGAAGGGAGCACTGGCTGCGCGAGGAAATGGATATTCTCACCAATCCGGCCACTTACCGCACAGAGCCCGAAGACGCCTGGAAGCGCGTCAAGGTTCGGCTCAGGTCCAAAAAGCAGTTGGGCGTGCTGATGGAGGTAGCGGCCTGGCGCGAGCGCGAAGCGCGGGAGAAAAACGTTCCCCGGTCCCGTGTGCTAAAGGATGACGCCGTTGCGGAGGTAGCGGTTCAGATACCGCAGACGCGTGAAGCCCTGAACCAGTTGCGCGCCCTGCCCCGCGGCATGTCCACATCGCGCATTGGGGACGCCCTTCTCAAGGCTGTGGCCTCAGGCCTCGCAATTGACCCCAAAACCCTACAGCAGCCCGACGACGGCCGAGACGACATGAGCGAGGCGGCACAGGCTGCGGCTGAAATTCTCAAGCTCGCACTCAAGGTCGTGTGCGAACAGGAGGGGATCGCCCCAAAACTGGTGGCTTCGAGTTCCGACATCGATGCCATCGCCGAGAGCGACGACGCCGACGTCCATCTCATGCATGGCTGGCGGCGGGAGCTGTTCGGCAATCTCGCCCTGGCCATCAAGCACGGAGAGGCGGTGATCGGTTTCGAACGCGGCCGTGTCCGCGTTCTGCCCGCAGCCGCCAGAGTATCAGCTGCCGCAGAGTAATCCCTACTTGCGCCCAATCACAAGTTTTGGCGTCCGCCCCATTTCAGCGGCAAGTCCAGCAAGTCGTTTTTCCACGCGCTCACCTGAAAGATCCGCGAGCTTTTTCGGCAGTGTGAGGACGAGAGACTTGTTCTCACCGAGCCTGATCGCGATTTTCGGCAACATGCCCGGCATGGCAGCGGAAAGAAGATAGGCGAGACGGAACATGCTGCTGATCAAATGGGCGCGTTGGTGCTCTTCATCATCCAGCATGCGGGTAAGACCGTCGCCATCCTCGCCATCGCCTTCATAGCGATAGAAGATGGTGAGCGCGAGAAACACGCGGCCCGGATGATCAACGCCAACGAAGGCAGCCTGCGAAATCATCGAGAGAGAACGCTCGGCCCGGTAATCCGGATGAGCCCGCCAGCCGATATCCGCCAGCAGGCAGGCCGCATAGCGCAGGCGGCGTTGCGCGTCAGTCTCGGCAAGCTTGCCCGGTCCGAACAGCTGATCGGTCCAGTCGCACAGCTCCAGCTCATGCTCCGGCGAACGAGCATAACGGCGGGCAAAGTCCCAGCACGACGACAGCAGGGAGTCAGCCTGCCTTTTGCGGGCTGGAAGCTTCGAATAGAGCAACCCCTCGCGTACACCATAGACCGAAATTTCTACCTTGCTGGCCTCGGCATGGTGCAGCAATCGTTCGAGCACCAGGGCGCCGAAAGGCATGGTATCAGAGCGGCTCTTGGACACCTCGCGGATGTCCTTGATCGTAAGCGGCGAAAGATTTGCCATGAGGCCGGAGAGAGACATCGCCTGTGGGCGAGTCATTTGATAGCAATGCAGGATGTGAAGCGGATAATGGCTCTGCGCCATGTGCAGCTTGGCGAGGTTTCGCCAGGTGCCGCCCACCGCATAAAAGATGCGGCCCTTCAAAAACTTCAGGATGCCGGTCTTGGCGAAGGTCTCATCGATGATCTCCCGCGCCTTATCGATCGAGCCTCCTGACAGGTCCATCAGGCGCAAGGGCCCAAGCGGCAGAGTGACGCCGTCCCTCAGTTTGCCGTCCTTGATGTCAATGAGTTCAAGCGACCCGCCACCGAGGTCTCCGGCGATGCCGTCGGCTCCCGGTATGCCAGCGATGACGCCAAGCGCCGCGAAGCGGGCCTCCTCTTTGCCGGTCAGCACCTTGATGTCGAAGCCCAGCGCCTTCTCGGCGCGAGCGATGAAGACGGCGCCGTTCGTAGCTTCACGCGCCGCTGCCGTCGCCACGGCATAGACCTGCCGTGCGCCGATCTGGCGCACCAGTGCGCGGAAGCGCTTCAGCGCCGCGATGGCCCTGCGCATGCCCTCTTCTGCCAGCTTTCCCTCTGTGGCCACGCCCCGGCCCAGACCGCACAGAATCTTCTCATTGAAGATGGGCGACGGTGATCGACGCAACCCATCATACACGACAAGGCGCACGGAATTGGAACCGATATCGACCACGGCCACCGGCCGATACTTCGGCGGCTCCGTGCGGAATCCTTTGTGCCAGCTCACGATTTCGCCCTGGTCTTCTTCACGCGTTCGATGATTTCGGGGGGTACATTATCCGCCTGAGAGCGCCCCCGTCCAGACAGCGAAGCGTTCTTCATGAAATAATGGTGCGCGTTGAAGGGCTCCTCGTCTGGCCCCGGCACGATCCGCCGCGAAGTGCCATCGGCCAGCAATTCCCAACTCTGCTGGTTATCCATCAGGTTCGCCATCATGATCTGATCGAGAATCTGATCATGCACCGTGGGATTCTCGATGGGGATCAGCGTTTCCACGCGGCGGTGCAGGTTTCGCTGCATCCAATCAGCCGATGAAATATAGACCTTCGCCCGCTTGTGAGGCAGCGCGTGGCCGCCGCCAAAACATACGATACGAGAATGCTCAAGGAAGCGGCCGACGATGCTCTTCACCCGGATGTTCTCCGACAGGCCGGGAACGCCCGGCCTCAGGCAGCAGATGCCCCTCACGACGAGGTCGATCTGCACGCCGGCCTGGCTGGCACGGTAGAGGGCATCGATGATACCGGGATCAACAATGGAATTCATCTTGGCCCAGATCTGGGCAGGACGCCCCGCCCTGGCATGGGCGATCTCAGCGTCGATGTGCTCGATCAGGCGGGCTTTGAGGTTAATCGGCGAGAGAGCAATCTTCTCGAGATCCTCCGGCTGGGCGTAGCCAGAAATGAAGTTGAACAGCCGCGCGGCATCACGCACCAACGCAGGGTCGCAGGTGAAAAACGACAGATCCGTGTATATCTTGGCGGTAATCGGATGATAGTTGCCGGTGCCGAAATGCACATAGGTCCGCATCTGGCCGCTCTCTCGCCTGACGACCATCGAGACCTTGGCATGGGTCTTGAGCTCAATGAAGCCGAACACCACCTGCACGCCCGCCCGCTCCAGGTCGCGCGCCCACTGAATGTTAGCTTCTTCGTCGAAGCGGGCCTTGAGTTCCACAAGCGCCATAACGGATTTTCCTGCCTCGGCCGCCTTCGCAAGAGCAGCCACGATGGGCGAGTCCTTGGAGGTACGGTAAAGCGTCTGCTTGATTGCCACCACATCAGGGTCATTCGCGGCCTGCAGCACGAACTGCACCACCACATCAAAGGACTCATAGGGGTGATGGACGACGATGTCCTTCTGGCGGATAGCCGCGAAGCAGTCACCGCCATGATCAAGGATGCGCTCAGGAAACCGTGCCAGAAACGGCGGGAACTTGAGGTCTGGCCGCTCATCGAGGATCAGTTGGCGGGTGTCGGAGTAGCCCACGAGACCGGCGCAGGCTACGATCACATCGGGCTCGACATCCGCCTCCTCGGTGATGAACTCCAGCAGCGATGGCGGCGTGCTGGCCTCCACCTCGAGGCGGATGACGGACCCCCGGCGGCGGCGCTTCAGCGCAGACTCGAACACCCGCACCAGATCTTCGGCTTCTTCCTCGATTTCGATATCGCTGTCGCGGATCAGGCGCATCACACCCTGCCCCTTCACCTCGTAGCCGGGAAAGAGGCGCGGAATGAACAGGCTGAGCATGTTTTCGAGCGCAATGAAGCGCACGGGCGGCTGCCCATCAATCGATGGAAGGCGTACGAAGCGGTCAAGCTGCTGCGGGATGGGTAGAAGCGCGTTCATCAAGCCTCCGTCCTTTCGCCGCTTAAGCTCGAGGCACATGATGAAGCCCCGGTTCGGAATGAACGGGAAGGGATGCGCCGGATCGATGGCGATGGGAGTCACCACCGGAAGAATCTGTTCCAGGAAGCGCTGATCCAGCCAGGCCTTCTCATGGGGCGCGAGGTCGCCGCCATCGCTGATGACAATGCCGTTCCGCGCCAGCTCCTGTTTCAGTTGAATCCAGCGGCGGTCCTGTTCCGACATCAGGTCCTGCGCCAGAACCCGTACGCGGTCCAGCTGTTCCTGGGCGGTCAGGCCGTCATCGCTCAGCTGTGTCAGTTTCTCGCGCACCTGCCCCACGAGTCCAGCCACGCGCACCATGAAGAACTCGTCGAGGTTATTGCCCGAGATCGAGAGAAACCGCAGGCGCTCCAGCAACGGGTGGGAGATATTGCGGGCTTCTTCCAGCACCCGCATGTTAAAACCCAGCCAGGAGATCTCCCGATTGATGAAGCGCTCCGGCATATCGGGGGTGATCGCATGCGCTGTGGCAGAAAGCTGCTCGTTCATGACATTCTTTCAGTTTCACCCAGATTTTCGGCCAGTATAGCAGCGATATGACAGTTCAGTGAACCCACTTGGCACCGCCGTGTCACTCCTCGTCCGGAAACATTCCTGGTTCCACCATGCCCCGTAGGACACGCGCTGCCAGGCTGCGGGTCACTGAGGTCTTTTCGGCAAGCGCCAGCCTGTCTATCCCCGCCACAAGGGCGCGCGCCGCTTCAAGCGAGCGCGGCATGCGCAGCATGAGGTAGGAAATCAACGGCTCTTCGATGACGAGTTGCCGATCGGCAAAGAGCTTCACCAGCACGCCACGCAGCAGGGCGTCATCCGGCGGGTCCAGCCGTGCGACAGCGAGCGCCCTGAGCCGCGAGGCGAGGTCGGGCAGAGCAACTTTCCAATTGGAAGGATCAGCCTCGCTGGCCATCAGAATATGCGCGCCTGACTGGCGCGCGAGGTTGAACACATGAAACAGCGCACGCTCATCCAGAGTGATGCCCGGCGCATCGTCTATGGCCAGGGCCCCGGCCGAGAGCAGCCTGTCCGGCGGCTCTCCCCCCAAATTCTCCGCCCTTACCAACCGCGCTCCCGACGACTGCCGCCAGACTTCGAGAAGGTGCGATTTGCCACTGCCCGCGCCGCCCACCAGCACGACGCCGTAATGCGGCCAGTCCGGGTAGCGGTCGATCATGGCCACTGCACCGGCGTTGGAGGGTGTTACCAGAAAGTCCTCGCGGCCCAGCGCCGTGCGCAGCGGCAGGTCCAGCACAAGCTGGCGGCTGGGTTGACCTGTCATGCGGAGGGCCGATCGGGCGGGCCAGACCCGCCGCTGCCGAGATAGAGGCGGCTCGACAGATACTGCTGAAGCCCGAACCTGACCAGCACGCCCGCAGCAGCCGCCATCGGCACCGCCAGCAGAAGGCCCACGAAGCCGAAGACATAGCCAAAGGCAAACAGTGCAAACATCAGCCACACCGGGTGTAGGCCAACACTCTTGCCTACCAGCTTGGGCGACAGGAAGTTACCTTCCAGGAACTGCCCGACGGCGAAGATGCCAACAACAAGCCCAATCGACCAGTAGTCGGGCCAGAACTGAACCAGTGCCAGACCGATGGTCAGCACGCCACCGATCAGGGCCCCGGCATAGGGAATAAACGTCAGCGCTCCGGCGAGAAGGCCGATGGCCAGCCCGAAATTCAGCCCGGCAAACGACAAGGACACGGCATAGAAGGCGCCAAGCAGAAGGCACACTGTGCCCTGCCCGCGGATGAAACCGGCCATTGCACCGTTGATCTCCCGGCCGAGCATACGCACGGTTTCCAAGTGTTCGCGCGGCACCCAGCTGTCAATGGTGGCGATCATGTCATCCCAGTCCACCAGCATGTAAAAGGCCACGATGGGCGTCACCACCAGAAGCGACACGAGGTTGACAAGCGCAAGCCCGCCCGACAGCACTGTTTTCAGCACACCAAGCAGCCAGTCGGCGGCCTTGCCGGCAAACTGCGTTATGGAGCCTTGAATGTCAGCGCCGCTGCGGCTCACCATGTCCTTTGCCCACTGCGGTGCAAACTGATCAAACCGGTGGGTGAGGGATTGAACGAGGCCGGGCAGGTCACCCGCAAGCTTGACCAGCTGATCGGTCACCAGCGGCCCCAGTATGATCAGCGCCACCACCAGCAGCAACAGCGAGAAAAGTACGATCACCACCCCCGCTGAGAGCCGGGAAATTCCCAGGCGCTGCAGCCAGTCCGCCACCGGATCAAGAAAATATGCCAAAGCCAGGCCGGCAATGAAGGGCAGCAGGATGGAACTGAATGCCCACAGGAAGAACACCAGTACCGCCAGCGAGATGGCCCAGATAAGAACCTGTTTCTGCAGTGTCACGGTTTTCCGTCCTTCTTAGGTTCTTCCGCCAAGTGGCGGAGCCAAGCATTCAGATAGGCGGCGCCGGAGAGCACCGTCAACAGTCCCACGGGAATGCTCCCGTATTCCACAAGGGCAGCAATCGGCCTGCCCGTCGCGGCAACGCCGAGAACAGCAACCGCAAAGCTGATTTGCGCCAGCGTATTCAACTTGCTGATCATCAGGGGGGCAACATGCACCGGATGGTCCATCAGGCGGGAAAGCACCACCGCCCCGATGATCAGAGCGTCACGAGATACCACGATAATGGCGATCCAGGCCGGAATCTCCTGGAGAAAACCCAGCGTCACATAGACGGACACCAGCAGCGCCTTGTCCGCCAAGGGATCGAGATAGGCACCGAGTCTGGTGCGCCAATCGAAACGCCGCGCGAGAAAACCATCTATCCCATCCGAAAGGCCGGCCACCATGAAGGTGATGAAGGCCCAGCCATAGGCATGCGATATGATCAGCCAGACGGTCAGCGGCACCAGCAGGAGCCGCATGAGCGAAATCAGATTGGGAAGGTTATGCATGCCTTCCTCCCTGAAAATCACAGTGACTGGATGACCCAGGACGAACCTGATTGAGCAAGATTGAGTCCGGCAGCCCGCATATTGTTCTGCAGCTCTTCAAGCGTGTGGCTGAACACGAGCTTGATCACCGCCCCATCCGCCGAAAGCGAGGATAGATCCACCCCATTCACATGAGGCGTCGACAGGATCCGGGAGCGGATTGCATTCCATTCCCGCGGCGAGGCAAACGGAACAGACACCGAGATGGACTGGATGCGGTTGGCGTTCTGCGCTGCTTCGGCGGCGGCTAGCTTCTCGGATTCCTCCTGATAGGTCTTGACCAGCATCGTCTGGAACGCCGCCGTAGCGACCGCCTCCGCCCCCTGCGGGCTTCCCTCCTCGACTGCATAGATCTTGTTGATCTTCACATCGCCGAGCTTTGTCGTGCCTTCGATGTAGACATGAACGCCGCCACCCTCCGTCGGTTGCGCCTGCGCCACCAGAAGGCTCGGTGCACCATACCTCTTGCGGATCGCATCCAGCTTGATGGCGTCGCCGTTCACCGCGTCTGCGGCGGTGATCGTCTCGGTGTCCTCCAGATCGCCCAG
>JBEIDW010000123.1:0-8389 GCA_040383265.1 Hyphomicrobiales bacterium
TCCCAGACCAGCACGATCTTGGGCGCTGAACTGGGCGCCTATCTCTCGCAGCATCTCACCGGCCACATCACCATTGGCCTTGGCTGGGGTGATACGCTTAGCAAGGCGCTGCCGTGCATCGTGCCGCGCCAGGCGGAGGGTATCCGGGTTCTGTCTCTGCTCGGCGGCCTTACCCGTTTGAGCAGCGTCAATCCTTCGGAATTTGCCTGGCGCGTAGCGGATCGGCTGGCTGCGGAATGCCACCTCATGACAGCGCCGGTCTTCGCGCCGGACCCATCGACCCAGGAAGCGCTGCGCCACCATCCGGGAATAGCCGAGATTTACTCCCGCGCCCGGATGCTGGACACGGCGATCGTGTCCGCCGGCGCGCTGACGCGCAATTCGCTGTTTTATGAATATGGCCTCCTGAGCCGCGAGGAGATTGCTTCGCTCGAAGCTGCCGGCGCGGTGGGTGACGTGCTGTGCCATTTCATGAATGAGGATGGTGAGATCATAGATCATCCGGTGAACGAGCGCGTTGTGGCGGTGAACCCGGCTGATCTGCGGGGCGCGCGCGAAGTCATCCTGGTGTCGGGCGGATGGCACAAAATCAAGGCGATCAGCGCCGCCATGCGGCTGCTTCAGCCGAGCGTACTGATCGTCAATGAACACGTGGCCGAACGTCTCGCCCTGTCGGGTCCTTGATGTTATCGCTGCGGCGGCGTTACGGCGTTTTCGTTCACCAGCCGCTCGGCCACGAGTTCATCTGTGATGAGCACATGCGGCTTGAGCAAGCGCATCGCGCCGCGGATGACCTCATATTTCTGCCAGCCACCTGACGCGAGCACCAGTTTGCGCGCCCCACGAAGGTCGCGTGGATCGACGGCCACCACGCGCTCGTTCACCGGATGGTCGATGATATTGCCGTCAGCATCGATGAAGCGGCACAGTACGTCACCCACGGCACCCGCAGCTTGCAGGGCCGACAACTCGTCCCGCTCCAGCAGGAAATACTCCGAGACAGTGGAGAAGGGTGACAAATCGCCCACGCTCATGATCGCGAGGTCGAGACGGGACGCGCGGCGGAAGATTTCCTGAATGCCGGGATGCGACAGAAGTGCTTCGCGCGTGCGGGCATCTGGCGCGAAGACCGGTGCTGCCATCAGATAGCATTCAGCGTTCAGCCGGTCAGCCAGGCGCCAGGCGAATTCTGAGGGGTTGGCGCCGCTCACCCGCGTCAACCCGCCCAGCATGGAGAGAACGCTGATGCCGGTCTGGTCGCGGTATTCGATGCCGGGCAGGCTGGCGCTCAGTGTCTTGCCCCAGCCCAGTCCGATCGTGGCATTCTCCGGGATGTTTTCACTGATGTATCCGCCCAGAACGGACCCGATGATCGCCTGTGTCGCATTGGCGTCCTGCGGCTTGGGAATGACGATGGCGCGCTCCAGCCCATATCGGGTTTCGAGCGCCCGTTCCAGCGAAACGCAATAGCTGAGCTTGGTGGTAACCCTGATCTGCACCATGCCGCTCTGGCGCGAGCTGGCGAGAATGCGCAACACGCGGGAACGGCTGAGGCCCAGTGTCTTGGAGATTTCGTCCTGGGTCATGCCCTCCATGTAATAGAGCCATGCCACCTTCGTCTTGAGGTCATCGCTTACATCGGATTGGTTTACGCGCTCCACGCCACCCTGCCTCATTTGCCCAATAACGGTTGCGAGCGAAGTGTAGCAGCAGCCAGGCGGGTTCCACCAGTCTAAAGGCGCAATGTGAAAAGAAAAAACCCCGCCTCTTGTGAGTGGCGGGGTTCAGTTTGCCTTCAGGGAGGCTGAACGCGGTAACGGCGGCAGGACCGCCGCAACCGCGTGGCAGGTGAGGGGCGGGCAATACGCATCTGGCAGACGCCGCGCAGCGGTTCCGGGCCGGCCGACGTCAGGGTTTCGTCTTGGTCGTTTTCATGAAGTTCAATGTGTGCTCGAAAGATTCGACGCCGGCCTGCGAGCCCAGTCCTGTCGCATTGAGCGCCGAAGTCGCCTGTGCGAATCGCACCGCTGTTTCCGGATCGAAGCCTTTCACCAAAGCCACAGCATAGCCCGCGTCGAAGGCATCACCGCAGCCGCAGGTACATTTCACGTCGATCTCGAAGGCGGGAATGCGGAAGCGGGTACCATCAACGTGGCTGTAGTAGGCGCCGTCGCCGCCAAGCGTGAAGACACAGCAGGCCACGCCGCGGTCGTGGAAGAACTTGGTGCAGTCGGTCAGGTCTTCGAGGCCGGAGAGGGCGCGTGCCTCCTCGATCGAGGGCATGAAATAGTCCGTATAGGGAAGAACAGCGGCAACGTCTGGCAGGTCTTCGGCGGAGCCCGCAAAGATGTCGACCGTGGTGATGCAGCCATTTGCTTTGGCATGGCGCATCAGGCTGGCATTGGCTTCGCCATCCATGGCGTCCATCAACCCGACGCCGCCCAGGTGAAATACCTTCGCGTCCGTGGCGCGCGCAAAATCAGCGGGGGAGATGGTGAAACTGCCCGTGGCGCCCTTCATATGCAGCGCAGGGCGGGAGCCATCTGCACGCGTGGTGACGATTGAGGATGACGTCTTCCAGCCGGGCTTGCGCTGCATCATCCCGACATCGACGTTGAAGTCGCGCAGGCGCTGCAGAACCCAGTCACCCATCAGGTCTTCGCCCAGTCCGCCCACGGCCTGGGTGCGCAGGCCCATCTTGGCGGCCGCTATGGCCGCTACCCCGGCCGCGCCGGACACCGCGAGGGTGATCTCATCAATCATGTAGCACCCGCCGCCTGGCGGCACGGCAGTGAAGGGCCAGCCGAGGCAGTCGAAGGTGATGAATCCCATTGATGTATAGTCGAAACTCTGAACGGCCATCCCATTTCTCCCGCCGGACATTTCAGTTTCCAATATACTGAATGTTCACTCCAGTCCAGACAATTGTACGAGAATTTGACGGGATATTCATGTCCCTGGCATCCTTGCGGTGATCCGCCCAGGGTGAAAACCGGCGCCCGCTTTGTGCGTCAACAGCTGTATTTGTTGAAAATAAACGTGGATTTGCAGTTGCTCTAAAAAACACGCCACGGTGAAACGAACACATTGACATTAACAAGGATAAATGTTCATTTGTGGGGGCGAACAAGAATGTTCGCCTGAAGCAGGAAGGTGCGCCGTGAAGGCCGGGGTTCTGAAGAGCGTCAACAAGGTCAGCTACGTGACGGTCACCGATCCGGTTCTTCTGCCGGGTGATATGCTGCTGAAGGTGAGGGCAGCCACGATCTGCGGGACGGATATCCGAATCCTGCGGGGGCAGAAGACGGCCGGAATTCGCTATCCTTCCATCCTCGGCCATGAATTTTCGGGCGAAGTCGTCGACGCAGGCGGCCACAGCCAGTTCTTTGCGGGGCAGGCCGTGGGTGTCTGCCCGCAGTTCGCCTGCGGCCACTGTGAATACTGCATCAGGGGCGTGGAAAACCTGTGCCGCAATCTCATCGCCACCGGCTATGAAATCGACGGGGCCTTCGCGGAGTATATCCGGATACCGGCCGGGGGCGTGCTGACCGGCCATGTGTTTCCCCTTCCCGAAGGGATGCGTTTCGAGATGGCAGCGCTTGCTGAACCGCTCGCCTGTGTCATGAACGGTCAGGACATTGCCGGCATTACCGTGGGCGATTCCGTGGTCATTCTCGGCGCGGGGCCGATCGGCATTCTTCATGTGAAGCTGGCGCGATTTTCCGGCGCACGCCAAATCATCGTCAGTGAACCGAACGCCCTCCGCCGCCAGGCTGCCTTGGATGAAGGCGCGGACTTGGCCATCGATCCCGGCTCGCAAGATCTGTTCGATGCGGTTCACGCGGCAACCGGTGGGCTTGGGGCCGATGCCGTGATTTGCGCGGTGGGAGTTGCCTCGCTTGCAAATGATGCGATCCGCCTTGTGCGCAAGCGTGGCCGGGTCAGCTTGTTCGCTGGCTTTCCAAAGGGGGTCAGCGGGGAACTCGATATCAATGCCATCCACTACGGCGAGTTGATGGTGACGGGATCTTTTGGCCTTACGCGGCTTCAGTTCGCGCAGGCGCTTCATCTCATCGCCTCTGGCCAACTGAAGCTTGATTCGCTTCTGACCCACCGCTTTGGCCTCGCCGACATCGAAACCGCGCTGCAGGTGGCCGAGCAAGGCTCTGCCATCAAAGTCGCAATCATGTGAGTGCGGTGGAAGACATGCCGGCAGGCCAGACCAGCAACGCCCTGAATATCCATGATCCGGTGCACGTCATGGCGCGGGCCTTCTTCCCGACAGCCGCCTGAGCACCCCAACTACGCAGGAGAAGATGATGCCGATCAACATTTCCCCCACCGGGCTCGCCCGCGATCTTCAGGCCCGCGCCGACAGCGGCAAGCCGATTCGCATCGGCCTCGTGGGCTCTGGTGAAATGGGAACCGACATCGTGACCCGTGTTGCCCATATGCCGGGCATCCAGATCGGCGCCATTTCGGAACTTCGCCTTCCGGCCGCCGGCAAGGCGGTGGACATTGCCTATCGCAGCGAAGGCCATTGGCAAGAGGCCGGGACGGCGGACCAACTCAATTCCGTCATGGAGCGGGGCAAGGTGGCTGTCACCAACGACGTGAACCTGCTTATCAACTCCGGGCTGATCGACGTGGTGATCGACGCGACGGGCGTTCCAGCCGTTGGCGCTGAAATCGGGCTTCGTGCCATGGAACATGGCAAGCATCTCGTCATGATGAATGTCGAAGCGGACGTGACCATCGGCGCCTATCTGAAGTCCGAAGCGGACCGGCTCGGCGTCACTTATTCTCTCGGCGCGGGCGATGAGCCGTCCTCCTGCATGGAACTGATCGAATTCGTCTCTGCCATGGGCCACCCCATCGTCGCTGCGGGCAAAGGCAAGAACAATCCGCTGAACGTTGATGCCGTGCCGGATGCCTATGCCGAGGAAGCCAAACGCCGGAACATGAATGTTCGCATGCTGGTCGAATTCGTCGATGGGTCCAAGACCATGGTGGAAATGGCGGCCATTGCCAACGCCACGGGCCTTGTGCCGGATTGCCCCGGCATGCACGGCCCCGCCGCGACGCTCGACACGCTGTCGAAGGTGCTTGTTCCCGAAAAGGATGGCGGCGTCCTCTCGCGGGCTGGCGTCGTTGATTATTCCATCGGCAAGGGAGTCGCCCCCGGTGTGTTCGTCGTGGCGGAAATGTCTCACCCTCGCGTGCGTGAACGCATGGAAGACCTGAAGATGGGCCATGGTCCCTATTTCACCTTCCACCGCCCCTATCATCTCACATCGCTCGAGGTGCCGCTCACCTGTGCGCGCGTGGTCCTCTACGGCAAGGCGGACATGGTGCCGCTGCCCAAGCCCGTGGCCGAGGTCTGCGCTGTCGCCAAGAAGGATCTGAAACCCGGTGACAAGCTTGATGCCATCGGTGAATATTGTTATCGCGCGTGGATCATGACGGTGCCTGAGGCACGTGAAGCGCAGGCAATTCCCTGCGGTCTCCTGCATGGCGCATCGGTCATCAAGCCCATCGCCAAGGGCCAGCTCATCACCACAGCCAACACTGCTGTCCCGGCCGGGTCCAAGATCGCGGAACTCCGCGCCCGACAGGACCGGCTGGTATACGGCGAGTAAGGAGAAGCACATGGTTCAGACACTCAAGAAATCCTCCGCATCCGGTGCCAACAACGTGCCCTTCGCCTTCCGGGCCTATTCGCCGGAGCAGCTGCGTGAGGTCCTGCACAAGATGCACCTGATCCGCCGTTTCGAGGAAGGCGCCGAGGACGCATATACGCGGGGTCTTATCCACGGCACCATGCATCTCTCAATCGGCCAGGAGGCGAGCGCGCTCGGCATCTGCATGCCCTTGAATTCCGATGACCAGATCACGTCGACGCATCGCGGCCACGGCCACTGTATTGCCAAGGGTGCGAAGGTTGACCGCATGTTTGCCGAGTTCTTCGGCAAGACCACGGGCTACTGCAAGGGCCGCGGCGGGTCCATGCATATCGCGGATGTGAGTGCCGGCAATCTCGGTGCAAACGGCATCGTGGCGGGCGGCATCCCGATTGCGGTCGGCGCCGCGCTTTCCGCCAAGATGCAGAAGAACGGCAAGGTCGTGATCTGCTTCTTCGGCGATGGCGCGAACAATGAAGGTGCGTTCCACGAGTCGCTCAACATGGCCTCGATCTGGAAGCTGCCTGTCATCTTCGTCTGCGAGAACAACGGTTATGGCATGTCCACCTCCACCGCGCGTTCGACGGCGGTGGAAAACATTGCCGATCGCGCGTCGGCCTATGCCATGCCGGGCATCACGGTGAACGGCAATGATTTCTCGGCGGTGTCGGAAGCGTCCACCGAAGCCATCGCGCGGGCGCGCAGGGGCGAAGGGCCGAGCCTGATCGAGACGAAGACCTACCGCCACCGTGGCCATTCCAAGAGCGACCGCAACCGCTATCGCACCAAGGAGGAGATCGAGGAATGGAAGGCGCTCCGCGATCCGATCAGCCTCTTTGAGGCTGAATTGAAGCAATTCGGCATCATGGACGATGCGGCGATTGCCAAGGTGCGCGAGGCGGTGGACGCCGAGATCGCGGCGGGCATTGCCTTCGCCAAGGACAGCCCCATGCCGAACACCGCCGACGTGCTCAACTTTGTGTATACGGAGCAGCAGTAATGGACGCCGTTGTGAGGGAACTCAGCTATTCGCAGGCGATCCAGGAGGCGATGGCCATCGCGCTGGAGCGTGATCCGCGCGTCTTTCTGATGGGCGAGGACATCGGCGTCTATGGCGGCGCCTTCCAGGTGACGGGCGATCTGGTTGAACGCTTCGGCCCGGACCGCGTGATCGACATGCCGATCTCCGAACTTGGGGGCGCGGGCGTTGCCGTCGGTGCGGCGGTTACCGGCATGCGCCCAATCTTCGAATTCCAATTCTCGGATTTTGCCACGCTCGCCATGGAGCAGATCGTCAATCAGGCCGCCAAGATGCGCTTCATGCTGGGCGGCGAGGTTTCCGTGCCTCTCGTTATGCGTTTTCCCGCCGGTTCCGGCACGGGCGCTGCCGCCCAGCACAGTCAGAGCCTTGAGGCGTGGCTTGCCCATGTGCCGGGCCTGAAGGTCATCCAGCCGGCAACGCCACATGATGCGAAGGGCTTGCTGCTCGCCGCGCTCGAGGACCCCGATCCGGTCATGATCTTCGAGCACAAGCTTCTGTACAAGATGAAGGGTGAGGTGCCGGCCGGCTACTATACGGTGCCCATCGGCAAGGCTGAGATACGCAAGGCAGGCAAGGATGCCACCATCGTCGCCACCTCCATCATGGTGCACAAGGCACTCGATGCCGCAGCCCAACTGATGGCTGAAGGCATCGACGTTGAAGTGATCGACCTCCGCACCATCCGCCCCATCGACCGCGAGACGGTGATCGAGAGCGTCAAGAAGACCACGCGCCTGCTTTGCGTCTATGAGGCGGTGAAGACATTGGGCATCGGCGCCGAGATCAGCGCCATGGTGGCCGAGAGCGAAGCCTTTGACTATCTCGATGCGCCGATCATGCGTCTCGGCGGGGCTGAAAGCCCCATCCCCTACAATCCGGACCTTGAAAAGGCGGCTGTACCGCAGGTGCCGGACATTGTGGCGGGTGTCCGCAAGCTGGTGGAAGGGAGGCGCTGACGCATGGCGACGGAAGTCATTCTCCCCAAGGTGGACATGGACATGGCCACGGGCCGCATCTCCCGCTGGCTGGTGGCGGAAGGCGCTGCGGTGAAGCAGGGCGACCCTCTGTTCGAAATCGAAACCGACAAGGCGGCGATGGAGATCGAAGCGCCTGCGTCTGGCGTATTGCGCAATCGCGTAGCGGAGGGCTCTGACGTTCCCGTGGGCAATGCGGTCGCGTGGATCATGGGCGAGGGTGAAGCTGCAGCGCCTGTGCCGAAAGCGACCGAAGCCGCAGTTGCAAAGCTTGAAGTGGCTGCCCAGCCTGTCGCATTGGCGGGTACGGCATCCGCCGCGCCAACCGTGGCGGTGGGTATCCGCGCCACGCCGCTCGCCCGCCGCCTAGCGCGTGAGGCGAGACTCGACCTGTCGCGCCTGACTGGCACGGGGCCTCATGGCCGCATCGTGCGGGCCGATGTCGAGGATGCGCTTGCCGGGCGTGCTGCGGTACCGGTTGCCACGCCCGTCAGCCCCGCCGTGTCGGATCAGAACGTGCGCCGCCTCTTTGCCGAAGGGTCCTTCCGCGAAATCCCGCATGACAAGATGCGCCTGACCATTGCCCGCCGCCTCGTCGAGGCAAAGAGCAAGGTGACGCATTTCTAACTGAGCGCTGACTGCCGGTTGGACCAGTTGATGAAACTCCGCGCTGATCTAAATGCGGAATCGGA
>JBEIDW010000124.1:0-8211 GCA_040383265.1 Hyphomicrobiales bacterium
CATGCGCGATTTCGAGGCAGCGTTTGGACAGGCCAAGCCAGCGCATGCAATGCGTGAGCCGCGCAGGCCCCAAGCGAATCTGGGTGAGGCGCAAGCCATCGCCCTCCTCCATCAACCGGTTCTCTTCCGGAATCTCGAGCCCGTCGAATTCAAGTTCGCAGGTGCCGCCCAGTTCCTCCGGACCCATGGTCGGCACGCGGCGGAGAATACGCCACCCCGGCTGGTCCTTGTGGAAGAGAAAGGCAGAGAGGCCATTGCGCGGATCATCCGAGGTGCGCGCCACGAGGATGAAATGCGTGGCGCCATCAGCGCCGGAGATGAACCACTTCCGCCCGTGCACCACATATCTGTCGCCGCGTTTTTCAGCGCGCGTCAGCATCATGCCGCCGGGGTCTGAGCCGGAGCCCGGCTGGGGTTCCGTCATCACGAAGGAGGACCGGATTTTCCCGTCGATGACCGGTTGAAGCCAAGTGTCCTTTTGGGCGTCCGTCTTCAGCACCTTGTTCAGCACATTCATGTTGCCGTCATCAGGGGCGGCGCAGTTGAAGGCCAGCGGCCCAAAGATCGAGCGGTTGGCTTCTTCATAGAAGGCTGCCCAGCCCACCATTGGAAGGCCAAGACCGCCGCGTGCTTGTGGCATTTGCGGTGCCCACAGGCCTTCAGCCTTGGCCCTCTGGCGCAGCGCCTCCAGAACATCGGCGCGGATGTTTTCATGCGCATCGTAATTGGCGCGGTCTTCTTCAAGCGGCAGCACATGCGTTTCAACGAAAGCGCGAACCTTGAGACGAAGCTCCTCGATGGAGGGCGGAAGCGAGAAATCCATGTGCTATTTCCTCCTCATGCCAGCGCGTGCCCGCCATCCACCGCCACGGATGCCCCCGTCATGAAGCCGGAGGCGCGGGGCGAGGCCAGCAGCAGCAATGTACCATCGAGATCAGACGGATCACCGGCGCGGCGCTGCGGCACGCGCTTGATCATCTCCTGGCCTGCGGAACTGGCAAGATAATCATCGGTCATCTCGCTATGGATAAAACCCGGACAGATGGCGTTCACCCTGATGCCATACCGCGCCCATTCGAAAGCCTGGGCCTTGGTCATGTGCAGCACCGCCGCCTTGCTGATTGCATAGCTTGCCGATGACATGCCCACTCGCTCAGCAACGAGCGAGGCGATGTTTATGATGGCGCCAGGGCTCTTGTGTGCAATCAGACGCCGGGCAAAGGCCTGAGAGAGGTGCCAGACAGAATCGACATTGGTTTTCTGCACGGCGTCCCATTCATCCCGCGTAATATCGGTGATGCGCTTGCCGCCAGCGATCCCGGCATTATTGATGAGAAGCGTGAGCGGACCGAACGGCCGTTCCGCCTCATCCAGCGCCGCGTCGATGGTTTCCGTCGCCGTGACGTCCAGGGCGAGGGGCGCGATATTCTCATGCTGGTTCGCGAGATCCCGAAGCCGCTCGGCCCGGCGGGCGGCGGCCACCACCTTTGCACCATGGGCGGCCAGGACTTCGGCAAACCGGCGGCCGAGCCCGGAGGATGCCCCGGTGACGAGCGCCACCTCGCCGGAGAGGTCAAAAAGCTGTTGCGCGGGCGTAACTTGGGCCATTGGTTGGACTTTCCCCTTCACTCCGCGCTATCTAGACGCCAAATCATCTGATCCACAAGGTTCGGAAATGTCCTATCTGCCTCTCGTCGGCCTGCCGGCGGACACCTATGAAGCCCATGGTTTCCTCTACCACTCGATCGGCGACAAATATGTGCGCGCCGTGGCGGAGGTGGCGTTATGCTCTCCGGTGATGATCCCCTCCATGGTGGATGCGCTGGAGCTGGACGCGCTTCTCGACCATTTCGACGGCATCGTCATGACCGGAGCCGTGTCCAATGTGCACCCGCCGCATTATGGCGAACAGGCCTCTGCCTCGCATGAGCCTTACGACCATGCCCGCGACGCAACCACCCTGAGGCTGATCGAGCGCGTGCTCCGGCGCGGCATTCCTTTGTTCTGCATCTGCCGGGGCTTTCAAGAGTTGAACGTGGTGATGGGCGGTACGCTCGAAACCGAGTTGCAAGACATCGAAGGCAGGCTCGACCACCGCGCGCCCAAGCATGATGATGTGGATGTGCGCTATGCCCCGGCGCACGCCATCAACATACGTCCCGGCGGCATGCTGGAGAAGATCCTCGGCAAGCGCGAGACGATGGTGAACTCCATCCACCGCCAGGGCATAAAGCGCCTCGCCCCGGGTCTGGCGGTTGAAGCGACGGCACCCGATGGCATCATCGAGGCCGTATCGGTGCGCGATGCCAAGACCTTTGCCTTCGGCACACAATGGCACCCGGAATTCAAGGCGCTGGTGAATGCCGATTCAGTGAAGCTCTTCACCGCCTTCGGTGATGCCGTGCGGACTTATGCGCAGGCGCGCGGCAAGAGCCTGAAGGCGATTGCGTAGGACCAACTGAGTTCTTCATGCCCCGGCTCGACCGGGGAATCTTTTCTGCGGCCACGAAAAAGGACACCCGGGTCAAGCCCGGGTGTGAAGAACGTACGGACTTGAACAGCCCTCATCCGCCCTTCCGGGCACCCTCTCCCTTGGCTCTGCCACGGCAGAGGGAAATTCAACTCACAGCATTGAGGGCAGCACGCGGTCTGGCGGGTTGTGGCCGTCAACCCAGGTCTTGATGTTAATGATGACCTTCTCGCCCATGTCGATGCGGCCTTCGATGGTGGCAGAGCCCATATGCGGCAGCAACACGGCCTTCCTGGCCTTGAGCAGGCGCGGGTTTACCGCCGGTTCGTGCTCGAACACGTCAAGGCCGGCGCCACCCAGTTCGTCCGCTTCCAGCATGCGGGCCAGCGCGTTCTCGTCGATCACCTCGCCGCGCGCCGTGTTGACGATGATGGCTTCCCGCTTCATCAACTTGAGGCGGCGCGCCGACAGCAGATGATAGGTGGCGGGTGTATGCGGGCAGTTGATGGACACGATGTCCATGCGCGCCAGCATCTGGTCGAGGCTCTCCCAGTAGGTTGCCTCAAGCTCCTCTTCCACCTTGGCGTGGACGGGCTTGCGATTATGGTAATGGATCTGCAGGCCGAAGGCCTTGGCGCGGCGCGCCACCGCCGTGCCGATACGGCCCATGCCGATGATGCCCAACCGCTTGCCGCCAATGCGGTGGCCAAGCATCCAGGTCGGGCTCCAGCCAGCCCAGCTGTTGTCAGCTCCGATGGCCTTTGCACCCTCGATGATGCGGCGGGAGACGGCCATGATCAGCGCCATGGTGAAGTCAGCGGTATCTTCCGTCAGCACGCCCGGCGTGTTGGTGACGGTGATACCGCGCGACAAAGCCGTTTCGACATCGATGTTGTCAACGCCATTGCCGAAATTCGCGATGAGCTTCAGTTGCTCGCCCGCCTGCATCAGCACGGCCTTGTCGATGCGGTCGGTGACGGTAGGCACCAGCACCTCGGCGGTCTTCACCGCCTCGGCCAGTTCGGCACGGCCCATCGGCTCATCGCTGGCGTTGAGCCTGGTGTTGAACAGCTCCATCATCCGCGTCTCGACCACGTCGGGTAGCTTGCGGGTAACGACGACGAGGGGCTTACGCTTGCTCATGCGGGAATCCTGGCTCCAGTCACAACTCTCAACTCAATCTTAACTCTGGCGGATCAATTCTGTCATCCATCCAATCAGTTCCTTCCGTTGGCACAGGAAGGCGCGTGGTGTAAACTGGCTTTGTGTCGAACAGGGTACAGTCCGCGGGAGCGATGGGCGGACATGGACACCCTCAGGGGATTTCGAAGGTTATGACGGCAGCACCAGCCAAAAACCGCCGTTTTGGCTCCATTATTCTGACTGTTGCGTGCCTTGGCGTTGCCGGGGCGATTGGTTGGTCGGTGTTTGGCAATCGCAGTGATTCGCGCGTTGCCCCCGCGCCCGGCGATGTGACGGGTTCAATCGAGAGCGAAGCGCCACGCCCAGTTGGCCCTTCCGGCCTTCCCATTCCGCGTTTTGTCTCTCTCAAGGCCGAAAAGGTCAATGTGCGGCGCGGACCGTCCAGCGATCATGCGGTGGCCTGGGTGTTCCAGCGCAAGGGCCTGCCGGTGGAAATCGTCGCCGAGTTCGAAAACTGGCGGCGCGTACGTGATTCAGATGGCTCGGAAGGCTGGATCCTGCAGAACATGCTGTCCGGCCGGCGCACGGCGGTGATTGCGCCCTGGAAGCAAGGTCAAACCCTGCCGCTGCATCGCGGGGCGAACGCCGGCTCAAGCCTTGTCGCGACAATCGGCACCGGGGTGGTGGCCGAGGTCGAAGACTGCGACGGCAGTTGGTGCGCACTCAGCGCCGGCGGCTACGATGGCTATGTGGAACAAAGCCAGTTGTGGGGAGTCTATCCCGGCGAGAAGGTCGATTAAGAAGCGCCGCCATCTCATCATGTGCCCGCCATGATGAGATCGAAATGCCTGTGATGCGCGTGGCCGCCTAGCCGCCGAACCCGTCCCAGAAAGCCTTCGCCTTGGCGAAGAAGCCTTCCGACTCAGGGCTGTTGTTGCGCTCTTCCCTGTCGAATTCCTTCAGGAGCTCGCGTTGGCGCTTGGAGAGATTGACCGGCGTTTCCACGGCCACTTGAATATACATGTCGCCCATCTGCGAAGAGCGCAGCACCGGCATGCCCTTGGCCTTGAGGCGCACCTGCTTGCCCGTCTGCGTGCCTTCGGGAATGGAAACGCGCATCTTCTTGCCGTCAATCGTCGGCACCTCGATGTCGCCGCCCATGGCTGCCACCGTCATCGAGACAGGTACCTTGCAGAACAGATCCGCTCCATCACGCTGGAAAAACTCATGCGGCTTGACGGAAAGGAAGATATACAGATCACCCGACGGACCGCCACGAAGGCCTGCCTCACCCTCACTCGCAAGCCGTATGCGGGTGCCATCTTCCACACCCGCCGGAATGTTGACGGACAGTGTCCGCTCTTTCACAACGCGCCCCTGACCGCCGCAGTCCTTACAGGGATCGGAGATCACCTGGCCACGGCCCTGACAGCTGGGGCATGTGCGCTCCACCGTGAAGAAGCCGGACTGGGAGCGCACCGCGCCATGCCCACCACAGGTGGAACAGGTCTTAGGGCTGGTGCCAGGCTTGGCGCCGGTACCGCTGCAAGTCTCGCAGGAAACGGATGACGGCACACGGATCTGGGCCGTCTTGCCAGTGAAGGCCTCGGTGAGGCTGATATCCATATTGTAGCGCAGGTCAGCGCCGCGTGCTGCGCCGTTGCCACCACGCCCGCCGCCACGGCGCCCGCCCCGGCCGCCGCCGCCCATGAAGTCGCCGAACAGATCCTCGAAAATGTCGGACATCGAGGAATTGAAGTCCGGGCCGAAGCCAGCACCACCGCGGCCGCCACCCATGCCATTCTCGAAGGCCTGATGTCCGAAACGGTCATAGGCCGCTTTCTTCTGCGGGTCTTTCAGGACGTCATAGGCTTCGCTGATTTCCTTGAACAGCGCTTCCGCCTTGTGATCGCCGGGGTTGGCGTCCGGATGGAACTGCTTGGCGAGCTTGCGATAGGCGGCCTTCAGTTCCTTCTCGTCGGCAGACCTGCTGACGCCCAGAACCTCGTAATAGTCACGCTTGGCCATGAATGAATACCGCTACCGGTTGGCGCGCCCCGAGGGCGCGGAGACTGTCTGAATTCGGATATGACAGAACCCCGCCCCGCGTTGAACCGCCTTGTGAGGCACCTCAACGTGAAGCGGGGTTCCCTTATTCACCGGACTTACGCCCGCTTGTCGTCGTCGTCCTTCACTTCCTCGAAGTCGGCGTCGACCACATCATCAGCGCCACCGGCAGCACCGGCGTCACGCTTGGCGTCGCCTTCGGCCTGGGCCTGCTGCGACTTGTACATGGCTTCGCCGAGCTTCATCGAAGCCTGGGCCAGCGCGTTGGTCTTTTCCGTCACGGCCTCGGCATCGCCGGTCTCGAGCGTGGACTTCAAATCCGCCATGGCGGATTCGATGGCCGACTTGTCGGCCGCCGAAACCTTGTCGCCATAATCCGCAAGCGACTTCGAAGTGGAGTGGATCAAGGCTTCCGCATGGTTCTTGGCTTCCACCAGGTCCTTGCGCTTCTTGTCCTCGGCGGCGTTGGCTTCCGCCTCCTTCACCATCTTCTCGATCTCGGCGTCAGACAGGCCGCCAGAGGCCTGGATGCGGATCTGCTGCTCCTTGTTCGTCGCCTTGTCCTTGGCGGACACATTGACGATGCCGTTGGCGTCGATGTCGAAGGTCACCTCCACCTGCGGCACGCCGCGCGGAGCGGGCGGGATGCCCATCAGGTCGAACTGGCCGAGCATCTTGTTGTCAGCCGCCATTTCACGCTCGCCCTGGAAGACGCGGATGGTCACGGCGGTCTGGTTATCGTCAGCCGTCGAGAACACCTGGCTCTTCTTGGTCGGGATCGTGGTGTTGCGGTCGATGAGGCGGGTGAACACGCCACCCAGCGTCTCGATGCCGAGCGACAGCGGCGTCACGTCGAGAAGGAGCACGTCCTTCACTTCGCCCTTGAGCACGCCGGCCTGAATGGCGGCGCCGATGGCAACCACTTCGTCCGGGTTGACGCCCTGGTGCGGCTCCTTGCCGAAGAACTGCTTCACCGTCTCGATGACTTTCGGCATGCGCGTCATGCCGCCGACGAGAACCACCTCGTCGATCTGGCCAGCCGTCACACCGGCGTCCTTCAGCGCCGCGCGGCAGGGCTCGATGGTCTTCTGGATGAGATCATCCACAAGGGCTTCGAGCTTGGCGCGCGTCAGCTTCAGCGCCAGATGCTTCGGGCCTGAGGCATCCGCCGTGATGAAGGGCAGGTTGATTTCCGTCTGGGCCGAGGAGGAGAGTTCGATCTTGGCCTTTTCAGCGGCTTCCTTCAAACGCTGCAGGGCGAGCTTGTCCTTGCGGAGGTCAATGCCCTGCTCCTTCTTGAACTCGTCGGCGAGGTAATCGACGATGCGCATGTCGAAGTCTTCACCGCCGAGGAAGGTGTCGCCGTTCGTGGACTTCACCTCGAACACGCCGTCGCCGATTTCGAGAACGGACACGTCGAAGGTGCCGCCGCCCAGGTCATAGACCGCGATGGTGCCGGCTTCCTTCTTGTCGAGCCCGTAAGCGAGCGCTGCAGCCGTCGGCTCGTTGATGATGCGCAGCACTTCAAGGCCGGCGATCTTGCCGGCGTCCTTGGTGGCCTGACGCTGAGAGTCATTGAAGTAGGCCGGAACGGTGATCACGGCCTGGGTGACGGGTTCGCCCAGATAGCGCTCCGCCGTTTCCTTCATCTTGGTCAGCGTGTAGGCTGAAATCTGCGAGGGCGAGAACTTCTTGCCGCGGGACTCGACCCAGGCATCGCCGTTGTCGGCCTTCACGATGCTGTAGGGAACAAGCTTCTTGTCCTTCGCCACCATGGGATCTTCCATGCGGCGTCCGATCAGGCGCTTGATCGCAAAGAAAGTATTCTCGGGGTTGGTGACCGCCTGGCGCTTGGCCGGCTGGCCGACCAGCGTTTCGCCATCGGCTGTGAAAGCGACGATGGACGGGGTGGTACGCGCACCTTCCGCGTTTTCGATCACCTTGGGGTTCTTGCCTTCGATCACCGCAACGCAGGAGTTGGTGGTGCCGAGGTCGATACCAATTACTTTCGCCATCTTGATCCTCCAATTGGCAGGCAGACTGTGGAAAGCCCCATAGGCACTTCCCGTCCCCCTGTTTGGCAGCAGGGGTGTCCGCCTCCTGATTTCGATAAAGTCCCAGGCGGGCCGGTTCCGGCCGTCTGGCGTTCGGGAGCTATATAGGCAGGTGGTTATGGGCTATCAAGGCATCACGCGCAGCATTTTGACGAAGATCAATCCAGCAGCACCACGCTTTCCTGCTCATTGGGATCGGTGCGGGCGATGACGGCCCGGACGGGCTTGTCGGTCGGATTGTAGGGCTGGTGCGGAACACCTGCCGGAATAAAGCAGAAATCGCCCGCCTTGATCACCATGACATGCTCCAGATTTGGCCCATGGCGCATCTCGGAATAGCCCTCCAGCACGAAGATCGCAGACTCATGATGTGCGTGGTAGTGCGGCCGGGCCGATCCGCCAGGCGGGATCGTCACCAGATGCATGCAAAGCGCTTGGGAGCCCGCCGACTCGGCTGAAATCCCGCTGAAGTAGTCC
>JBEIDW010000125.1:0-8199 GCA_040383265.1 Hyphomicrobiales bacterium
CGGTGACTGGATAGACTTTCTCGGACATAGGCGCATTCCTCCCATACATGCCGGAACTGGTGTGTCTTTTGGCGATCCGTTCTATAGCCTGCAATGAGACTCCTGTCTAAGAAGCGGCCATGACCTCACCACGGCATCTCAGTCTTTTCATCGCCCTTGGCCTGTTCTGGGGGATTTCCCCCAGCCTGTACCGCCACTGGGGCGAGATGGGCATGCCGGTGTCCCATGTCATCTTTCTGACCGGCACCGGAGTTGCAGTGGTGCTCGCCGTGATCTGCCAGATCAGGGGCATCGACTGGATAGGCGGAAGGCAGTTGCAACTGTTCGGGCTGGGCTGCGCCATCCTGATGAACATTCCCTTCGCCCTGGGGCTGGTTTTCGCCCGCCATGTGCCGCCCACAGAACTGGCGCTGATCATCTCCACCGCGCCGATCGTGAACTATCTGGTGGCGCTGGTCACACGGCGGGAGAATGCAGCACCCCGGCGGCTCCTCGCCATCCTGCTGGGGTTCATCTCCACCGCAATCCTCGTGATCACCCGCGAAGGCATGCTGTCGGGCAATGTTTCCTGGTGGCTCGTCGCCGCCTTCTCGCTTCCCATCCTCTATTCGGCCTATAACTGGTTCGCCGCGATATGGTGGCCGCCACGCGCCCATGCCATGGCGGCAGGCGTGGCTGAGAGCTTTTGGTCCGGCATGGTGGCACTACCCTTCATGCTGCTTTTCGCGCCACCATGGTCAGCGCAACAACTGCCCATCACAGCTTACGGCACGGTGCTTCTGGCCTGCGCCATGTGGGTGCTGGAGCGCATCGCTTTCTTCACCCTCATTCAGGAGAAGGGCGCGGTATTCACCGTTCAGGCGGTCTATCTCTCGACTCCCGCCGCAGTCGTCATCGCGCTCTCATTCTACGGGGGGGCGGATGTCTGGCTGTTCGTCTCGCTCGCCGTGCTGATGGGCGCGCTTTACCTCAACAATTCCGGCTCAGCTGCCAAACTGACGTCCACTTGATCTCCGCATCCTCGAGGTCACGCGTGACCTGCACCTTGTACTCGCCGAGATTCGTGAGTTTCTTGCGCGGCAAATAGCTGCGGCCGGGATCGCCGATCAGTGCTGGGATGCCGCGCTCCTCCGCATCAGACAGCCAGTCGAACACCTTGGCGGCCAGTGTCTTCTCATAGAAAAGATCACCCACCAGAATGATACCGCAATCTGGTGCCGGGGCACCCAGCAAGTCATCCCCTGTGACGTCGAGAGTGACACCGTTCAGCGCCGCATTGAGGCGGATGGCTTCGAGCGAGAAGCCGTCAATATCGGCGGCGAGAACGGCGGATGCGCCCGCCTTCATCGCCGCAATGCCAACGAGGCCAGACCCCGAGGCGAGATCAATCACCCGCCTGCCCTGCACGAGGGACGGGTTATCCAGCACATGGCGGGCCAGCGCCTGCCCGCCCGCCCAAGCGAAGGCCCAGAAGGGCGGGGGCAAGCCCAGCTCGCCCAGTTCCTCTTCTGTCTTCTGCCACAACGGCACCGCCTCATGCGCCAGGTGAAGCTTCACCTCCGGCACCAAGGGCGGCTGCATCACGGAGGTATTGGCGCGGATGAAGGCCGCGCGGTCAACAATGCTCAAGGCTTCACGCCGCCAAGCTTGCAGATGTGGCGGAACTCCGCCTCGCTCACCGGCTGCACAGAGAGCCGCGAGTTGTTGACCAGCACCATGTCCTTCAATGCCGGATCAGCCTTGATCTCATCGAGCGTCACAGCACGCGGCACATCGGCCACGGCCCGGATATCGACGCACTCCCAGGTGTCAACCGCGGAGGTCGAATCCCGGTGCGCCAGCTTGCAGACCTCGACGATGCCGACAACCTCACGGCCCTCGTTCGAGTGGTAGAAGAAGCCCCTGTCGCCGATCTTCATGGCACGCATGTTGTTGCGGGCCTGGTAATTGCGCACGCCCGTCCATTCTTCACCCACGGCCCCCTTGGCCTTCTGCTGGTCCCAGGACCAGACATCAGGCTCGGACTTGAACAGCCAGTAATTCGCCATCACTTCGCTTCCGGATTCTTGATGAGCCACTTCCACGGGCGGATCTCGACGGCGGCGAAAAGCCCGGCCTTCGCGTAGGGATCATTCTCTGCCATCGCCTCGGCCGCAACCTTGTCTGCCGCCTCGAGAATGACGAGGCTGCCGGTGGGCTTGCCATCATCACCGGTGAAGGGGCCGGCCGCTTTGAGCGCGCCACCGAGGCTTTCGAGATAGGTCAGGTGATCAGGCCTCACAGACATGCGGAGGTCAACGCTGTTCGGCTTGTCGGTGCAGATCAGGGCAAAAAGCATAGTATCCATCCTTTTGAGAAATTGATGCTCACGCCTTGGCCCCGAGCTTGCCCGAGCCATAGACGGGCGCCTGCGCCTGATCGAGCGGCCAGCGGGCGCGCGCTGCCGCACCCATGTCATCGCTGAGGCCCAGCGCCAGCTTTTCAGCGCCCGCCCAGGCGATCATCGCCGCATTGTCGGTGCAGAGCTTCGCCGGCGGCACGATGAGGGTGAGGGCATGGCGCGCTGCCGCCCGCTCGAAGACCGACTTGAGCGTCTGGTTGGCGGCAACGCCACCTGCAACGATCAGGGCCGGGCTTGCAACGGCCGGATGCGCGGCGCGGAACAGATGCACCGCCATCAGAAGCCGGTCAGCCATTGTCTCGGCCACCGCCGCTTCGAAGGAGGCGCAGACATCCGCCACATCCTGGTCGCTCAGTGTGCCGAGATCATTCACCACCTCGCGCACCGCGGTTTTCAGGCCGGAGAAGGAAAAATTGCAGTCCTTGCGGCCTTTCAGCGGGCGCGGGAAATCAAAGCGCTTCGGGTTTCCCCGGCGGGCATGGGCTTCGACCTGCGGGCCACCCGGATAGCCAAGGCCCAGAAGCTTCGCCACCTTGTCGAATGCCTCGCCCAGCGCGTCATCGATGGTGGTGCCAAGGCGGTGATAGCGCCCCACCCCTTCAACGATCTGGAATTGCGTGTGCCCGCCGGAAATGAGCAGCAACAGATACGGAAATTCCACCCTCTGGATGAGCCGCGCGGTCAGCGCATGGCCCTCAAGGTGATTGACCGCCAGCAGCGGCTTGCCATGCGCCATGGCGATGGCCTTTGCCATGGTGAGGCCTACGATGACGCCGCCCAGAAGCCCTGGCCCCGCCGTGGCCGCAACCCCGTCCAATTCCGCAAAGGACAGCCCGGCCTCGCGCATGGCCTCGGCCACCAGCCGGTCCAGATGGTTCACATGGGCGCGCGCCGCGATTTCCGGCACGACGCCCCCATAAGGCGCGTGGTCCTTGAGTTGCGAGAGCACCACGTTGGAGAGAATTTCGCCACGGCCTTCCGCATCGCGCCGGACCACGGCGGCGGCCGTTTCGTCGCAGGAGGTCTCGATGCCGAGAATATGGGTGAAGGCTTGTTCCATCGAACGGGTGACGCCACCGGGCTTTGCGGTTAAAAGACCGCCGAACCTCTAGCATCCGCCGGAACACACTTGCAAATGCCGAAGCTGAAGATTGGAACCCGTGGGTCGCCCCTGGCCCTGTATCAGGCGAACGAAACGAAAGGCCGCCTGATGGCCGCCCATGGATTTTCCGCTGACGACATCGAGATCGTGGTCATCACCACCACAGGTGACAGGATCAGGGACAGGCCGCTCTCCGAAATTGGCGGCAAGGGCCTGTTCACCAAGGAAATAGAGGAAGCGCTCTTCGCGGGCGATATCCAGCTGGCCGTCCACTCGATGAAGGACATGCCTGCCCGCCTGCCCGATGGCCTTGTGATGGCGGCCCTCCTGCCGCGCGAGGACGTGCGCGATGCGTTCCTGAGCCCGGTGGCGGCAAATATTGGCACGCTTCCAAAAGGGGCCGTCGTCGGGTCCTCCTCGGTCCGGCGCGGCGCGCAGCTGAGGCGGATCCGGCCTGATATCGAGGTCATCCAGTTCCGCGGCAATGTCGAGACGCGGCTGAAGAAGCTTTCTGACGGCGTGGCGAGCGCCACCTTTCTCGCTGCCGCCGGGCTCAACCGCCTTGGCCTTGCGGACAAGATCACCTCGCTCGTGCCCATCGACATGATGCTGCCCGCCGTGGCGCAAGGCTGCATCGGCATCGAAACGCGCGAAGATGATGATGCAACACGCGCCATGCTCGGCGTCATCAACCACGAAGCTTCGGCCGTTGCGGTGAATTGCGAGCGCGCATTTCTCGCCGCGCTCGACGGCTCCTGCCGCACGCCGCTGGCAGGCCACGCGGTCATCGCCAATGGCGTGGTCAAGTTCCGTGGCCATGCCCTGACGCTTGATGGCGTGCACTGCTTTGAAACCACCCGCGAGGGATCACCCGCCGATGCCGAACGCATGGGCCGGGAGGCAGGTGAGCAGGTGAAAGCCGAGGGCGGAAGCCTCATCGCCTTCTGATGCGCATCGCGGTGACCAGGCCCGAAGAAGATGCAGGCCCGCTGAGGGCCAAGCTCGAAGCCATGGGCCATGAGGTGGTGATGTCGCCGCTGCTGGTCATCGCACCGCGCGAGGGCGTGGAAATCCCCACCCAGCCCTGGCAGGCCATCGCGGTTACCAGCGCCAACGGCATCAGAGCCCTTCCGCCAGGCCACGGCCTTGCATCCTTCCGTATGCTGACGGTCGGCCCGCAGTCGCTCGCAGCCGCCACCGCCGCGGGCTTCACGGCGGAAGCCCATGGCGGCGACGTGAATGGCCTTGCGGCCTTCATCCGGGCCTCGCTTGATCCGGCAAAAGGCCCCATCCTCTATCTTTCAGGCGCGGAGACGGCGGGAGACCTTGAAGCCCAGCTCGCGTCTGCCGGTTTCGCATGCCACCGGGTGATGCTGTATGATGCCGTGCAGGCCTCCGCGCTCGGGACGGTGGAAGCCGCCTTGCGCCAGGGCCAGCTTGATGCGGTGCTGCTCTATTCGCCGCGCAGCGCCAGGATCTGGCGCACACTGGTCGAGCAGGCGGGGCTTGCGGAACATGCAGCCCGGCTTGTGCATCTTTGTCTGTCACCCAATGTCGCCAGATCTCTGCCCGAAGATTGGATGACACGAATTGCGGCGCGGCCGGAGGAACCAGCCATGCTGGCGCTGCTTGAACAAATGCCGGGAACCCATTAGGCCCTAGAGAATGAGCGATCAGAAGAACGACGAGCACGCACCCCATGCCCCGCGGGTCATCGACCTCGACGCGGAGGAAATCCGCGACGAAGCAAGACCAACCGCCAATGCCAGCCATGAGCCGAGCCAGGAGGCCCCCCGCGAGGAATGGTCGCCGCCCCCGACTGCCGCGCCAAGACGCAAATCAGGCGGGGCTGCGAAGTGGGTGATCGCGGGCCTCATATTGGGTGCACTCGGCGGCGGCTGGCTCTACCGCGATGTGCTGTCCGCCTATCTGCCATCCAGCAAGATGACGGCACTTGCTGAAAAGGTCGATGCGCTTGAGGTGAACAACGGCAATCTCGAAGCCCAGGTCGCCGCCCTTCAGCAAACGGTGCAGGGCGCCGCTGACAGCGCCACCACCGCCAAGGATGCCAGCGCCGCCGCAGCCGCGCAGATCGGTAAAGCTGATCAGGGCCTCACCGCACTCGGCGCGAAACTCGAGTCCACCGACCAGCGCCTGAGCGCCGCCGAGGAGGCGGTCGCAGCAGCCTCCGCTGATCTCGATTCAATCCGCAAGTCCCTCTCATCGCCTGGTTCGGCTACAGGCGGTGCGCCGGTGGACACTGCAGCCCTCGCCCAGCGGATTGATGCGTTGGAGAAGGATGTCGCGAGCCTCAAGTCCTCCCGCGGGGCTCAGGGCCAGGCAACTGTCACCGCCGCGCTGTCGCAGGCGCTTGCCGACCTCAAGGCCAAGGTGGCCGCCGGCACGTCCTATGCTGCCGAGAACGAGCGCATCGCGCGCATGGTTCCCGCGGCAGCGGGGCTGGACGTTGTGGGTTCATTCGCCGCCGATGGCGTGCCCACCGCGCAACAGATGGCGGCCCAACTGCGTAGCCTCATCCCATCGCTGCCCGAGCCCGCCAAACCCACAGAAGAGGACAACAGCTATTTCGGCACGCTGATGACGTCTCTCTCAGGCATCATCACCATACGGGAAATCGGCGACACCGACTGGCGGCAGGTGGCGGATCAGGCCGCCACCTTCGCCGAGACAGGCGACCTCACGCAGGCGATTTCGACAATCGACTCTGCCGAGGGCGACAAGCCCGTGGCCCTCGCCCAATGGCGGGACCGGGCCGCGGCGAGGCTTCAACTCAATGCCGCACTTGAACAGGTTTCAGAAGCCGTGATCAGGCAGATCGCGGCGCTGGGAGGCGCGCAATGATCAAGCTGCTGTGGCGTTTCTTCCTGCTTGCGGCGCTGGCGGCGGGCTTCGCCTGGATCGCCGACCGTCCGGGCACGCTTACCATCCGCTGGCTTGGCCACGAGATCGAGATGAGCTTCGTGGCGGGCGTGGTGCTGGCGGTTCTGGCCGTCGTCGCGATCTGGTTCGTCTGGAGCCTGTTCCGCCGACTGTGGCAGAGCCCACAGGCCGTGGGCCGCTACTGGTCCTTCCGCAAGAACCGCAAGGGCTATGAATCACTCTCGCGCGGCATCATCGCGGCAGGCGCTGGCGATGCGGCGGCGGCGGCCAAACATGCATCGATCGCCGGCAATGCCCTGTCAGACGAGCCCCTTGTCAACGTGCTGGCCGCGCAGGCCGCCCAGTTGAAGGGCGACCGCGCCTCGGTGAAGCGCATCTTCGAAGCAATGACGAAATTGCCGGATACGGAAGCGCTGGGCCTTCGTGGCCTGTTCGCCGAAGCCCGCCAGGCGGGTGATGCCGCAGCGGCGCGCCGCTATGCCGAGCGCGCATTGGCGCTCAATCCGCGCCTCTCCTGGGCTTCCAGCGCAGTTCTGCAACTCCAGTGCACCGCGAAGGACTGGACTGCCGCCACCCAGACACTGGCCCAGCAGATCAAGTCCGGCCTGATCGCTGCAGCGGACGGCAACAGGAAACAGGCGGCACTCATTACCGCCCAGGCGCTGGCGCTTGAAGACAGCAACAAGCCACAGGCGCTGGACCTGGCGCTCAAGGCCCACAAGCTGGACCCCGCACTGGTGCCCGCCGCGCTGGTGACGGCGCGCGTCCTGATCAATCAGGCCTCAACCCGCAAGGCATCGAAGATCCTGAAGGAAACATGGGTGCTCTCGCCCCATCCGGATCTGGCCGATGTCCAGGCCAATCTCATTCCCGGTGAAGGCCCTGACTCGCGCCTTGAGCGGGTGCGCGAGCTTCTCAAGGAAGACAAGGGCGGGCTGGAGGGTGCCGTGGCGCTTGCCCGCGCCGCCGTGAAGGCCAAGCGCTGGGACATGGCCCGCGAGGCGCTGAAGCCCTATGCGGAGAATCGGCCGCAGGCCCGCATCTGCGCCTTGATGGCCAGCATCGAAGAAGCCGGGGGTGACAAGGGCCGCGCCCGCGAGTGGCTGGCCCGCGCGCTGACCGCCCCGCGTGACCCGATCTGGGTGTCGGATGGCGTCGCCAGCCCGCGCTGGACGCCGGTCTCGCCCGTCTCAGGCGACATCGTGCCGTGTGAATGGAAAGCACCTTTCGAGATGCCCGAGCAGTTGGAGGCCGATATGCCCGAAGCACTGCCGGCCCCTCCCGAGCCAGAGGCGGCAAGCCCACCGACGAAGACGCTCGAAGCGCCGCAAATGGTGGTGCCGCAGCGCCCGCCGGATGATCCCGGCCTGCCGGAAGATTTCGATGCGCCGCCCGCCAAGCGGCCCAACCCGATCGTCACGGACGGCTAGGAAAGCCCAAAAAATTTCTGCGGCCGCACCGGTTGCGGCGTCGGGCGAAATAGCCTATACCCCGGCCCGTTTCCGGAGCAGGGCATTCTCGCCCAGCCCGGTTCCGGTGTCTTGTCGCCGGAGAGCCGCTTTAGCTCAGTCGGTAGAGCACCGCATTCGTAATTATCGGGTGAGTGCGAAATTCGATAATGAGTTCAAGGGGCTAACGTAGAACGAAAGAATCTAGTAGGCGCTTAATAGGCGTCAGGCCGCTTTAGCTCAGTTGGTAGAGCACATCATTCGTAATAAATTTTTCCAGATCGCCAAAATACATTTTCTTCTTTAAAATCAAACACTTCGCACTCCCGTTGTATCAACGCTTAAAC
>JBEIDW010000126.1:0-8124 GCA_040383265.1 Hyphomicrobiales bacterium
ACGCCGGCGTCAACGGCTATCTCGATCAGCTGCCCGTCAACAAGGTGCGCGGCTTCGAAGAAGGCCTCCTCCGCTTCGTGCGTGACAAGCATGCCGACATTCTTGATGCGATCCGCACCGAGAAGGCGATTTCGGATGCCACCATGCCGAAGCTCAAGGGCGCCGTCGAAGCCTTCGCCAAGTCCTTCGCCTGATAAGGGGCCGAGATGCCAAGTCTCAAAGACTTAAGAAACCGCATTTCCTCGGTGAAGGCGACGCGCAAGATCACCAAGGCCATGCAGATGGTGGCCGCGGCGAAGCTGCGCCGCGCCCAGGAAGCAGCCGTCGCCGCGCGCCCCTATTCGGAGCGCATGGCCTCGGTGCTTGCGAACCTCGCCGGTGCGATGGAAGGTGAGGCCGGTGCGCCGACTCTCCTTGCCGGCACCGGCTTCGATGAAACGCATCTGTTGATCGTCGCCACCGCTGAGCGCGGTTTGTGCGGCGGTTTCAACTCCTCGATCGCCAAGCTGGCGCGCGAACATGCCGACCGCCTCATCGCCCAGGGCAAGACGGTGAAGATTTTCACCGTCGGCAAGAAGGGCAATGACGCGATGAAGCGGCTTTACGGCAAGTACATGGTCGAGCACGTGGACTTCCGGAACGTGAAGCAGATGTCCTTCGCCGAGGCCCAGGCCGTGGCGCATAAGGTGCTCTCCATGTTCCACAGTGGCGAGTTCGACGTGGCGACGCTGTTCTTCTCCGAGTTCAAGTCCGTGATCTCGCAGAAGCCAACGGCACTTCGCCTCATCCCCGCTGACGTCTCGTCCGGCAAGCCCGCCGATCTGGGCGGCGCTGTCTATGACGCCGAGCCGGAAGAGGGCGAAATCCTGGCCGATCTCCTGCCGCGCAACGTCGCGGTGCAGATTTTCCGTGGCCTCCTCGAAAACGCGGCCTCCGAGCAGGGCGCCCGCATGAGCGCCATGGACAACGCCACCCGCAACGCCGGTGACATGATCAACAAGCTGTCGATCAAATACAACCGCCAGCGCCAGGCGCAGATCACCAAGGAACTCATCGAAATCATTTCGGGCGCCGAAGCGCTCTAACCGAATACGGGAAGGATCAGACACATGGCAAAGAGCGAGGCCGGAGCCGGCCGCATCACCCAGGTCACCGGCGCCGTCGTGGACGTCGCCTTCGATGGCGGCCTGCCGGAAATCTTGAACGCGCTCGAGACGACGAATGGCGGCAACCGCCTCGTCCTCGAAGTGGCGCAGCACCTCGGTGAAAATACCGTGCGCTGCATCGCCATGGACTCAACCGAAGGCCTGGTGCGCGGCCAGCCCGTCACCAACACCGGCGCGCCCATCACCGTTCCGGTGGGCAACGAGACGCTGGGCCGCATCATGAACGTCATCGGCGAGCCGGTTGACGAAGCAGGCCCCATCGGCGCCACCGCCCGCCGCGCCATCCACCAGGCAGCGCCGGAATTCGTCGAGCAGTCTACCGCTGCCGAAATCCTCGTCACCGGCATCAAGGTCGTTGATCTTCTGGCGCCTTACGCCAAGGGCGGCAAGATCGGCCTGTTCGGCGGCGCAGGCGTCGGCAAGACCGTGCTGATCATGGAACTCATCAACAACATCGCCAAGACGCACGGTGGTTACTCCGTGTTCGCCGGCGTGGGTGAGCGCACCCGCGAAGGCAACGACCTCTATCATGAAATGATGGAGTCTGGCGTGAACAAGAACCCGAAGGAGGGCTCTGTCGCCGGTTCCAAGGCTGCCCTCGTGTATGGCCAGATGAACGAGCCGCCGGGTGCGCGCGCCCGCGTCGCGCTCACCGGCCTCACGGTCGCCGAACACTTCCGCGACCAGGGCCAGGACGTGCTGTTCTTCGTGGACAACATCTTCCGCTTCACCCAGGCCGGTTCCGAAGTGTCGGCCCTTCTGGGCCGCATTCCCTCGGCCGTGGGTTATCAGCCGACACTCGCCACCGACATGGGCCAGATGCAGGAGCGCATCACCACGACGACCAAGGGCTCGATCACCTCGGTGCAGGCCATTTACGTGCCGGCCGACGACTTGACCGACCCGGCGCCCGCCACCTCCTTCGCCCACTTGGACGCCACCACCGTGCTGTCGCGTTCGATCGCCGAAAAGGGCATCTATCCCGCGGTGGATCCGCTCGATTCGACCTCGCGCATGCTCGACCCGCGCGTCATCGGTGAAGAGCACTACAATGTGGCCCGTCAGGTGCAGCAGATCCTCCAGCGCTACAAGGCGCTGCAGGACATCATCGCCATCCTCGGCATGGACGAGCTCTCCGAAGAGGACAAGCTCACCGTGGCCCGCGCCCGCAAGATCGAGCGCTTCCTGTCGCAGCCCTTCGACGTCGCGGCCGTGTTCACCGGCTCCTCGGGCGTGCAGGTGAAGCTCGAAGATACCATCAAGGGCTTCAAGGGCCTCTGCGAAGGCGCTTACGATCACCTCCCCGAACCGGCCTTCTACATGGTCGGCACCATCGAGGAAGCCATCGAGAAGGCCAAGCGTCTCGCGGCTGAGGCGGCTTAAGCAACATGGCTCTTCATTTCGAACTCGTAAGCCCCGCGCGGCTTCTGTTCTCCGGGAATGTGGCCTCTGTCACCATTCCGGGAACCGAGGGCGAGATGGGCATTTTCCCGGGCCACGCCCCCGTGCTCGCCACGCTGAAGCCCGGTGTGGTCACCGTCTACAAGGACGGCGGCTCCACCGAGCGCATCTTCGTGAAGGGCGGCATGGTGGAAGTGAACCCGCAGGGCCTGACGTTGCTGGCTGAAGTCGCCATCCCGATGGCGGAAGTCACCGCGGACGTGCTGGCCAAGCAGATCAAGAACGCCGAGGAAGACCTGGCCGACGCAAAATCCGGCGAAGCCACCCGCAAGGCCACCGAAACGCTGGACCAGCTCAAGGCGCTCAAGAGCGCGCTCTGATCGACAAATGCCTCCCTCTCCCCGCTGCCGCGGGGCGATGGAATGACAGCGTCTCAGGCGTGATGCCGCTTGCCCAAATAAAAAAGCCCGCCGTCTCCGGCGGGCTTTTGCTTTATCTCGTGTGGGGCATCAGCCCTGGCGCTTGCCGAGTTCGGTCATCCAGCTTGCGCCGCCGCCCGAACGCCGGGGGGCCTGCGCGCCGCCCTTGCTGGCATCCCGCTTGGGCTGCTGGCTGCCTTGCGGCTTCTGGCCCTGCTTAGGCTGGCCGTTGGCATTACCGTTGCCGTGGTTGCGGTTGGGCTTCTGGCCGCGATGGTGGGGCTTTGCGCCTTGCGGCTTGTCCTTGCCCGCCGGGTTCCAGCCGAATGTGGGGGCAAGCTGCTGAACGCCCTTGAGGCCCAGCTCATGCTCCTTCACCGGCACCTGGGCGCGGATCGTCTTCTCGATGTCGCGCAACAGGCCACGGTCTTCCGGCGTGCAGAAGGCGATGGCCGAGCCATCGGCGCCTGCGCGTGCCGTGCGGCCGATGCGGTGAACATAGGATTCCGGCACATGCGGCAGGTCATAGTTGACAACGTGGCTTACGCTTTCAACGTCGATGCCGCGCGCGGCGATATCAGTTGCCACCAGCACGAGGATCTTGCCGGCCTTGAAGCCAGCGAGTGCGCGCTCGCGGTTGTTCTGGCTCTTGTTGCCGTGGATTGCCGCCGCGGTGAGGCCCGCATTGGAGAGATGCTTCATCACCTTGTCGGCGCCGTGCTTGGTACGGGTGAACACCAGGGTGCGCGTCATGTTGCTGTCGGAGAGCAGGTCCATGAGCAGCTTCACCTTGTTGGCGGGGTCCACATGGATCACGCACTGGTTCACGCGTTCCGCCGTGGTGGCGACGGGCGTCACCTCCACCCGGACTGGATCGTTGAGCAGCGCGCCGGCAAGGCCTGCGATCTCCTTCGGCATGGTCGCCGAGAAGAACAGGTTCTGGCGCTGCGAAGGCAGCATGCCGGTGATCTTGCGGATCGAGTGGATGAAGCCCAGGTCAAGCATCTGGTCCACTTCGTCGAGAACGAAGATCTCAACCTTGGAAAGGCTCAGTGCCTTGCGCTCGATCAGGTCGACAAGACGGCCCGGCGTGGCGACGACAATGTCAACGCCGCCGCGCAGGATATCGATCTGCTTGCCAAGCGAAACGCCGCCGAACACGACAGCGCGCGACAGCTTCAGGAACTTGCCATAGGCCTTGAAGCTCTCGGCGATCTGCGAGGCGAGTTCACGCGTCGGCGACAGGATCAGCGCCCGGCAGGTGCCTTTCGCGGCTCGCTCCGGCGAGGCCGACAGCCGTTGCAGGATCGGAAGCGCAAAGGCCGCCGTCTTGCCGGTGCCGGTCTGGGCGATGCCGAGCAGATCCTTGCCTGCGAGAAGGCTCGGAATCGACTGGGCCTGGATGGGGGTGGGATTTTCGTAGCCTTCCGCCGCAAGAGCGCGCAGCAAGGGTTCCGAAAGCTGGAGGTCATTAAAAGTCGTCACGTAAATATTCTTTCTGTCTCGGATCGTGATGGAGGCAGCGCAAGCCATGTCCGAAAAGCTGTCATGGATCATCCATGAAAGCTAAGGCGGGCGCTGAAACCTACCCACGTGAAAGGTATGTTCGGGAGTTTGCTTGGATCAGGCCGGAACGGCTGCAACAGATGTGCGCCTCACGTATTCCTTGAAATCGGCCTCAAGCGACAGGACCCATATGGGCGTGTTGCAGTGCAATGTCAAAGACTTCTTTCGCGGGCCAGTCCGGGAAGCTCGCGCATGTGGCGAAACGTGATGTTCGCGCCAGCCGCCAGAAGCTTCGCTGCGTGGTCCTCCGGGTGCGGATTGGTTCCGGTGAAACCCAGCACGATGCAGCCTGCGCGATGGGCGGCGGTGACGCCGGTGATCGAGTCCTCGACCACGATGCAGTCTTGCGGCTGATAGCCGGCGCGCCGTGCAGCTTCGATGAACACGTCAGGCTCAGGCTTGCCGCGCGCCACATGCTCGAAGGTGGTGATGCGGTTGCCGAAGAACGGCGTAAGACGGGCGATGCGAAGTGCCGTCTCCACCCGTTCATACGGCGAATTGGAGGCTACGCTGAAATGCTGCGGCCCGAGCGCTGCAAGCGCGGCCTCGACGCCATCGACCGCGGCGAGTTCACGTTCATAGAGCTGAAGCAGCCGAAGGTCTTTCTGGTTTGACGTGTCAGGTGGAAAACTGACGCCAAATTCGCGCGTCATGTCATCCAGCATCGCGGCGAAGGTTCGGCCCACGAAACGGCGGTGCGCCTCGTCCACACTCATCCTGATGCCATGCTCGGCAAGGATCTGTACATCGATCTTCATCGACAGCGGCTCGGAATCGACCAGAACGCCGTCGCAATCGAAAATGTAATGATGGGCGGTCATGGGACTCTGATCTCTCTCACGCGCCAAGGCTGCGGAATTCGGCGATGACCTGTTCGTATACGCCGCGCTTGAATGGCACGATCAGGTCCATCATCTCGTCCATTCTGGCCCAGCGCCACTGGTCGAATTCCTGCTTGTGGCCGGGGGGCTTCAGGTTGATTTCGCTGTCTTCGCCCGTGAAACGGACTGCGAACCACCTCTGCGTCTGGCCGCGATACTTGCCGCCCCAGGACTTGCCGATCAGATGTGCGGGCAGATCGTAGTTATACCAGCGCTGCGATTCCGCGACCACCTCGGCGGAGGTGACGGCAGTCTCTTCCGCCAATTCGCGGATGGCGGCCAGGCGCGCGTCTTCGCCCTCGTCGATGCCGCCCTGCGGCATCTGCCACCAGTGGCCCGTGCCTTCGTCATTCACCTTGTCAAAGCGGCGGCCGATCCACACCAGGCCCTGTTGGTTCAGCAGCATCACGCCTACGCAGGGGCGATAGGCGGTGATCTCGTCAGGCTTCGGCATCAGCTTCGTCTTCCCTTGTAGGCGGCGCTTGCGGGCACCAGCAATATGCCCTTCTCCTGCAAGGTTTTTGCCCACTCGGCAACTGTTTCGATCGTTACCTCCAGCCCGGAGCCGGTGCCAATGGCGAAACCATTGGCAATCGCCTCCTGTTCCAGCTTTTCCAGCGCGGCGGCGATGGCCGGGCCGGCGGGCTCCGCGTCGATGACGATGCTCGCGCGCCGCATGGGAAGACGCAGCGCCTCTCCCACCCGGGGCGAGAGGGTGAGGTTCACGGTTGCGTCTTCGAGATAGACGAGGCCCCTGTCCTTCACCTCGCGCATCACCGGCGTCAGCGCCTCCTCCGTCACCAGCAGCCTTGCGCCCATGTAATTGGTGACGCCGGCGTAGCCGGCGAAGCGGCTCATGTGCCAATGCAGCGCCGCGATGTTTTCACCCGCCTCGGCTTCGCTGTGCAGCGTGTGCGGCCCCGGAGAGTTGCCGGGGAAGCCCACGGGCTCCATCGGCAGCTGCAGGAACACCTCATGGCCGCGCGCGCGCGCGGTTCACCTGCGCCTGCAGGTCCTGGCCATAGGGCGCGAAGCCGAAAGTGACGTCGCCCGGCAGGTGCTTGATTGCCTTCGCGGTCAGCTTGGCGTTGAGCCCCATGCCGCCCAGTACGATGGCGATCTTCGGGCGGCCCGAGGTTGAAACCGCAAGTGGCGTTAACTGCGAATAGGCATCGAAGGGCTTGCGCCCGCGTGAGGACATGCGGGGCAGGGGGCCAATATCCGTTTCCTCCGTCACGGCGGCGATCGGGGCTGGCTGCAATGGGCGGTGGCGGGCCATGATGATCTGGGCCTCCATCTGTCCGCCGCCGGCATCTTCGTCCTCTCGTGACGGGCTGTCCTCATCGCCGAGCACGGTGATTTCGGTAACGCCGGAGGATCCGCGGATCACCTTCACCGTGCCGTCAGGTCCCTCTTCCGGTAGCTCCCGTGTTGCATCCTCCAGCATATCCTCCTCTACAGCGGCTGCCGTGTCCGGCTCGTCCGTGCGGGTGATGGAGGAGGTGGTCAACTCTTCTAGGGGAGGAATGTCGGCCATCACCACGGGCTCACCCGCGAAGGGCCTTGGCGTGCTGAGAAGCCAGATGCCGCCTGCCAGGAAAACCGCGAGAAGGCCGAAGGCCGCCACGCTGAACAGGCTGGGCCGCCGTGCCCACAGCCGCTCACGCAGGCTGCGCTTTCTCAGAGGATGCCGTAGCTCGTCGCGGTGCATGGTTCAGGTGGTCAGGAACATCATGATTCGAGAACGGACTCTTGGGCCTTAACCGTTAACGTGCTGTTAACCTTAACGGGGAGGTTGCTGAATTTCACCAGATACGCCTCATGGGACGCTAGGTAAACTTCAAGGCTTGCTGCAGGCTTGAGGCAAAAAAATACCCGGCTGCAAGCCGGGTATTCAGGTTGAAGCTATCAGACCGCTATCAGTTGGCGGTGGTGCTGTCCTTCGCATCCGCAGGCTTTTCTTCCTTGGGCTTGACGTTGGACATGACCTTCACGCCGTTCAGCAGGTCGATTGCCGCCTTCAGCTGCATGTCCTTGGTCTTGTCTTCGGGGACGTAAGCCGAAGAACCGCCGCCTTCATCGCCGCCCGATTCGTTGGTGAGATGGCCCTTGAGCCCCGCCTCGCCCTCGGTCGAGACGTCCTTGCCCTTGAGTTCCGGCGGAAGCTCCTGCTCGATGATGATGTCCGCATCAATGCCCTTGGCCTGGATCGAGCGGCCCGCCGGCGTGTAGTAGCGTGCCGTGGTCAGGCGGAGAGCACCTTCGCTGCCCAGCGGGATGATCGTCTGCACGGAGCCCTTGCCGAAGCTCCGTGTACCAATGATGGTGGCGCGCTTGTGGTCCTGCAGGGCGCCCGCCACGATTTCGGACGCCGAGGCTGAGCCACCATTGATCAGCACCACGATGGGCTTGCCATCGGCCAGATCGCCTTTGGTGGCGTTGAAGCGCTGGGTTTCATCCGCGTGGCGGCCGCGCGTCGAGACGACTTCGCCCTGGTCGAGGAAGGTATCCGACACCGAGATCGCCATGTCGAGCAGGCCGCCGGGGTCATTGCGAAGATCAAGGATATAGCCCTTCACCTTGTCGCCCAGCGTGGTGCGGAAATGCTCCATCGCCTTCTCAAGGCCCTCCTGCGTCTGCTCCGTGAAGGAGGAGATGCGGATATAGCCGATATCATTGTCTTCGATATTG
>JBEIDW010000127.1:0-8085 GCA_040383265.1 Hyphomicrobiales bacterium
CGGTCGACCCCAGCGAAAGTGACCCCAACCCACACATTCAAACCTGTGGTGCGGGTGAAGAGATACGAACACCCCTGAAGACACAATCCCTCAATGGAAGCGATGGACCAGATCAGCCCTGAAAGCAGGACCCCAACATGCGCAATGAGCAAGGCAAATTCGTTAAAGGCACGTCAGGCAATCCTCTAGGTCGGCCTCGTGTCATCCTGACTGTCCGGGATATCGCCCGGGAGCATACCGCAGAGGCGATTGAAACTCTTGCCTGCATCATGCGTGACGAGGTGGCACCTGCCGCAGCGCGCATTTCTGCCTGCACAGAGCTTCTCAATCGCGGGCATGGAAGGCCGGTGGACCAACCGGCGATGTTGATGATTGGTGCACAGCTGAACAGTGAGAGGCCTGTGCGGGAGATGTCGACCGCTGAGCTCATCGAACGGATTAATGAACTGAGGCCTTAGCCACGACCATTCGCGCCTGCGCTGCACGCTTTGGCGACAAAATCCCGAGGCAAGCATAAGGCGGAGCCGGTTCCACAGCCTGAACGGGAATCACATTTACAGCATCACGACCAGGCGGATGACCTCATGCGAAGAGTTGAAATAGCGGAACGGACTGGCTGGTTTTCTGGGGCGGGGCATGGCGCAGACTTAGCCGGTTACGCCCTCTCGCCCAACCGGTGCGTTTGCTCTGACAAGACCTATACCTACCCTAAAGTGCACGTTTCTCAGAAGCGCATTGCCACGCACTGAACAAACGTTTAGTCTATCTCTGTGAGTCGATTTTGAGGTAAAGTTATGACGCCTGACATGCCCATCCGCCGAATGGATTTCGCCTTCCAGCCCGACATGGATTTGGTGTTCATCAAGGATGATCCGGAGATGTCGTTCATGTTCCTCGGGGCATGGATGATGCTGCCTTACCTGGAGCCGTTCCTGATCCGCACGATGCGCGATGCGTTGCCGCTGGTGCGCGATGCGCAGTTGAAGGAAGACCTCAAGCGGTTCTGCATGCAGGAAGGCGAACACTTCAAGCAGCACGCCCGCGCAAACGAACTGATCCGCGCGCTTCATCCGTCCTACTCAGCGCTGCTGCCGCTGGAAAAGGAGCTCGACGCCGAACTCAAGGACTTCACTCGAAACAAGCCACTCAAGTTCAAGTTGGCCTATGCGGAAGGCTTCGAGTCCATGACCAGCGCCATGTCGCGTGCGCAGTTAGAGGTGGGACTCTACGATCGCACCGATAGCCCGCTTGCGGATCTGGCAAAGTGGCACGTGATGGAGGAACTCGAGCATCGCACGGTCGCCTTCGACGTCTACGAACACATCGTCGGCAGATGGTTCTACCGCATGAAGCATAGCCTTTGGTCGCAGAAGCACTATCTGGGCTGGGTGAACCGCTTCCGAGAGGTGCTGGTTGCGCCGCAGGGCGAGCTGTTCGCAGCATATGGCACGCCCGAAATCAGGGCTAGGCGCAAGGCCTTCAACAGCCACTATCTCAAGCGCGGCATCCCGCGCGTGCTGGCGACCTACATGCCCTGGTACAACCCGGCCAAGGTCGACCTGCCCGCACAATTCCAGATCGCGCGCGAGCATTATTCGCAGACCGCCCTCACAACCGCCTGAGACAACAGGACGAACCATGGAACAGACCCCCATCACCATTCCCGCCGCCTTGCAGGAATTCGTCGCGCGCGTGATGGCGCGGCCCATCGTGCCGACCCATTCGGATCAGCATACGCTGCACGTGGGCGCAGACGAGCTGCCTTGGATGGAGGCGGGGGACGGCAGCGCGCTCCAGCTGCTCCACGTCGATCTCAATCAGAACCTTTGGGTTTCTAAATCGCGTATCCCGCCCGGCTACCGCGTGCCGACACATTACCACACCGGTCTCGTGTTCGCTGTGACACTGCAAGGGCGCTGGTATTACGCCGAAACGCCCGAGGCGGTGAATTCGCCCGGCTCCTATTTGTTCGAACCCGCCGGATCGCTGCATACACTTTGCACGCCAGCAGATCAGGAGGGCGACACCGTCGCTTGGTTCGCGATCTATGGCGCGAACATCAATGTCGATGGCGATCACAAGATCACCTCAATTGTCGATGCGCGGGCGGCATTTGAGCTCTACACCGGCTATTGCGAAGCACTGGACCTCGATATCTCCAAGCTTATCGTGACGGGGGAATAGCATGCGCGCAGCGGTCATGCGGGACAGTGCTTTCTTCGTCGAAGAGCGCGCCATGCCGGTCCCAGGTCCCGGCGATGTTCTGCTCCGTACGCGGCTCTGCGGCATTTGCGGGTCTGATCTTCATCAGTTCAAGCATGCACACGAGATCGATCAACTCGCTCGCAGCATGGGCGCACCGGGTCAGGATCTGTCCAAGGGCATGGTGCTGGGCCATGAGTATGTCGGCGAGATTGTCGATTTCGGCCCTGACACGCAGCAGACATTGGCAAAAGGCGACCGCGTCGTGTCAGTCCCGTTCCTGCTGCGCGATGGTGTGCCGATAGCGATCGGGGCAAATGTCGAAGTGGACGGTGCCTATGCCGAATACTTTCTTGGCTCCGAAGCGCTTCTGCTGAAGATTCCCGATGGCGTCCCCGATGCCGCTGCGGCTCTTGTGGAACCACTCGGGATCGGTGTCCACGCGGTCGCCAAATCGCTCCTCGATGGTGATAGCCACCCCTGTGTGATCCTGGGTTGCGGCCCGATTGGTCTGGCCATTGCCGCCGTGCTGCGGATGCGCGGTGTTTCGGTGATCATCGCGTCTGACTTTTCGCCCAAGCGCCGCGAACTGGCGCAAGCCATGGGCGCAACTATCACGGTGCACCCCAAAGAGACCTCGCCGTTTGCCAAACTGCCCGAAGGCCGCCCCGCGATCGTCTTCGACTGCACCGGGGTGCGCGGCGTGCTGTCGCAGGCGATTGTCGAAGCCCCGGTCGGTTCACAGATTGTCGTTGCGGGCATTCCGCAGGGCGAGGATAGCTTCAACCCGATGATTGCCATCGCCAAGGAGCTCAATCTCCAATTTGTCCTCTACTATGCGCCCGAGGAATTTGCCGAGGCTTTGACAGCAATAGCCGAAGGAAAGCTCGACTGGAGACCGCTAGTGACTGGCACGGTCGGTCTGGAGGGCATCGCCGATGCGTTCGACGCGCTGGGCGATCCTGAAGCCCACGCAAAAATCATGATCGATCCGTGGAGCGATTTGCGGCTGTGAGCGGGATCGAACAATGCACGCTCACCAACGGCCCATTGCGCTTCTCGGCGCGGGCAATGGGCGCAGGGCCAGTGGCGCTTTGCCTGCATGGATTTCCCGACACGCTCCACACCTTCGATGCCTTGCTTCCTGCTTTGGCCGAGGCCGGGTTTCGCGGTGTGGCGGTGGCGATGCGGGGTTATGAGCCGCAATCGCAGCCGGCCGATGGCGATTACCATGCCGTGCGGCTGGCAGAAGACGTATCGGCTTGGGTCGATCAACTGGGCGGCGGACCGGTTCATTTGATCGGCCATGATTGGGGCGCAACCATTGCCTTTGCGGCGTCGGCGCTGGCACCAGCCAAGATCGCGTCACTGACAGTCCTGTCGGTTCCTCACCCGGTGCGGTTTGCCGAAGCCTATGCTGTCAATCCGGCACAGCAGGCGCGTTCGCACTACATTATGGAGTTTCAGGCGCCCGAGGCCGATGCCGGCATCATTGCTGACAATTGCGCCTGGCTCGAACGGCTGTGGCGGACCTGGTCACCCGGCTGGCAGGATCCCAATGGGCCCTTGGCAGACATGCGCGCGACCTTTGCTCAGCCTGGTGTCAGCAAGGCGACGCTCGATTGGTATCGGCAGGCCTTTGATGTCGGATCAGACGCCGGGATCGCGACACAGGCGCTGTTTGTTGATCCGATCGCTGTGCCGAGCCATGGTATTGTCGGTGAGGACGACGGCTGTATCGCCCCAGATGTGTTCGAAGCGGCGATGCAGGAAGCGGATTTTCCGGCCGGCCTGACCGTTTTACGCGTCCCGGCGGCAGGACATTTCCTGCATCTGGAGCGGCCTGACGTAGTCAACCGGCTCGTTGTCGACTGGCTGCGGCGGCAGGCATTGAACTGAGCGTTATTGCGTCAAGAAACCTAGATTTGGACGGGTCCGCATGGGGCGCGTTGTCAAAGCCGTTTGCCCTTCCGCCACCGCTGCGACGATGCCTGCTCCAGCTGTTTCTGGCGATCCTGCCGTGAATGGCGGCGCGGGATCATATTCGATCGCCAATTGAATCGCGCGGGCCATTTGCTCGTCCGCAACCAGCGCTGCAAGCTGCAAGGCCATATCAATGCCCGCCGAAACCCCTGCCGCGGTTATCACTTTGTCAGACCGCACCCACCGTTCCGTCACCGGCTCGGCCCCATAGACGCGCAGGGCATCGAGCATGGCCCAATGCGTTGTCGCCGGTTTCCCGTTTAGCAGCCCTGCTGCGCCGAGCAGCAACGAACCCGTGCAAACCGAGCAAGTCCACTGGGAAGTCTGATCAATCCGGGCAATCCATTCAACCAGCTGGCGGTCTTCAAGCGCCGCCAATGTGCCGGTGCCCCCCGGAACGATCAGCACGTCAGCATGGGCTATCTCATCGAGCGCGAACGGAGCGATCACCGGCAAGGCGGCATTGTCTGGCCAGACAATCCCGCGCTGGATGGCGACAACTTTGACCTCAACATCAGGCAGCAGCGACAGAACCTCAATCGGGCCAACCAGATCGAGCGTCGTGAACTGATCATAGATCGGAAAAACAATCAGCATCAGAACCTCCGCCTAACAACTTGGGAAGCGACCGCGCAGCGGCGAGAAAGTGCCAGGCCGCCCAGCCGAGAAAGACCGTGGACAGCATTAGCGCATAACGCAACGATTCCGGTCCGAAGGCCGTGCTCAAGAAATCGCTTGCAAGTCCCACGGCGGCTGGCCCTAGCCCCAGCCCGATCAGCGACGACAGGAACATCATCACGGCCACCGCTGTTGCGCGTCGATGTGGTTCGGCAAAACTCTGGATCGCTGCCAGCGCAACTCCGCCGCCAGCGGCAGCGATAAAGATCGCGCCAAACTTGATGCCATAGGCCAGGATCGCACTGTCGACCCAGAATGCCGCCAGGTAGAACGGAATGCAGCCAAGGTAGCAGCAGGCTGGCAGCCACAGCTCCCAGCGCTGGTCTCGAGGGCGCAGGTGCACCATCGCCCACCCTCCGAGCAAAGTGCCAAGCACGCCGCCGGCCCCCGCCGTCAAGCCGCCATAGAGTCCGGCCCCGGTGAGCGAGAGACCGTGGCTGCGGATGAAGAAGGCCGGTAGCCACTGCGCCATGCCATAGGTTGCGAAAGAACCGATCGCGAGCCCGACAACGAGATGAACCAGCGGCCTTGAATGGGCAAGCGAGGTAAGGGCGGCACGCGCGCTTTCCCGATGTGTTTGGGAGTGCTTGCGCTGAGGCTCCGGCATCGTGAATGCCATAAGCAAGGCAAGCGGCAGACCCAGCAACCCAACACCCACCAGGGCAGCGCGCCATCCATAAGCTTCGGCAGCCATTCCAGCCGCAGCCAGGCCGACGCTCAACCCGATCAGTCCACCAGCTTGGAATACACCGACTGCAAGCGCGCGCCGCTCTGGTGAAAACATGTCGCCGATCAGGGAATGTGACGCAGGCACACAGCCAGCCTCGCCTATCCCGACAGCCATCCGAACCAGAAAAAGTTCTGTGAAATTGCGGGCCAGACCGGTCACCGCAGTCATCGTGCTCCAGATTGTCAGGCAGATGGTCAGCAACCACTTGCGCGAACCCTGATCGGCAAAGCGCGCCAGTGGTATTCCGCAGGTTGCGTAAAGCAAGGCGAAGGCCAGCCCTGACACGAGACCAAGCTGGGTGTCGGTCAGGCCAAGGTCACGCTTCATCGGCTCGACCATGACGGCGATGACCATCCGGTCGAGATAATTAAAAAAGCTGACAAAAAAGAGCAGCGCCAACCCGTAAGTTGACACTGCTCCAGTCCGGTTCACGGAGAGATTGCCGGTCAGAAGTCGACAGAGAAACGTGCGCCGATCTTTCGCGGGAAGTTCGGCTGGATACCGAGGCTCCCGCGCACAAGGGCAACGCGCTCGTTGAACAGATTGTCAGCGAACACCGTCAGGCGCCAGCTATCCTGTGATATTCCGGCTCGTAGATTGAATTCGTTGAGCTTGTCGGTCGAGACACCAGTCGAGTCGAGCTGGCTGTTGCGGAAGGTATATCCGGCCGCAAAGCTGCCCTTGAGGTCCGAGCTTCCGAAGTTCCAGTTGTAGCTAGCCGAAAGACTGAGGCTACTCTCAGGAACGCCCGGGATGCGGCTGCCAGGGGCCGCGCGCGGGTTCAGGGCAACGATTGCCGGGAGGACTGATGTGAATTCGGTCGAATTGATGTTGCCGACAGCCTGGAATTGCAGGCCTTGAGCCGGACGAAGGATGATCCCAAGATCGATGCCCTTGCTACGGGCATTGCCCCCATTGGAGAGCGTCGCAACACCGTTGATGGTCGATTGGAGCTGAATGTTTGTCCAGTCGATCTGATAGAGTGCTGCATCGATTGTCAGCAAGCCGTCCGCTATCTTGCCCTTGGCACCGATTTCATAGCTCCAAACCTGGTCTGGCTGGATCGCAGTCGGCACGGTAATGCCCAACGCGGTCGAAGCAGACGCAGCCTGAGCCGGAGTCTGGAATGAGCCGCTGCGAAAGCCCTTCGCGACATTGCCGTAAACCAGGAAATCATCGGCAAATTTGTAGGAAAGGTTGAAACGGGGATTGAAAGACCTGAATGTGTCGCTATCCGCCGGGGTCGCTAGGTTGGTGTAACGATTAATCCCGGCAGTTGTCCGCTTGTCCTCGAAATGGCGGCCGCCAACCGTAGCCACCAGCCGGTCATCGAACAGCGCGTAGGACAGTTCGCCGAAAATGGCGAAGGCCTTGGTGTTTATCCGTCCGGTTGAATTGATGTTGCCTCCAGCAGGAAATGGGGTTGGGCAAGCGACAATCACGCCAAGGCAGATGTCGCTTTCAATCTTGCCGTCGCTGTAATAGCCGCCAACCAGCCAGTTGAACGGACCATCGGCTGTCGATGCGAGGCGCAGTTCCTGCGTAAACGCTGTGGTCTTGAAGGTTGAATCGTTGCGCACATAACCGCTGCCAAACAATGGCGAATAGAGGAACGACGCATCGAAATCGAGAAGGCTATCGATGTAGGAGGTTGAGCTGGTCAGCTCTGCACTGCCCAGATCGGCTTTCACCACGCCTGAGAGCAGGGTCAGCGTGGTTTTGATGTAATTTGGTCTCGTGTCCGGACCGGTCGTGTCGCGATAGAGTTCGGGATCAGCCGAATCCATCGAGTTGCGGTAGTCGAGCATGTTCTCGACCCGCCACGCACCCAGTTCGATCGTGACATCATCCGAAGCCTTGATCCCCAGCTTGCCGCGGATGTTCCAGCTTTCGGTGTCGTTTACGTTCTTGCGGGTGACGTTGAACGTAGTCCCGCTCGCGCGGGCCACATCGGCGAAGCCGCCGACGCGTTCGTATCCGCCGCTCACCCGAAGCGCCGCAGTGCCTGGCGCAATCGGCACGTTGAAAACGCCATCGAACGCATAGCTGCCTTCGCCGCCCGCGGTCGTCGAGCCTTCGATCTGGGCACGGCCCAGCACTTCATTGTAATCCGGCGAGGCGGTCACCATGCGGATCGTGCCGCCCATCGCGCCCTGGCCATAAAGCGTACCCTGCGGGCCGCGCAGCACCTCGACCCGTTGGAGATCGAACAGTCGCGAGGGCGGAGCGAGCTGCAGGTTGGGCACGCTGAAGGGCACGTCATCGACATAATATCCAACAGTTGCATCGCCGGTGGTGCCGCTGGCGATGCCGCGGATCTGGATCGTTTCAAAGCCCGGGGCCGTGCGCGACACGCTTGACGCACCGGGGATCGATTCAATTAGATCGTTCAGCTCTTTGGTGCCTTGCTCTTCAAGCTGCTTACCCGAAATCGCCTGAATCGAAAGGGGTACGTCGAGCAGATTCTGCTCACGCTTCTGCGCGGTGACCAC
>JBEIDW010000128.1:0-8061 GCA_040383265.1 Hyphomicrobiales bacterium
ATCCTTCCGATGAACGCACGATCTCGGCTTTGCGGCTTGCGGCGGGCCTCGACATTGCGCCGCAGCTGGCCGCCGATGATCAGATCCTCGCCGCCATCGAGCGGCTGAGCCAGGACGAGAGCGCGAGGGCGGAATCGTCGCAGCCGGGCGCTGTGGCTGAGGACGATGAAATCCTCAAGGATCTGGCGCTTGATGCGCCAGTGATCGATCTGCTGAACCGGATTTTCCGCGAGGTGTCCACGGTTCGGGCCACCGACCTCCATATTGAGCCATCGCGGAGCTATGTGGCGGTGCGCCGCCGGGTGGATGGCCGGTTGAGCGAGGTGGAGCGGCTACCGTCGCAACTGGGGCGGGCTGCCGTGTCACGCCTCAAGATTCTGACCAATCTCAACATTGCAGAAAAACGCCTGCCGCAGGACGGCCGCGCCAGGCTGCGGATCGCCGACCGCGACTATGACATCCGCGTCGCCACCATGCCGACCATTCATGGAGAAAGCATCGCCATCCGTTTCCTGAGTTCCAATACGCAGGCCCCGGATCTGGCGCGTATCGGCATGTCAGACGCCGACATGGTTCGCTTCAAGCGGGAGCTGTCCCACGCGCATGGCATGATTGTGGTGACGGGGCCGACGGGTAGTGGCAAGACGACAACTTTGGCAGGTGCGCTCGGTCACCTGAATGATCCGGCCCGCAAGATCGTCACCATCGAAGACCCGGTCGAGTATCAGGTCGCGGGTGTCAACCAGATCCAGATTCACCCCGAGATCGGATTGACCTTCGCGCGTACCCTGCGTTCGCTGTTGCGCTTCGACCCGGACATCATGATGGTCGGTGAAATGCGCGACGGCGAAACCGCTTCGATCGGCGTGAACGCTGCGCTGACTGGCCACTTGGTGTTGACGACGCTTCACACCAATTCTGCCGCGGGCGCGATTGTCCGCCTGCTTGACCTTGGGGTTCAGGCCTATCTGATCGCCTCCACGCTGCGCTGCGTCGTGGGCCAGCGTCTGGTGCGGAAGCTGTGCCCGCACTGCAAGGAACCCTATCAAGCGAGCGCTGACCTCATCGCTCAGCTTCCCGCCACCGCCTATGCCGGGCTCACCCCACCCTTGACGCTGTGGCGCGCCAAGGGATGTGCCTATTGCGGCGGCACCGGCTATAGCGGGCGCGCTGCGATCTTCGAAGTGCTCGTGATTGATGAGGAATTGCGCCGGCTTATCAAGCCTGATGTTTCGGCTGAAGTCATCTCGCAGGCAGCGCGCCGGTCCGGCATGACCACCATGATGGCTGATGGCCTGCGCAAATGCTGCGAGGGCCTGACCACCATCGAGGAGGTTGGCCGCGTGACGTCGGAGGATTGATGGCGCGCTTCAGCTATCAGGCAGTGAGTGACGGGGGCGAGCGGGTGAATGGCACCATGGAAGGGGCCGACCGTTCCGTGGTGCTGAGCCGCCTTGCGGGGCAGGGTCTGCACCCGATCTCGGTGAAGGAGGAGGGTGCGGACGCTGGCAGTTCCGGCATGTCGATTCTGGGCCAGAACCGCATCGCCGCTGATGAAATCACGGTGTTTACCCGGCAGCTCACCTGGCTTCTGGAGGCGGGTACAACGCTCAACCGCGCTCTCGACATCCTGTCGCGTGAGACGTTTTCCAAGCAATTCTCCGCCGTGCTGGCAGGGCTTCAGGCCGACATCCGCAAGGGCAAGACATTTCACGATGCGCTTGCGGCATCGGGTGTCTTTCCGCCGTTCTATCTGGTGATGGTCGAAGTGGGCGAGGCGACGGGTACGCTGTCGTCCGTTCTGGGCCGCGTTGCGACGGCGCGCGAGCACGAGCAGAAGGCGCGTGGCAAGGTCATCTCCGCGCTTGCTTATCCTGTGCTGCTGGTGGTGTTGTCGATTGGCGTGGTGAGCTTCATCATGGTTTCGGTGGTGCCGGGCATCAAGGACATGATCTTGGGCAGCGGCGCGCCGGTTCCGCCAGAGGCGCAGTTTGTCATCTCGATGTCCGACTGGCTCATTGCCAATGGCCTGCTGGTGGTCATTGGGGTGGGCGCCGCCGCCATTGCGCTGGTGCTGGCGTGGCGGCATACGAGGCTGTCCTCGTTTTTGCGGGAGCTTGCCATGCGGCTTCCCATCATCGGCAAGCTGCTGATGAAGATGGAGATCGCGCAGTTCTGCCGCATTCTGGGCGCGCTCACGGCGGCCGGCATGACGCTTCCGGGAAGCCTGAAGATCATTGGCGGAACGCAACTGAACCGCCGCATCACCAATACCACCAGGGCCATGGAGGTGGCGCTCCGGCGCGGGGAGGACTTCATCGCGCCGCTTGAGGCGTCGGGCATATTTCCGCCGCTTCTGGCCCGTATGCTGAAAGTTGGCAGCGAAACCGGAAACCTTGCGCCCGGCATCAGCCGCGCCAGTGAAATTCTTGAGGATGAACTTGACCGCACACTTGACCGCTCGCTCGCCCTTCTGGGCCCCGTCATCATTCTCGTTCTCAGTGTCTTTGTCGGTTTCATCATCGTATCCTTGATGAGCGCCGTCATCAGCATCAACGATCTCGCCATTTGATCACCCCAACAGGAAGAGAGCTTTCTGAAATGAACCGCACGTTTCTCCAGTCCATCAGGCAACGCATGATCGCAGGCCCGCGCCACGGCCGCTCTGGCGAATCGGGCTTCACCCTTGTCGAACTGTTGGTGGTTTTGGTGATCCTCGTTCTCATCGCCAGCATCATCGGACCGCGTGTCGTCGGTTATCTCGGCAGTTCGCGCAGCAAGACGGCGCAGGTTCAGATGCAAGGACTGGCAACGGCGGTTGAGTTGTTCCGCATCGATGTGGGCCGTTATCCGACACCCGCCGAAGGGCTGGTCGTGCTGGTGAAGCCGGTTGGCACCATTCCCGGCTGGAACGGCCCCTATCTCGCCAAGGCCGATCTCCCGGCAGACCCATGGGGCCGCGCCTATGTCTACGAGACGGGCGCGCAGGGCGGGGTGCCCTTTGTCATCAAGTCCTATGGTGGCGATGGCAAGGAAGGCGGAACGGGTGAGGATGCCGACATCGCGAACTGACGGCCAAGCGGGCTTCACGCTCGTCGAGATGCTGGCGGTGCTGGTCATACTGGCGCTGGCCGCGACGGCCGTTGTCCAGGGTGGGCGGAGCAGCATCGAGACAGCCAATGTCCGTGCGTTCCTCATCGAGGCTGAGGCCATGATGCGCTCGGCGCGCACCGCTGCCATCGAAACCATGGTGGAACAGGATGTTCTGCTTGATCCTGAGGGCCGCCAACTGGCCTTTCCGGCTGCTGGCAAGATCCTGAAGGTTCCGCAAGGCGTGTCGCTGGATGGCAAGCTGGCCAGTGTTCCCGGCTCGGGCGCTGGGGGTTTTGTGATCCGCTTTTATCCCGCAGGCAATTCGTCCGGCGCCACGCTGCCGTTCCGCTATCGCGGCCAGACCTATGTGTTGCGCGTCATCTGGCTTACGGGGCAGGTTGATGTCCGGCAGGGGTGAAGCAGGCTTTTCGCTGGTGGAGGTGCTGGTTGGCCTAGCCATTGCCGCGGCGGCCACTGTGGTGCTCATGCGCGGCGCCAGCCAGTCGCTCACCAGTGTGACGGCGATCGACATGCGCATGGGCGCACGCACGCTGGTGAAGTCGCTCATCGAGGATGAACTCTCCGCCGCCACCGCGGCACCTGAACAGCGCGAAGGTGACTCAGGCCCCTATCGTTGGACTCTTGCCATCGAGGAGGCTGTTGCTCCCGCGGGAGCGGTGCTGCCGCCGGGCTATCGCATGTACAGGCTCACGGCATCGGCAGGCTGGGGAAAGGGCGGGCGGATGACGGCCTCTGCCCTCAAGCTGGGCCGGTGATGCTGAGCGTGAGACAATCCACCCGGACGGAGGCGGGACAGTCTGGCTTCACCCTCGTCGAGGTGCTGGCGGCATTGGCGCTCGCGTCGCTCATTCTCGTATCGCTCAATCTTGCCATGACGGTGATCAGGCAGGGCAGCGAGGGGGCTCGCAGCCGCCTGTCCAGCAATGCCGCGCTGTCGACGGCCTCGCAGGTCTTTTCCGATGACGTGGCGCGCATTGCCAAGATCAGGTTGAAGGGAGATGACAAGGCGCAGGGTTACTGGTTCGATGGCACCGCCGGACAGATGATCTACCCGCTCACTGAGTGGGCGGGCGTGGCGCGGCCCGGCCTCTATCTCGTGCGCCTCAGGGTGGCGGGGGATGAGCGCGCGCAGTTGATCCGCGAGCGGTCGCCGCTTCTGCCCGGAGAAACCTTTGACGGTGAGCGGGAATGGCGCGACCCCGTGGTGCTTCTTGAAGGGGACTACGGCATCGCCTTCGCCTATCGCGCCCCGCGCAGCGGGGAAGTTGCGTGGAGCGCTGACTGGACCATGCCGCGCGCCATGCCGGAACAGATCAGCCTGACCGTTACGGATCGCAGCACCGGCCGCCTTGCCATGCCGCTGCTCGCGCAGCCGCTCGGCATCGATGGAGAGGTGCAATGCGCCTCCGAAGGGCCGGACTGCGCCCCGCCCAAGCCTCAGGGTGGCACGCCATGACGCGCCGGGGCGAGCGCGGCATTGTGCTGGTCGCCGTGCTGCTGGCCGTGGCGATCATGTCGGTCATGGTGGTCGCCGTCACCACCTTGACGCGGTCAGGCATTTCGTCGGAGCGGTTGGAGGAGCGGCTGCTGGCCAGCCGCCTCGCGCTCCGTTCCGGCCTCGAAGGCGCCAAGGCGCTGATCGCCGCCACCCCGATGGCACAGCGGGCGCTGTTCGATGGCACGCCGATGGAGATGGATCTGGGCCAAGGCATCCGGGTGCAGCTCATCATCCGAGATGCTGCGGGCCTGGCGGACATCAACCGCGCCGACATGAAGCTCCTGTCTGCTGTCCTGAGCAGCACTCTTAAAGCCGACATGGCTGAGGGGCTTTCCGTCCAGATCGAGGACATGCGGAAGAAGGCCGAAGAAAAGCCCGCCGATCAACCTGAGGCCAAGCAGCCAGGGCCGGGAGAGCCGCCCGCCGGGGGGCAGGCGGCACCACCCACAGGCATCCGACAGATGGAGGACAGCACCGGGGCCGCCGGGGAGAAGCCGAAACCCCTGCCTGCCGTGTTCCTCTCGCTGGATCAGATGCTCGGGCTTGCGCCGACGGAGGCGGTTGACGATAAGGCGGTGCAAGCTCTTTCTGCCAGCCTGACGGTGTTCAACCCGACCGCGCGGGTGAACCCTCTCGCCGCGCCGCCCTCCCTGCTCGGGGTCATTCCGGGCCTGACGCCACAGGACATCGCAGCCATTGACGAGGCCCGGAAGAACCGCGCATGGAAGGAGAATGGCCGGTTCGTGCAGATTCTCGAGCGGCTCAAACCGTTCTTGGCAGTGGAGGACCCGTCGGTTTTCATGATCGGTGTGCGCTTGATCGACGGTCCGGGCGTTATTGCGCAGAGCAGCGCGGGCGCTGTCGTGCAACTCTTGGAGGGCGGCCCTTTGCCGTTCCGCACATTGTCGGTTTCAGGGCTTTAGGGAAGCGGATCGGTGAACCTTCAGGATAGTGGCATCATGCAGGCGGTTCGGGCGTTCGTCTCCGAGCTGGCGGCGCGCCGCGCGCTGTCCCGGCATCCGGCCCTGACACTGCGCGTTGGCCTTTCGGGAACTGACGTGGCCGGCGCGGCCGGGGACGTGCTGTACCGCGCGCCAGGGCGCCCGGCGGAGGCCGTGAAGGCCGTTGCCGTGAAGTTCGGTGCTGGCCCCGGCAAGACGGCGGCGCTGGAACTCGCGCCGGAGCTTGCCGTGATGAGCAGTTTCGTGCTTCCCGCCGAAACATCCGATGTGCTGCAAGCCATAGTGCGCAACAAGGTGGAGGGCTTCGCGCCCTGGCCGCTCGCACGTTCGGCGGTCGGGCAGCGCATGCGGAACATTCCGGGGGACACCGCGCATGTGACGGCTGATGCGGTGGTGGTCAGCCGCAGCCTGCTCGAAGAATGCGCGGCTGAACTGGGCGTATTCGGCATCGCCTTGCGCAAGGCCACGGTGCGGCTTGCCGATGATGATGTGGTTCCGGTGGATTTCGGCGGCAGCGAGGAACAGTTGCAGGTGGAGCGCCGTGCCCTCAAGGCCGCCGCTGCACTTGGCGCGGCTGCGGCCTGCGTCATGGGGTTCGGCCTCTACCTCGCATGGCAGGCCTATTCCGAAGGTGCGCATTACCGGGAACAGACCGCCACGCTGATGGCGCGCATTCAGGGCGCAGCCAGCGGCGAGGGGAACTCTGCGCCCGTCAATGCCGCAAACCGTTTGTATACGGAGCGTCTGCAGCGCCAGCCGGCAGTGGCCGTGCTGAACGAGCTCTCCAGCCTCTTGCCTGCCACCGTGTGGCTCGAGAGCCTGACGCTCGACAATGACAAGATCGAGATGAAGGGGCAGGGCAAGGATATTCCCGCCCTCATCGCCATTCTGGAGGAGGCCGGCACGTTCCGCGATGTGAACTTCGCCTCCGCGACGCAAGCCAATGCCGAACTCGGCGCGGATGCTTTCGCAATCGAGGCCGTGCTGGAGCAGCCCCCGGCGGGGGCCGCGCCATGAGCATCGGCACCACCATGTCTGGCCTGTCGCCGCTGGCGCGCAAGGGCGGCCTTGTGGTGCTTGCGGGCATCGGCCTTGCCGTGCTGCTGGCGGTTCTACCCTTTCTCTGGCTGGGTGGCCTCAAGCAGCAGGCGGCGGCGGACAAGACACAATATGATCTGATCGCCGCGCGGGCGGAGCGCCTTGCCGAAAGCGGGGGCGTACGGTTGACGGAGGCGGACGAGCCAGCCCGGCTGTTCCTGCCCGGCGAGACGGCGGGCACCACGCTGGCCGCCTTCCAGAGTGCGGTGAATGCGGCGGCCCTCAGGAATGGCCTCACCGTCATGCGCATGACGCCGCTTCCAACCGAAGCGGCGGATGGCCTGTCCGCCTACCGGCTCTCGGTTGATGCCACGGGCAGCATCGAACAGTTGCGGAGCTTCCTTGCCGACATGGAATCCGGCCTGCCGCTGGTGTCCGTCACCGGCTTCGAGATCAAGCCGCAGTTGGCCGGCAGCCCGGGTGAACAGCCATACCCGTCGGAGGCGCTGGCGATGTCGCTGCGGCTTGCAGCCTATGGACTGGGGCCTACGCCATGAACCGCCGCCTGGTTCTCATGAGTGCCGCCGCCGCCGTTCTGGCCGCCTATGTGCTGACTGGTGAAGGCGGGCTGCTCTCCGGCCTCCTGCAGCCTTCGGCGCCGGAAAGCGGTGAGTCCCAACCAGGCACTCCGCAGGCGGTTGTGCCGGTGGGCGGCGCGCCGCGCGAGGGCTTCAAGCTCAATCCTCTGCAGGGGCTTGATCCCCAGTCCTTCCCGGCCATTGTCGAGCAGCCGCTGTTCAACCCCGGCCGCACGCCCCGCCCCGCCGATGCGCCGCCGCCGGTGGCGGATGTCTCCGCCCCGCCTGAACCACCGCCTGAGCCCATCACCGAAGAGCAGGGGCCTGTCGCCGGGGATTACCGGCTCCTCGCCGTGTCATCGGGCCCATCGGGCCGCGTTGCGGCGCTGCGCCTCAATGACACCGGCGAAGTGGTCTTCGTGCGCGAAGGCCAGGAGGTTCAGCAATGGCGGGTGCTGGCCTTGGGCCCGCGCTCGCTCACCCTTGGCACGCCGGAGCAGAATGTGGAACTCGCCATGTTCGAGGCCACCGATGAGCCGTTGGAACCTCCCGCCATGGAAGAAGGCGAAGCGCCCGACATGCCCATGCCCCCCGACCCGATGCCCGAAGGCGGCAACTGAGGGCGAAGGGCGGGGGTCAACTTCAATCTTCACGGAGTTGGAAAGACAGCGGGATTTCGGCCTTCGCCGGAATGACGCCGGAGTGCGCGGTGAAATGCGCCTGGAAAGGTTGCGCTCACCGGGTAAACCGGGGGTGACATCACCATCCGGCTGTTTTGGCTCTCCGGAATCATCGTTGCGCTCACCGGGTAAACCGGGGGTGACATCACCGCCGGAAGCTTTCCGGCCACGATGCGGACTGTTGCGCTCAC
>JBEIDW010000129.1:0-8053 GCA_040383265.1 Hyphomicrobiales bacterium
ATCACCTTTCTGAGCGCCTTTAACGCAACGGCACCCGTTGCGCTCACCGGGTAAACCGGGGGTGACATCACCCGCCGCCGAGGTTCGTGATACGCACAGCGTGTTGCGCTCACCGGGTAAACCGGGGGTGACATCACCGCGCATCGTCCAAACCCTTCACAGCGCTCAGCCTTTCGGTGTTTTGCCCTTCGGAATTGGTGCCGCCACGCTCTGCGAATACCGCCTTGCGGCGGTTTTTGGCGGCATCGGTGAGTTCTTGCCCCACACCGGAGTTAAGGCCCTCCACGCCTTGCGGCGCTTCAGGCTCATTCGGCTCCCGCGCAGAAGCGTGGGCTGCAACGAACCCTCCGGCGGCAGACGCCGCCAGAAGCCCAAGCCCACCATCGCCGGGCTGCTTTGAAAGCGCCACGGCCATGTTCCTGTGAAGGGTGGCAAGCTTGTCACCCTTCCTGACCTTCATCAGCCCCCGCCGGGCGATCTGCACGGCGGCGTTGGCGTCCGCATGGGCTGCAAAGCCGCACGCGGCACATTTGAATACGGCCTGCTCCGGCCGGTTCTCCTTCGCGGCATGGCCGCAGCTTGAGCAGGTGATGGATGTTCCGCCGGCCGGCACGGCCCGCAGCGGTGGCAGCCCGGCAAGCGACAGCTTGTAGCCCAGCAGCACCTCGATCTTTCCCAGCTGGGCCTTCTTCAAGCTTCTGGCCCAGGGGTTGCGCCGCGCGCCCTTCACGCGGCGCTGCACGATGGTCTGCTTGAAGCCGCTCAAGTCCTCCATGGTGACTTGCAGGCGGCGGTTCTTCGCTTCGGCCACGATCCTGTTGGTGATCTCATGCAGCATCTGATCCACGCGGCGGCGGTGCTGGAGGCCAACGCGCCCGGTGCGCCGCTTATAGGCCCTGTCCTTCAGGTCAATGGCGCGGATCATGTCGCCCACCGCAGAGCCTGAAACCACGGGCAAGGCCCTGACCGCGCCCGCCGCATCCACCGCCGCGCCAGACAGCGTGTTCGCCAGCCCCCGGTCAACCCCCAGCGTGCCTTCAACCTTCACGGGCTTCGCATCCGCCATCTCGAACTGGCTTTGGAGGAACCAGCGATCGCCGCGCCGGATGATCATGCTGGAGCGAAGCACCGCACGCCCGCCGAGGAACGTCTGCTCATGCCAGAGAGAGCAGGACAGCGGCACGATGATCTTGGCTTTCGAGGCCATCGCCTTCAACGCCTCGCCGGTGGAGGCGTCCACCCCCGCGGCCATGTCCATCTGCCGCGCCTTGCCGTCCTTCGCACTCAGGATATTGAGGACGACCGATATCGCGCCATGAGCCGACTTGCGAACGATCCGCGCATCGCGCTCACGCGCGAAGGTCAGCGGGCGGAGGGGTGCAGGACGGCTTTGCGATGTCAGCATGTTCCGCGCCGCAGTTTCCTCCTCCGCTGTGGTCGCGGCTGCCAGCGCATCGAGGCCCAGTTCAAAGCCGGATGCCTGCGCGACGCGGCGCGAGGGCCACTCCGCGTCCCTGCCGCGGCGCCGCAATTCGACATAGCTTGATACCGCCATGCCCACATCGCGCGACAGGCCCTGTGCCACAGGTTCACACAGGCCCGCGCGCGCCGCATGGGCGAGTGTCTGTTCGGAATATGCGCCCAGCAGTTTGCGGCGCTCGGCCCGGTCTTCGGTGGCGACCGCCTGTTCAGCCGCCGCCCTGTTCGTGGGGGAGAGGACAGACCAGAACACATCTTCCGCTGCGTTGCGCACGCGCTCCATCACCGCCGCCTTCCGGCGCGTGGGGCGCATTTCAAAAACGGCTGTGAGGAACTGTCCCAATGCCACATCACCAATCCGGATGAAGTGTAAACGATCAGCTGGGCAGATCAAGATGTGAAATCAATTACATTTATCAGATAAACAAAATAATTTATTCTGTCTTCGCCGCTGATCTCAGTTGAAGTTCAGGTTGCGCATCTTGTCGCGCAGTTCCTGGGATTCGCGGGCCGCGTCCTCGCCGTTGCGGATGATCTTCGGCGTGATGAAGATGATGAGCTCGTTGCGCCGTGCGGTGTTGTCTGTGGTGCCGACGAGGTTGCCCAGCAGGGGAACCTTGTTGGCCCCCGGCACGGTCTGGCGGATGCCATCCTCCCGGCCGCTGATGAGGCCGCCGAGCAGCACCGTCTGCTGGTCGTTCACCGACACCTTGCTGGTGATGGAGCGTTGGGTGAAGGTCGGGTTGTTGCCAACCCCCACGTCGCCGGCGGGCCGTTCGGCGGAAAGCTCCTGGCCGAGTTCGATGGTCACCACGCCATTGGCGTTGACGCGCGGCTTCACCTTCAGGATCACGCCGGTGTCGCGGTACTCGAAGGAGTTCATGCTGTTGCCGCCGTCGGTGATGAGCGTCTGCGTCTGGATCGGTACCTGGTCGCCGACCTTGATGGTCGCGGTTTCGTTTTCGAGCACCAGAACGGAGGGCGAGGACACGACACGCACATTGGTGACGCCCGAGAGCGCGTCGATGACGACCTGCGGGTCGGAGATGCTGCCGACGAAGAAGTTCATGCCCGGGATGGCGGGCTTCAGCGTGATGCCATTGCGGGCGCGCGTCGCGTCATTGCCAAAGAAGCCGCCGCCCACGTCGCCATTGTTCAAATAGGCCTGCACGCCGTAGCGCAACTCGTTATTGAGCACCACTTCGGCAATGGTGGTGTTGATCAGCACCTGGGTGGCGGGCGCGTCGATCTGGCGGAGCATCGACAGGATCTTGCGGTACTCCTTCGGGGTGGAGCGGATCACGATCGTGTTGTTGGCCGGGTTGGGCGTGATGCGCGTTTCCGAGCCGGAGCCGCCCCCGAAGTTTGCCGGATCTTCCGGGCCTGTCGTCGGGTTGGTCAGATCGATTTCGCCGGAAGCGCCTGCGGTCTGGCCGGGCTCGGCACCGCCCTGCGCGGATTGCTGTTGCTGCTGCTGGCCGCCTTCGGTGTCGTTCATCGTCACTGCCATCGTGTCGCGGTCGGGCGCCACATCGGCCGATGATCCGGCCCCTTCGCCGCTGTCCGTGAAGGTGGCGCGGAGGATTTTTGCCAGCTCCACCGCATTGCCGTTCTGCACCGCATAGACGTAGAAATTCGGGTCAGTGACACTCGCCTGGTCGAGCCGCTTGATCCAGTTCAGCGCGCGCCGCACCTTGGCCTGGCTGTTGGCAATCGCGATGATGCCATTGATGCGCGGCACCGGAATGATCTTGAGGGCATTGGGGCCGGCGGCAGATGAATCCTCCGCGAACACCGCTTCAACCTTCTTGGCCACGTCGTCTGCGCGGCCATTCTCGAGAATGGCGATGCTGGCCGTTTGCGTCTTCATCCAGTCGACATCGAAGGACAGGACCACATCCACCAGCGCGCGGCGTTCTTCCGCGGGCCCGCGGATCAAAATCATGTTGCCAACCTTGGAGGCCCGGACGCTGCCCGACCGGGCGATGAAGCTGTCCGTGAGTTCCATCAGCGTCGCGGGGTTGATGTAGCGGAGCGGGATGGCGTTGACGCCATAGCCGGCCGAGACCTGCTTGCCGAAATCGGCCTTGCCCATCTCGCCGTCCAGCACCTCCTGCAGCGCCACGATCTTGAACGTGCCTTCGGACTGGATCAGGGCCGCGCCCGTGAGGCGCAGCGCGGCTTCGAAGGCGCTCAGCAGTTCGCGCGCGCTCAAGGCGCCGTTGCTCACCAGCGACACGCTGCCCTGAATGCGGGGATCCACGATGTAGCTGTAGCCCAGCGTCTCGCCGAGGATGAGCTTGGCGGCCTCTGGGAGCGAGGCCTGGTCGACGTTCACCGTGAACTTGCCATCATCGAGCGCGCCGACGCCCGGAGGCGGTTCCTGGTCGTTGCCAAGCAGCGACCCCGCGGGGGCCGGGAACATTTCATAGCGGCTGCCACCCGATTTGTTCTTGGGGGCGGGGCTTTCACCACGGTTCGACACCTTGCGCGGAGATTTCGCGGTGAGGTCAACCTGATCAATGCTTTCCAGCGATGCGGTGGGAACCTCACAGGAGGCCAGCATAAGGCCGGACAGGCAAAGCACCACGGGCGCGCCCAGGCGTTGCCAGACGCTGCGCTTGGTCGCACATCCTGTTCTGCGCAGGTGCCTACCGGCCACGGGTTACTTTACGCTCCTCAAAACCTGCCTGCGTCCATCGGGCAAGGCAGTTAGTCATCCGTTAACCTTCTCGGGGATCGTGGCGTGATTCGACACTTAAATCAGCGTCATTTACCGGTTTTTATGAGGCGCTTGCGCTCATCCCCAGAGACGGAAGGCCCAGAACAGCAGAATGACGGGCGCGATAAAGCTGCCGAAAGGGATTCTCAATCTTTGCGTGTAGGCTGTGCGGTTGAGCAGGCCCAGCAGCAGAACGGCCAGCAGGGCCGAGAGTGTTGCCGCAAGGCAGGCCGGCGCCAGCAGGCCAGGGCCTAGCCAGGCACCTGCAACAGCGCCCAGTTTCACATCGCCGAGCCCCAGACCCTCGATCCTGCGCAACCTGAAGTGAATGGCGCGAACCAGATAGAGCACACCTCCGCCGAGCACGGCCCCCCACAAGCTCTCCGACAGGCCGGTTGCCCAAGCGTCATGCATGACGAGGATGTTTGCGGCAATCCCCACCGGAATGGCGGGAAGCGACATTACATCCGGAACGATGAAATGCCGGAGATCGGACAGGGTGATTGCGGCCATGACGACGGCAAGATAGGCGGTGAATGCCGCCGGCACGGGATCCAGAACCAGCCACAGGACTGAAAACGCGGCAACGGCAAAAGCCGCGAACCACAGGACATCAATCAAACGGAAAGAGAAGGGTATCAAGGATTGCGTCCGCCACTTCTTGCGCGCCTGGCACTCCTCATAGCGGAAAACCGTAACGCCACAATGCTTTCAGGCGGGGCATCCTGGCGGTGTGTGATGTGCCTCGCCGTGCGGGATGCGTATCCCTCCCTTTGGCGGGAGGGATACGCGAACAATGCCCCGTCAAGCGCCTGCGGGGTTGGACCTGTTAGACATCGGCATATGTCCGGACTTCAGCCGCGCCGCCGGGGTGGGTTACGGCACCATCGACGGCCGGACCGACCTGCTGGGCGTACTTCCACAGCGTGCCGGAATTGTAGCCATGCTCGCGGGGCTTCCACGTCTTCCGCCGCTGTGCGAACTCCTCATCCGAAACATTGCAGGACAGCAGGCCCTCCACCGCATCGATGGTGACAATGTCGCCGTCCTTCAGCAGGCCGATGGGGCCGCCGAGTTGTGCCTCGGGTCCCACATGGCCAATGCAGAAGCCGCGCGTGGCGCCGGAGAAGCGCCCATCCGTGATCAATGCCACCTTGTCGCCCATGCCCTGGCCATAAAGCGCGGCGGTGGTTGCCAGCATCTCGCGCATGCCGGGGCCGCCGCGCGGTCCTTCATAGCGGATCACCAGCACTTCGCCTTCCTTGTACTGCTTCTTTGAAACAGCCTCGAAGCAGGCTTCTTCCGTGTCGAAGCAACGGGCGGGGCCTGAGAACACAAGGTTCTTCATACCTGCCACCTTCACGATGGCACCCTCTGGGGCGAGATTGCCCTTGAGGCCCACCACGCCGCCGGTCTTGGTGAAGGGATTGTTGGCCGGCCGGATGACGTCCTGATCCGGGTTCCACTGCACACTTGCCATGTTCTCGGCCATGGTGCGGCCCGTCACCGTCATGCAGTCGCCATGAAGGAACCCGTGATCCAGCAGCGTCTTCATCAGCAGGGGAATGCCGCCCACCTCGAACAGGTCCTTGGCCACGTAGCGCCCGCCGGGTTTCAGGTCGGCGATGTAGGGCGTGCGCTTGAAGATTTCAGCCACGTCGAAGAGGTCGAACTTGATCCCGGCCTCGTGCGCGATGGCGGGAAGGTGAAGGGCTGCATTGGTCGATCCGCCGGAGGCCGCCACCACGGTGGCCGCATTTTCCAGTGCCTTACGCGTGACGATGTCACGGGGGCGGATGTTCTTGGCGAGCAGCTCCATCACCTTTTCACCTGCCGTGAAGCAGAAGGTGTCGCGGATCTCGTAAGGGGCGGGTGCACCGCAGGAATAGGGGAGGGCAAGTCCGATTGCTTCCGCCACCGTCGCCATGGTGTTGGCGGTGAACTGGGCGCCACAGGATCCGGCGGAGGGGCAGGCCTTCTGTTCCAGTTCCAGCAGGTCCTCGTCGGACATCGCGCCCACCGAATGCTTGCCCACGGCCTCGAACACGTCCTGCACCGTCACGGGCTTGCCCCTGAAGTTTCCAGGCAGGATCGATCCGCCATAGATGAACACCGACGGAACGTTGAGCCGCAGCATGGCCATCATCATGCCGGGAAGGGACTTGTCGCAGCCAGCAACGCCCACGAGTGCGTCATAGCAGTGGCCACGCATGGTCAGTTCGACCGAGTCGGTGATCACCTCGCGCGAGACCAGCGAGGCCTTCATACCTTGGTGACCCATGGCGATGCCGTCCGTCACCGTGATGGTGCAGAATTCACGCGGCGTGCCGTTTGCGGCGGCGACACCCTTCTTCACTGCCTGTGCCTGACGCATCAGAGAGATGTTGCAGGGGGCTGCCTCGTTCCAGCACGATGCGACCCCGACGAAGGGTTGGGCGATCTGCTGGGGCGTGAGGCCCATGGCGTAGTAGTAAGACCGGTGCGGCGCGCGTTCCGGCCCCACGCTCACATGGCGGCTGGGCAGCTTCGACTTATCGATGACGGGCTTATCCAAGGTTTATGTCCTCCGTAGTTAAGGTTTGAGTGCTGCGATGAATGGGCTTTCTGACAAGTAAGTGCCTGCTTGGTTATGCCAACTCATTCGCTCTTGCTTTTTCGATCATGAACTTAGCTCAGCAGGCTTTCCTTGAAGGCTGAAGCAATCGGTGAAAGCCTCCTCGGGCGCAGGTGCACCACGTGCCAGCGCGAGAGTATGGGAAAGCCCGTGGCCTTCAGTATTTGGAGCTCCCGTGGCTTGTCGTGCGACAGGGCGTGCAGCGAGACGATGCCGATTCCAAGTCCGCCGGCAACAGCCTCCTTGATTGCCTCGTTGCTGCCCAGCTCAATGCTGATGTCCGGATTGAATCGGTGTTTGCGGAAATGCTGATCGACCGCCATCCGGGTGCCGGAGCCACGCTCACGCAGTATGAAGCGCTGGGCCTTCAGCTGCGCAAGGGTCATCACGCCTGACTTACGTGGAAAAGCGCCCTGCGCCGCGATCAGCACCAGTGGATTGTCCATGAATACCTGGTCATCGAGGTCAAGCGAATCCGGAGGCGTCGTCATGATGTAGATGTCATCCAGGTTCTCGCGCAGCCGCGCCACGACACCGTCGCGGTTCAGCACCTCGAGGGAAACGTCAACAGCAGGATGGAGCTTGCAGAAGTTGCCGACCAGCCGGGGTATGAAGTATTTCGCCGTGGTCACCGCCGCAATGCGCAGGCGCCCGCGCGAGAGCCCTTTCACGCCATCAACATATTGTTCGAAGATTTCCCACTCGGATGAGATCGCTCGCGCCGTCTGGGCGAGGCGGTGGCCGGCGTCGGTCAGGTGAACCTGCCGGCCGATCACCTCATACAGCGGCAACCCCACGGATTCGGTGATTTCCTTCAATTGCGCCGATGCCGTGGGTTGGGTGACGTTCTGGGCAGCCGCCGCGCGGCTGACGCTGCCGGTGTCGGCGAGCGACTGGAAGAGGCGTAGCTGGCGAAACGTGACGTGCATAGACTTCTGTCTATATAAAACCACGGAAGAATCAATTTTTTATTCGGCCGCTCCTGGCCTAACGCTGCGGCTGGAGAGGCCTGGCCCATGCAGAATTTCGTTGATCCGGCAATATTGTTCTTTGTGTTTGGCGTTCTCGCGGGGGCCGTTCGCTCAAACCTGGAAATCCCGCGGTCGATCTGATCGGCCCCCGACGAGTGGTCCGGGTTGAATGTTAGTGCATGGGTGGCCTCGACGCCAGCGCGGGCGGCGAAGCCGGTCGGGGTAGCGCAGCCGCCCGCGCGGACTGCGGAATGAAGACCTCTGGGG
>JBEIDW010000130.1:0-7996 GCA_040383265.1 Hyphomicrobiales bacterium
CCCCATCAACCGTGAGGGGCGACGCAAGCTTCGTTCCCTCAGGCATCGTGATGCCCAGCCACTGCAGGGCGCTTGCCGGATCAGGGCTTGCCACGCTCACCGGCCCCGCGAGGGTCAGCAGATTGCCGGTTGCCACCATGCCGCTGAAACTCACCGTGGCGATATCGCCGGACAGCGCTACATCGAAGGGCGACCCGCCGCGATTGACGCGGGCCAGTGACTTCAAGGACGCATCAATGCGCAGCAGGCGCGAGTTGATGACGCTCGAACCCGCAAACGTGAACTGGCCCTCGGCATCGACCGCGAGCAATCCATCGACATTGGAGAGGCGGAGGCTCTGGTTGTTGCGCGCATCGAAATAGCGGATCGTCGCCTGCTCGAGCGTTATGTTCAGTGGTAGGCCCGCCGCGGCGTCCGGGAAGTCCCAACTCACGCGGCCTGTCTCGTCAATGACAAGGGCGATTTCGGCGTCCGTCAGCTTCAGGGTGGAGAGGTCCGGCGTGCGCGACAGCAACTGGCTGATGCTCACGGGGATGGTCAGCGATTTTGCGGTGATGAAGCTATCGCCCGGCTCCGTGCCTGAGAGCGCGGCGTCGTCGATGCGGATTGCCAGCGGCGAGAAATCGAGGTGAGCCCCGCCCTGTGCCGCAAAACTGCGGCCAAGGGTGGCCTCACTCGCCTGACTGATGGCCTTTACCGCCCAGCCGGGGGACAGCACCAGCCAGCTCCCGATCAGGGCCGCCAGCAAGACCAGGGCGGCAGTGCCCCAGACCAATCGTTGTCCGTACATCGCAAACTCCAGAAATCGCGCCGCTTTTGGGCGGGACTTGCGGCCCTTGTGTGACACGACTAGAGCATGTTCCGTCAAGTTGGAAATGAGCTTTGTGATGACTGATCGCCCGCTGTGGACTCCCGGACCCGATAGGATCGCCGCCTCCAACCTGCATCGTTTCATGATGCCCCTTGGGTTCAGCACGTTTGATGAGGTGCTGCGCTTCTCGGTTGATGAGCCGGAGGCGTTCTGGAGCGCCATTTGGGATTTCTGCGGGGTGACCGCCAGCCATCGCGGTGAACGCGTGCTGGTGGATGGCCACAAGATGCCGGGCGCGAAGTTCTTTCCCGATGCGCGGCTGAACTATGCCGAGAACCTGCTGCGGAAATCGGACGATACCGATGCGCTGGTGTTTCGGGGCGAGGATAAGGTCAGCCGCCGCATGAGCTGGGCGGAGCTCAACAAGGCGGTGGCCAGGCTCCATCGGGCCTTTGCAGCGGCAGGCGTGACGGCGGGCGACCGTGTGTGCGCCATCGTGCCCAACATGCCGGAAGCAATCATCTGCTTCCTTGCAGCCTCCTCACTCGGCGCCATCTGGTCGTCCTGCTCGCCCGATTTCGGCGAGCGCGGCATTCTGGACCGCTTCGGCCAGATTGCGCCAAAGATCCTCATCACCTGTGACGGCTATTACTACGCAGGCAAGACCATCCGCATGGCCGAGAAGGTCTCGAATGTTCTGAAGGAATTGACGAGTGTCGAGACGGCGCTGGTCATCGACTATCTGGGTGAGGCGGAGGCCGTGGCGAAAGCGCTGCCGCATGGCGAGACGCTGAACAGCTTCACCTCAGCCCACAGCGACGCGCCGATCACCTTTGCGCAGCTGCCCTTCGATCATCCGCTCTACATTCTCTATTCCTCAGGCACCACGGGCATTCCGAAGTGCATCGTGCATTGCGCGGGAGGCATTCTGCTCAAGCACCTCTCTGAGCATGTGCTGAATACTGATACAAAGCCCACGGATAAGTTGTTCTACTTCTCCACCTGCGGCTGGATGATGTGGAACTGGCTCGTGTCGGGCCTCGCGGCGGGCGCCACGCTGCTGCTGTATGATGGTTCTCCCTTCTACCCTTCCGAGCGGGTGCTGTTCGATTATGCCGATGCCGAGGGGATGACAATCTTCGGCACATCCGCCAAATACATCGATGCAGTCAAGAAGAGCGGCCTTCAGCCAAGGGAGACGCACAAGCTCTCCGCCTTGCGCGCCATGCTCTCCACCGGGTCTCCCTTGAGTGCCGAGAGCTTCGATTTCGTGTCGTCCGGCATCAAGGCGGATATGCAGCTTGCGTCGATTTCAGGCGGCACCGACATCTGCGGCTGTTTTGTCGGCGGTAACCCGCTGTCGCCCGTCTGGCGCGGCGAGATTCAGGGGCCGATGCTGGGCATGGCGGTCGATGTCTATGACGAGTCCGGAGCGTCAGTGCGGGCTGAGAAGGGCGAGCTTGTCTGCGTGAAGCCCTTCCCCTCCATGCCAGTGATGTTCTGGAACGATCCTCAGGGCGAGAAGTATCACAACGCCTATTTCGCCCGCTTTCCCAACATCTGGTGCCATGGCGACTTTGCCGAGATCACGGAACACGGCGGCATGATCATCCATGGCCGCTCGGATGCCACGTTGAACCCCGGCGGCGTCCGGATTGGCACGGCCGAAATCTATGCGCAGGTGGAGCAGATCCCCGATGTGGTGGAGGCCATTGCCATCGGCCAGGACTGGGACAGTGACGTGCGCGTGGTGCTGTTCGTGCGCCTGAAGGCTGGCGCTGTGCTGGATGAGGCACTCGTCGCGCGGATCCGGAAGCAGATCCGCGAGGGCGCTTCACCCCGCCATGTTCCGGCGAAGATCGTGGGCGTTGCCGATATTCCGCGCACCAAGTCCGGCAAGATTACCGAACTTGCGGTGAGGGACGTGGTGCATGGCCGCGCGGTGAAGAACAAGGAGGCGCTTGCAAACCCGGAAGCGCTGGACCTTTACAGGGATATTCCTGAGCTTAGAGCGGAATGAGGTTAGGTGAACTCACAACCATTCCTCTGAATTCCGTCACCCCGGCGAAGTGTGAGGCGTAGCGCGTGTCGATTTCATCTAGCCGTATACGGCTCTAGGAGTTGACGTCGGTGCTGGTCAGCGTGCGTGACAGCAGGATCACTGGCAAGAGGCCCACCGCCACGATGGTGAGCGCGGGAAGTGCGCTTTCCTCCAGCTGATCGAGCGAGGCCAGCATGAACACGCTGGTCGCCAGCGTTTCAAAGTTGAACGGCCGGAGAATCAGCGTTGCTGGAAGTTCCTTCATGCAGTCAACGAAGACGAGCAGGGCTGCCGAAACAAGGGCGGGCCGCAGCAGCGGCAGGTGCACTTCGAAGAAGGCGCTTAACGGTCCGCGCCCCAGCGTGCGCGCGGCGGCGGCGACATTGGGCGTCACCTTCTGAAGCCCTGTCTCAATCGCGCCGAAGGATACGGCAAGGAAGCGCACCACATAGGCGAAGATGATGGCGGCGATGCTGCCCGACAGCAGAAGCCCGGTCGAGACATTGAACTGCTGCCGCATGAAACTGTCGAGCGAGTTGTCGAAGGCGGCGAGCGGGATCAGAACGCCGATGCCAAGAACCGTGCCCGGAATGGCATAGCCCATGGAGGCAAGCCGGATGATATTGGTGGTGAAGCCTTGGCTCAGGGCACGGTTCGCGTAGCCTAGCACCAGACCCAGCGCCACCGCGAAGAAGGCCGCGAGCGAGGCGAGCAGCAACGAGTGGTAGACGGACTTGAGGTAAGTCACCGACAGCGCATCCTCCAGCCGAGAGACGGCGAAGCTCATCAGCACCAGTGCGGGGATTACGAAGCCGATGAGGATCGGAAGCAAACAGATGACGACGGCGGCATAGCGCTCCCAGCCTTTCAGGCGGCGGCGATCCGGCTTGCGCGGGCGCTGCGAGGGCAGCACGAAGGATTGCTTGCGCCGCGCCGCGCGTTCGAACCACACGAGAGCGAAGATGAAGAGAAGCATGACCGCCGAGATCTGTGCGGCACCGCCGAGATTTCCTTGCGAGAGCCAGGTGGTGTAGACGCCCAGCGTCAAGGTCCGCACACCGAAGAAGCCGGCGGCGCCAATGTCGTTCAGGCATTCCATGAGCGCCAGCGACACGCCGACCGCGATGCCGGGTCTCGCCAGTGGCAACGCCACGCGGCGGAAGGCACCCCATGGTGTTTGTCCGAGGGCGCGCGCCACTTCAAGCTGCGTTGCGGGCTGGCGGATGAAACTCGCCCGCGCGGTGAGGAACACGTAAGGATAAAGCACCATCGACAGCACGAAGATCGCCCCGCCGAGTGAGCGGATTTCGGGGAACCAGTAATCCGCCGGGCTCTTCCAGCCGAACAGGCCGCGCAGCCATGTCTGCACGGGCCCTGCGAAGCTCAGGAAATCGACATAGGCATAGGCGACGATATAGCCTGGCATGGCCAGGGGCAGAAGCGAGGCCCACACGAACAGTGGCCGCAAGGGAAAGCGGCACATGGTGACGAGCCACGCGACGGCCGTTCCTGTGACGAAGGTGATCAGGCCAACCCCCGCCATCAGCCCCAGCGTGCGCATCACATAGCCCGGCAGCACGGTGGAGATAAGGTGTGGCCAGACATTCTCGGTGGGTGTCAGCGCGAGAAAGATGATGGTGAGCACTGGAAGCGCCAGCGCCAGCCCCGTCACCAGGGCGGCCGATCCGAGCAGCCTGTCGCTCAGGGGCCGTGGCGGGCCTTTCGGCACGGGCCGGGCATCGCTGGATGACATGGCCCTATTCCGCGAGAACGCGCGTGGTGGGGAAGATGATTTCTACAAGCGTGCCTTTGTGCGGTTCACTTGCGAGAATGAAGCGCGCCCTGTTCGCTTCGGCCAATGCCTTTGTCAGCGGCAGGCCGAGCCCCGTGCCCTCGGCACTGCGTCCTTCGGTTGGAACGCGGCGGAAGGGTTCGAGCGCATCCTTCAACTGGTCCTGATCCATGCCGATGCCGGTGTCCTTTACCTTCAGCTTCAATTCGCCAGAGGAAAGAAGCTGCGCCGAGATCACCACCTGGCCGCCTGCATCGGTGAATTTGATGGCGTTGGAGAGGAGGTTCAGCATCACCTGCCGCATGGAACGGAGATCGGCCACCACATTGGGAAGATCGGCCGGCATGGACTTGCGCAGCACCACGCGCGCTGCGGTGGCCTGCTCCTGCAGGAGTTTCAGCGTGTAATCCGCCACGTCGCTCAAATTCACCGAGGTGAAGTTGAGTTCGAGCTTGCCTGCCTCCACCTTCGAGAGATCGAGCAGGTCATTGATGAGCGAGAGGAGATGCGCCCCGCTGGCATGGATGTCCTGCACATAGCCGCGGTATTTCTCATTATCGATTTCGCCGAAGCGGCCAAGCCGCATGACTTCGGAAAAACCCATGATGGCGTTGAGCGGCGTTCTGAGTTCGTGGCTGATGCTGGCGAGGAACTCTGACTTCTGGCGGCTTGCCGTCTCGGCGCGTTCCTTTGCCTCGCGCAGTTCCGCTTCCGTCTTCTTCCACTGCGTGATGTCGCGCACCACGGCGCAGAAGGCGGCTTGAGAGCGCGTTGCCTGCAACCTGCTGATGGTGAGGAACAGTGGAACGGTGCCACCTTGGCTCACCTGTGCCGTCACCTCGCGCCCATCATTGAACACGGCGGCAAGGCCCGGGCCTTGCAGTGCGGCCAGATAGTCGCGCAGTGTCTTGCGGCTTTCCGGCGTGAGGAGATCGACGAAGGGTTTTCCGGCAACGTCAGCAATGCGGTATCCGAAGATCGCCTCTGCCCCAGCGCTGAAGGTGTGAATGCGCGCGTCTGTGTCGAGCGTGATGATGCCGTCCGCCGCGATATCGAGAATGGCGCGGAGTTCCTGGTCCGCCTCGGGCGGTGGCTGGCGCAACGGAAGCTGGATGACATCGGCAGACGGGCGGGCGGATGCTGATTGCGCCACGGCCTCAGTCGCGGCTGCCGGCGCGGGCTTCACCTCTGCCGCGCTGCGGTGCGGTTCATGCAGTACGAATTGGCGCGCGGGTCCGCCGAGCCAAGGGACGATCGCCACATCGACGCTCGCCTCGATCTGCCGTCCGCCCTCGCCCGCAATGGTGGAGAGGGGAAGCGCTTGGCCCAGCCCGCCAAATCTCTCACCAAGGCGATGGTCATTGATGACGTCTTCCGCAGTGTCATAGCCGAACAGCCGGGCAGCTGCCGGATTGGCATAAAGCAACTGACCATCACGCGCCACGAGCACGGGCTCTGAGCGGGCTTCGAGCGGCAGCCTTACGTAGTCTGGCAGGCGCTGCAGGTTGCGGCGCGGCGGTGGCGCAACGGGGTCAACCGTCTGCGGCAAAGCCGTGTCACGGCGCGGCGGCAATTGGCGGATGCTGTCTTCCAGCACCCGGCCCAGTTTCTCGAAGGCTGTTGCGTCCGTGTCCGAAAGCCCGCTTTCCTGCGGGGGCGATGTGGGTGTGGCCGCCTCCGCAATCGCGGGCTCAGGCTGCGCCGCGGGCGACTGCGGCGCGGCGGCGGTGGCGCCCGATAGCTTCAGTTCAAGCGCGCGCCGTTCGGTCACGTCATCAAGCAGCAGGAGGGCGAAAGCCGATGTATCGCCCACGCGGTTCAGCCGCCTTGCGGTAATCCGGATGTCACGGGTGCCGAGCCTCACGGCGAGCGGCTTGTGAAGCACCGTGGTTCCTGCGGCCTCAATGCGTGCCAGGAACTCTTCGGCGGCGGTATCGCTGCCGAGAAGGCCCGGGAGGCTGGCGCGCTGGGATGCACCGAGCAGCAGAAGGGCTGCGGCGTTGAGGTGGCGGAAGCCGCCATCGCGGCCTAGCAGAATGGCGGCGGAAGGCAGGAGGTCGAAGGCGGCAAGAATGTCATCGGTGGCTTCGCCCTGCTGCTCCACTGCGGACTGCCGTGCCACAACAAGCAGGCCGGGCCGCCCATCTGCCAAAGCATGAATCATACAACGGCAGGCGAGGGGAACCGTCTGGCCGGAAGACGGGAAGTGCAACAGGGCCGTCTCAACCTGGCCCCGGCGCAGGCTCCGGGTGAGATTCATGACCTGCTCGACGCCTGGCTCGGTGATATCGAAGGGCCGATCCACCAGGTCGAACAGTGAGGCGCCACCGAAATAGGCAATTCCGGCCGGGTTGGACCAGACGATGCGCGCGCGCGCGCCATCCCACAGCCAGGCGGCTTCGGGAACGTTCCTGAGGTCTTCCAGAGTTGGTGCCGTTACGTCAGCCAACGGATCGCCCTTCCGCGCCACCGCATTGACGATGGCTTAACCATGAAATTAAACGAAGAGGGTGGCTTCCGTCCATCTTTCCGTTGGTTTTCGATCGCCTGAGGCAGGATTATCGCATCGCAACATTTATGTTGCATCGCACCATAATCTGCGCTAAGGGAAGATCATGCAACCGGGACAATGACGCCCGCGTTCGACCCAGGAGAAAGCCATGTCCACGAAGAAAGTGAAGCCCGAAGTGATTTCCGGCGCGCAGGCGCAGGTTGCCGACCAGGTTGCCAGCTTCGCCCAGAAGACCGTCGATCAAGCCCAGGCCGCCTTTGAAAAGGCGACTGAGGTGGCCCATGACAATGTGCAGATTTTCGACGCTGCCGCCAACGCCTACAAGAACCGCGTCACCGACATCCAGCTGAAGGCGATGGAATTCGTGCAGCTGAACATGAACTCCGGCTTCACCTTTGCCCGCAAGTTCTTCGCGGTGCGTGAACCGTCCGAAGTCTTCAATCTGCAGCAGGCCTTCCTGAAGGATCAGGCTGTGACGATGCAGCGCCAGGCGGCTGAGCTGAGCGAATTGTCCGTGGCGCTTGCCAAGGAATCGCTGAAGCCGGTTCAGGATACGGTTGCGAAGTCTTTCTCCAGCCTCACCAAGTCGGTGGCGGCCTGATATTACGAAAGGCGCCGGCGTCCTCCCTGTCCGGTGCCGCAACCTGAAGGTCCGCTTCTCGCAAAGAGCGGGCCTTTTTTGTTTGTTGGCTTGAAATCCGCTGCGACTGCGGCTAGGAAGTCGCCCGAGCGCATGGGCGTTGTCGTCCGTTCGCCGTTGTGATGCCGCCTTAGCTCAGTTGGTTAGAGCACTAGATTGTGGATCTAGGGGTCGCCCGTTCGAGCCGGGCAGGCGGTACC
>JBEIDW010000131.1:0-7816 GCA_040383265.1 Hyphomicrobiales bacterium
GCTGCCGTCAACGCTCGCCGCCATGCGCGGCGTGAAGGCAGAAGGCGGCTGGGGCGTGGTCAACACCGAGTATTGCTCCATTCATCCGTCGTCGGACGATATTCCCCATCCCTTCGCCAGCCTGTGGGATGAAGGCGACGTGCGCAACATGGCGGTCTTTGCGGAGGCGGTTCACGCACATGGGGCGCTGGCGGGAACCGAACTCTGGTATGGTGGTATGCGGGCGGCCAATATTCAATCCCGTGAAGTGTCCCTCGCGCCTGCAAGCCTTCCAGCCATGGAGGCTCCCTGGCAATGCGCGAAGATGGATCTTGATGACATCCGCCAGTTCCGCCAGTGGCATCGTGCTGCGGCGCTCCGGGCGAAGCAGGCGGGCCTCGACATCGTCTATGTCTACGCCGCGCATAGTTACCTGCTGGGCCAGTTCCTCGATCGTGACTTCAACCGCCGCACGGATGCATATGGCGGCAACCTCATGGGCCGTTCGCGGCTGCTGCGCGAGGTGCTGGCCGAAACGCGGGAGGCCATAGGCCACAGCTGCGCTGTCGCCCTTCGCATCGAGGTCGACAATGAGGATGGCGGCGGGGCGGAAGAGCGCTCGGACCTGATTGCCTCTCTCGCGGATCTCACGGATCTCTTCGATGTAACGGTGGCCGACTACTCGCAGGAAATGGGGTCCTCCCGCTTTGTGCGTGAGGCATCGCTTGAGCAGCGCATTGCACATGTCAGGGCTATCACCGGCAAGCCGGTGGTCAGCGTCGGCCGCTTCACCTCGCCTGAAACAATGCTGGGCCAGATCAAGCGTGGCATTGTCGATCTGATCGGCGCAGCGCGGCCGTCGATCGCTGATCCTTTCCTGCCACAGAAAATCAGTGAAGGCCGGGAAGACGATATCCGCGAGTGCATCGGCTGCAACATTTGCTACGCGTACAACAGCAACAGCGCCGCCATCCGCTGCACCCAGAACCCAACGATGGGTGAAGAATGGCGGCGCGGCTGGCACCCGGAGAAGATCACGCCCGCGGCATCGCGCGAGCAGGTTCTCGTTGTTGGTGCCGGGCCTGCGGGCCTCGAAGCAGGCCTTTCACTGGCGCGGCGCGGGCATGAGGTGAAGATCGCGGAAGCGGGCACGGCACCCGGAGGCCGCCTGCAATGGGAGACAAAGCTTCCCGGCTTTTCCGAATGGGCGCGTGTGCGGGACTGGCGGTTGCATCAACTCTCCAAGCTCTCCAATGCCGAACTGTTCCGCGGCAGCCGCATGACGGCGGCGGATGTTGTGGAGTTTGGCGCATCCCATGTGGTGGTCGCCACCGGAAGCCACTGGCGCAGGACCGGCGTTGGCCGCAGCTTTCCTGCTGGCATTGCGTCTTACGATGACCCGCGAACGATCACTCCGGAAGAGGTGATTGGCGGTCGTGCGGTCCGAGGCCCGGTGGTGGTGTTTGATGATGACCATTATTATGTCGCGGCGGCCATTGCTGAACATCTGGTGCGGCAGGGTCATGGCGTCACCTATGTGACGAGTGCGGGCAAGGTGGCGGAGTGGTCCAACTTCACCGCAGAGCAGCCCCGCACCCATGCCCGTCTGCTGGAACTCGGCGTTACGGTAGTGGTCAACACGCTGGTCTGTGGCCTTGGAAATGGTACGGCACGGCTGCGCTGCGCGTTCTCCGGCACGGAGCGAGACATTGAAACAGGGTGCTTCGTGCCCGTCACTTCACGCGAGGGAAATGATGGGCTCTATCATGGCCTGAAGGACAAGGGCCTGGTCACGCTGAAGCTGATCGGCGATGCCCGTGCCCCAGGGCTGATCGCCCAAGCCGTTTATGCAGGGCACAAGCTGGCGCGCGAGTTTGGCGAGATGGATGTGCTGGTCAGGCGGGAAAGAATGCTGGTGTGAGAGCGCCCTTCCCGCCGTGCGCACCTATTCCCTGACTGGCACCGTATAGTTGAGCGGCATGCGGCCGCCATCCACGTAGATCGTGTCGCCCGTCACATAACTTGCGTCATCGGAGACGAGGAAGGCGGCGATGGAGGCCACTTCCGAAGGCGCGCCCACGCGGCCCAGGGGCGTACGCGACATGGCGCGGTTCAAGGCCGCCTTGTCGGCCAGAACGCCTCTCGCCATGTCGGTGTCGATGGTGCCTGGCCCGATGGCGTTGACGCGGATTCCATGCGGCGCGAGTGCGAGTGCGGTGGCCCGCGTCAACTGTGAGACGCCGCCCTTCGACACGCAGTAGGAGACGATGCCGGGAATGGCCAGCGTGTCATTCACGGATGACATGTTGACGATGGCCCCCGGCTTGCGCCCGGCCTGCGCCTGCTTCACCATGTGGCGCGCGCAGGCTTGCAGCGTGAGGAACGAGCCCTTGAGGTTGATGGCGATCACGCGGTCGAAATCGGCCTCTGTCACCTCCAGGAAATCGCCGCCCACCGCGATGCCGGCATTGTTGGACAAAATGTCCACCGCGCCATGGGTTTCGACGGTGAAGGACACCAGCGCATTGACCTCCGCCGCGCTTGACACATCGCAATGCCGGTAGGTCGCGCCGATGGCCTTCGCGGCCCGCTCGCCTTCTGCGTCGAGCACGTCTGACATAATGACCTTGGCGCCCTCCTGCACGAAACGCTCGGCGATGGACAGGCCGATGCCGCGGGCAGCCCCGGTCACGATGGCAATGCGGTTTTCAAGTCTCACGTCTTCTTCTCCTCGATTAAGCTGTGGCGGTCAGGTGATGCCGCCGGTGTCCGGATCAATGATGATGCTTGCAAGCGTCATGTGACGTGGCCGCGTCAGCGCGAACAGCACGGTCTCGACGATGTCGCGGTTGGTGACGAGCGAATCTGCCGGTCGCTCTGCACGCCAGTCGTTCTCTTTCAGGGGTGAAAGGTCTTCGAGATAGGGCGGGAAGATGGCCTGAACCCGCACCGGACGGTCCTTCAGTTCCTGCCTCAACCCATCGCTGATGGTGGCTTGTGCCTGCTTGCTGGCGGCATAGGCGATGGATGCCGTCTGAAGCCTTGTGTTGGGCATGCCCGAGATCGACACGATGGTCATGATATCGCCTGCGCCGGATTTCTCGAGAAGCGGAACGAGGCCGCGCGTCAACAGCATGGTGCCCGTGACATTGCAGGAAATGGTCTGCGCAATGTCCAGCGCGTCATGTTCGGTCATCGGCCCCGGCAGCCATTGCGCGGCGTTGTTGATGAGGATGTCCAGCGCTTGCCCTTCATTGCGCAGTTTCTTGGCGAAGACGGTGACGGCGGAGGGATCTGCCATGTCGAGCAACCGGGTGTCTGGCCGTATTCCGGTCCGGAGTTTGATTGCTTCCGCCGCCGCACTCAGGTTTTCAAGGTTGCGCCCGGTCATGATGATGTTTGCGCCAAGGTCCGCAAGCACCGTGGCGAAGGCCGCGCCGAGGCCCCGGCCAGCGCCTGTGATCATAATCCGTTTGCCCCTGAAGTTCATGTGCTCACCTCAATAACTGTCCGCCGGGCGCACCGACCTTGCGAAGATGGCAATGATAAGGGCGGCGATGACCGTCAGGAAGAGGGCCGCGTTGAGGTTTGTGACCTGGGCGGCAAAGCCGATGAGCGGCGGGCCGCACAGGAAGCCGGAGTAGCCGAGTGTCGTAACCGCCGCGATGCCCCGGCCCGGCGCATCGGGTTCCAGCCGTCCGCCGCCAGCGAACAGCACGGGCGCAATGTTGCCAACCCCAAGTCCGGCAAAGACGAAGGCCGCCATGGCCAGTGTGGGTGAGGGGGCGAGGAGGGCGAGTGCCGTGCCTGCGGCGGTCAGCAATCCGCTCACCACCACCATGGTGACCGCGCCGAGTTTGAGCCTGACCCAATCGCCGCCGAGGCGCGCCGCCGCCATGCCGCACTGATAAAAGCCGAAAGCCAGTGCTGCCGAACTGGCATCAAGCAGGAATTTCTCGCGCATCAGAATGGCGGCCCAGTCCATGACCGAGCCTTCGATCATCAGGGCGAGGAAGCACAGGAGGCCAAGGCCGATGGTTGCTTTTGTAGGCCAGGCGAAATGCGTGCCGGACAGGCCCTTGTCGACGCTGCTGGTCAGGAAGAACCGCGCGGCGGCGACCTGGATGGCGAGGCAGAGCAGGGCGATCGCCACCGCCTGGGTGAACTCTCCGAAGGCTTCAAGCAGTGCCGCACCGCCAAAGGCTCCAAGCAAGGCGCCCACGCTGTAGAGCCCGTGGAACATCGACATGGTGGGGTACTGCAGCGCTTTTTCCACCGCGATGCCGTGGGCATTCATCGAGACGTCAAGGCTGCCGATCATGGCGCCCATCGCAAAACCGGCGATGAGGAAAGCCGTGAAGTCTTGCGCCATGATGGGCCCGAGAAAAGTGAGGCAGAACAGCGCCCCCGTGACCAGAATCATCCGCGCGCTGCCGTAGCGGTTGATCAGCACGCCAGCAATCGGCATGGCGCAGACAGCCCCGCCGGCAATCGCCAGCAGCGCAAGACCGAACATGCTGGGGCCGACATCGAGACGCTCCTTGGCCAGCGGAACATGGGGAATCCATGCGCCGATGAGGATGCCGCAGAGCAGAAAGGTTGCGCCCACGGCCCAGCGGGCCTGGGTGGGGGTGGAAGGTTTCATCCGGGAAATCAATTCACATGTTGCAGTGCATTCCTAGCGGATTGCGGAGTAGCCCGCCACACGGCATTCTACCTCCAATCGCGCTTCGAGGTTGGGGAACGGCGGAGCGTGGCGAAGACAGACTATAGGCAAAGTCCGCGGGAGGACCCATGAACGCCGCCACTGAGGAAACCTCGACCGTTCCCCCACGGCCGCCGGCCGTGAAGATCAACGCCATCACGTTTTCGGATGTGACGGCGGCGCTTGGCGAAGGCTGGCGCGACTTCCTGAAAGCCCCTCTGATCGGACTGTTCTTCGGCGGTATCTATGCTGCGGGAGGCATCGCCATGTATCTCCTGCTGCGCGTCTATCACGAGCCGTGGTGGATCATTCCCATCGCCGTGGGCTTTCCCCTGATCGGCCCCTTCGTGGCCGTGGGTCTTTATGAGACGAGCCGCAGGCTGGAGGCGGGTGAGCCGCTCAGATGGAGCGAGATCCTGACCGTCATCCTGGCGCAGCGGAAGCGCCAGGTGGCATGGATGGCCTTTGTCGTCCTTTTCATATTCTGGATGTGGCTTTACGAGGTCAGGATGCTGATGGCGATCTTCCTTGGCTTCAAGTCCTTTTCCACCATCGAGGCCTTCCTCAGCGTGGTGACAACGACGCCAGAGGGAATTGGCTTTCTGGCCGTCGGCACCGCTGTCGGTGCGTTTCTTTCTTTCGTTCTGTTCTGCACCACGGTGGTGGGCATTCCGCTGCTGCTGGAGCGCGAACTTGATTTGATCACGGCCATCATCACCAGCTTCAAGGCGGTGTTCCGGAACATGGCGCCGATGATCGGCTGGGGCATCATCATCGTGGTGCTGACCTTTGCCGCGCTCTTACCTATGTTCCTGGGCCTGCTGGTGGTGCTGCCCGTCCTCGGCCACGCAACATGGCACCTCTATAAGAGGCTCATCGCGCCGGAGGAGATGTAGGTCGCATTTACTGGGTCCGCATCATGGCCGCGCTTGACCCGGCCATCCTTTTCCTCGGTTCAAAAACAAAGATGCCCGGCTCGGAGGCCGGGCATGAAGAGCGAAAGCGGAGGTGTTGTCAGACTCCAATCCCCTTCGCCGCCAGTGCGGCGCGGATTTCGTCGAGGATCGCGGGATCGTCGATCGTTGCAGGTGTCTTGAAGTCTTCCTTGTCGGCGATCTTGCGCATTGTGGCGCGCAGGATCTTGCCGGACCGCGTCTTGGGCAGGCGCGGAACAACGGCGACGGTCTTCAGCGCCGCTACGGCGCCGATCTTCTCGCGGATATGCGCCACGCATTCCTTCTCGATGTCGGAGGCCGGGCGGTCAACGCCCGATTTCAGCACGACGAAGCCCACCGGCACCTGTCCCTTGAGCTGGTCAGCAATGCCGATCACCGCTGTTTCGGCAACGTTGGGATGACCGGCCAGAACCTCCTCCATGCCCCCGGTTGAGAGGCGGTGGCCCGCGACGTTGATGATGTCGTCGGTGCGGGCCATGATGTAAAGATAACCATCCTCATCCATGTAGCCTGCATCCGCCGTCTCATAGTAGCCGGGGAAGTGTGAGAGGTAGCTCTTCCGGAAGCGGTCGTCGTTGTTCCACAGCGTGGGCAGGCAGGAGGGAGGAAGCGGCAGCTTCACGCAGATGGCGCCCAGGGTTCCGCGCGGCACTTCATGGCCGCCCTCATCCAGCACCTGAATTTCATAGCCCGGCATCGCCACGGTGGGCGAGCCATGCTTCACCGGCAGCATGCCAAGGCCCACCGGATTTCCGGCGATGGTCCAGCCGGTTTCCGTCTGCCACCAATGATCGATGACTGGCACCTTCAGCTTGTCTTCGGCCCACTTCACCGTATCAGGATCGGCGCGTTCACCGGCCAGGAACAGGGTGCGGAGAGACTTGAGGTTATACTTACCGATGTAATTCCCGTCCGGGTCTTCCTTCTTGATGGCGCGGAAGGCGGTGGGGGCGGTGAACAGTGCCGATACGCCATAGTCCTCGACCACGCGCCAGAATGTGCCAGGGTCCGGTGTGCCGACGGGCTTTCCCTCGAACACGATGGTTGTCGCGCCCTGCAGCAGCGGCGCATAGACGATGTAGGAATGGCCAACAACCCAGCCCACATCCGAGGCGGCCCAGAACACTTCACCGGGCTTGATGTCGTAGACATTGTCCATCGACCACTTCATCGCCACCATGTGTCCGCCATTATCTCGCACGACACCCTTGGGCTGGCCGGTCGTGCCGGAGGTGTAGAGGATGTAGAGCGGGTCGGTGGCCTTCACCGTCACGCAGTCGGCCTTGCGGCCGAAGCCTTTGGCAACGCGGGTGATGTCGTCCCAGTCATGGTCCCGCCCGGCTTTGAGGTCAGCCGTCACCTGCTCGCGCTGGAAGATGACGCAGGCCTCAACCTTGTGGGCGGCGATGTCGAGTGCTTGGTCGAGCAGCGGCTTGTAAGGAATGATGCGGCCCGGCTCGATGCCGCAGGAGGCGGTGATGATCGCCTTGGGCTTCGCGTCATTGATGCGGGTGGCGAGTTCAGGTGGCGCGAAGCCGCCGAACACGACGGAATGGATGGCGCCCAGACGGGCGCAGGCCAGCATGGCGAACAGTGCCTGCGGGATCATCGGCATGTAGAGGATGACACGGTCACCCTTGCGGACGCCTAAATCCTCCAGCGCCGCGGCAAGCGTCGCCACCTCGTCCAGCAACGCATTGTAGGTGTATTTGGCTTTCTTTCCCGTGATCGGGCTGTCGTAGATGACGGCAAGCCGCTCGCCGTTTCCAGCCTTCACATGGCGGTCTACCGCGTTCCAGCAGGTGTTGCACTCAGCCCCCACGAACCACCGGTCGAGGCCATCCACTTTGGCGTAAGGCGCGGTCCAGGGCGTCACCCAGTCGAGATCCTTGGCGGCCTCGGCCCAGAAGTTGCCGGGGTCTTTCTTCCAGCGGGCGTAGGTTTCGTGATAGCGGCTCATGGCAAGGCCTCCCTCCGGCTGATTTTCCCAGTCTTATCGGCAGTTTCCGCGCCTCATGGCAAGGGCCGAAGGCATCGTCATTTCGTATGGGGCAGGGCCGGGAAGCGCGCGGGCACACTGAAGGTGTTTAACACATGTTAAATCAATGGTTGTAATATTGTCCAATATTGATTGATCTACCCGGGGGAGGGGAATGAACGAAGGGGTCATGTTGGA
>JBEIDW010000132.1:0-7799 GCA_040383265.1 Hyphomicrobiales bacterium
CAGCAGCACCTTGGCGGCGTCCGCTTCCTTGCCGGGGTCGAACCAGGTGTTGGCCCACACGATCTTGACCTTGAAGTCCGGGTTCACCGACTGCGCGCCCAGCATAAAGGCGTTGATGCCGGCGATGACTTCCGGAATCGGGAAGGAGGCGATGTAACCCGCCGTGCCCGTCTTCGAGACCTTGGCCGCGATCTGGCCGATCACGTAGCGGCCCTCGTGGAACTTGGCGTTATAGGTCGTCACGTTCTCGGCGGTCTTGTAGCCGGTGGCGTGCTCGAACTTCACGTCCGGAAACTTCTTGGCGACCTTCAGCGTCGGCTCCATGAAGCCGAAGGAGGTGGTGAAGATGATGTTGCAGCCATCACGTGCCATACGCTCGATGGCGCGCTCGGAATCAGCTTCGGCAACGCTCGCCACGAATGCAGTTTCCACTTTGTCGCCATAGGCGGCCTTCACGGCCTCAAGGCCCTGATGGTGCTGGTAGGTCCAGCCGAAGTCCTCGACCGGGCCGACATAGACCCAGCAGGCCTTGACGGCGGCAGCAGCCGAGGCCGATGCCGAGGCGGCTCCGAGCGCCAGGATGGCGGCCGCGGCCGACATAAGCAGTTTCTTCATTTTCAACGTCTCCTTGTTCATAAAGTTTCTTCAACGGTCAGGCACGAAGGGCCGGCCGAGTGAGGCCGGCGTGTTCTTCCTCATCATCATCCGGTTGCCGGAGATAATCACGAGAACCACAATGGTGACGAGGTAAGGCAGAGAAGACAAGAACTGTGAGGGAATTCCCCAGCCTTTTGTTTGAACCACGAAGGAAAGGATCGAGATGGTGCCAAAAAGATAGGCACCCAGCAGGACCCGCCACGGCAGCCAAGAGGCAAACACAACGAGGGCAAGGGCAATCCAGCCGCGACCGGATGTCATGTTTTCGATCCATTGCGGGGTGTAAACAAGCGACAGATAGCCCCCGGCAATGCCGGAACAGGCGCCGCCGAACAGCACGCAGGCATACCGCACCTTGATCACATTGTAGCCCAGCGCATGGGCCGAGGCGTGGCTGTCTCCCACGGCGCGCACGATCAGCCCCCATTTGGTCCGGAACAGGAACCAGGAGACGGCCGCTGTCAGCACCACGGCAAATGGGATGAGCGGGTCTATTCCACTGATGCTTGGCAGCTTGACGCCGGGCTGGCCGACGAAGGCCTCGCCGATCTGGCCGGAAAGGCCGAGTCCCAGAAGGGTCAGCGCCAGTCCGGTGGCAACCTGGTTTGACACCAGCGTGAGCGTGAGAAATCCGAAAAGCAGTGACATGGCCATGCCCGCGGCGATGGCCGCCAGCAAGCCGATCCACGGCGAGCCTGAATAGAAGGCCGCACCGAAGCCGCACACGGCGCCCATGACCATCATGCCCTCGACGCCGAGGTTGAGCACGCCAGACCGTTCGACCACCAGTTCGCCCAGCGCGGCGAAAACCAGTGGCGTGGCAGCCGTCAGGATGATGAAGATAACGCTCGCATCCATAGTGCTACCCCTGAGCTCCCGCAGCCCCGGCCCGCGCTGCTTCGAACCGCACGCGGTAGAGAATCAGCGTGTCGCAGGCGAGCAGGAAGAACAACAGGATGCCCTGAAAAACCTTGGCGATCTTGTCCGATATGCCGAGCGACACCTGCACGCTTTCCCCGCCGATGAAGCTGAGCGCCAGCAGCAGACCCGCCACGATGACACCCAGCGGATTGAGCCGCCCGAGAAAGGCCACGATAATAGCCACGAAACCGTAATTGGGTGAATAGGGTGTTTGCAGCTGTCCACCCTGGCCCATGACGTCGGCAGCACCCGCAAGCCCCGCCAGAGCGCCGCTCAGCAGAAAGCAGAAGAGCACGGCACCAGGGCCCGAAAAGCCCGCGAATCGCCCGGCCCGCGGGGCAGCCCCCAGAACCTGCAACTCAAACCCCTTGATGGTCCGGGCCATCATCACGAACAACGCAAGCGCCGCGATGAGCGCCAGCAGCGCGCCGAGGTGGATGTCGCCCCAGCGCGGCAGCAGTTGCCAGCCGTCGAAGTTCACCGACTTGGGAAAGTTGAAGCCCTGCGGATCGCGCCACGGCCCGCGCACCAGCCAGTCGAAGAGATATTGCGCCACATAGACCAGCATCAGCGAGGTGAGAATCTCATTGGAGCCGAACCGGTTGCGCAGCGTTGCCGGTATCGCGGCCCACGCCATGCCCCCGGCGATGCCCAGCGCCAGCATCAGCACCATCACCTCGGGCGTCTGCCAGGAGGTGAAGAACACCGGCACCATGCCGGCCAGCAATGCGCCGATGATGAATTGCCCTTCCGCGCCGATGTTCCAGACATTGGCGGAATAACACACCGCAAGCCCGGCGCCGATCAGCACCAGGGGAGCGGCCTTGACGATCAACTGCTCGCGTGCCCATTGCTGGGTGAGCGGTTCAACGAAATAAATGTAGAGCGCCTCGAACGGATCGAGCCCACGCAGGGCGAAGATAAGTCCACCCGCGATCACGGTGAGGCAGAGCGCAATGACGGGCGAGAGCAACGCCATTTTTGCGGACTGCTCTGACCGCCGTTCAAGCACCAGCCGCATGGACCCTCTCTTTCCGTTCATGCGCGCCCGCCATGAGGAGGCCAATCTTCTCCGCGCTGAGGCCCGTGGCCGGATAGGCCTCGGAGAGTTCGCCGCGCGAGATGACCGCGATTCTGTCGGCAATCTCAAAGATCTCATCGAGATCCTGGCTGATCACGAGCACCGCCGAGCCCTGGCGCGCCAGATCAATCAATGCCTGGCGGATGGTGGCGGAGGCTCCCGCATCCACGCCCCAGGTTGGCTGGTTCACGACGAGCACCCCGGGCGTGCGATCCATCTCGCGGCCCACGACGAATTTCTGCAGGTTGCCGCCCGACAGCGCGCGCGCCTCCGGATCAGGCTTTCCCATGCGCACATCGAAGGCGGCAATGATGCGCGCGCTGATGGCCGCCGCCGCCTGCCGGCTCACCATGCCGGATTTCACCAAGGGCGCATCGCAGGCATGGCGCGTCAGCACAACATTCTGCGAGAGCAGGAAACCCGGCACCGCGCCATGACCCAGGCGTTCCTCCGGCACGAAAGCCGCCCCTGCCTTTCGCCGCGCATTGACGCTTTCCTCGCCCATTGGCTTTCCATCGAGGAGCAGCATCGAAGCAGACGATAGCTGCCGCTCACCCGATATGGCATCGAACAGCTCTGACTGCCCGTTGCCCGCCACCCCGGCGATGGCCACCACCTCTCCGGCCTTGACCTCCAGCGAGATGTTCTTGAGTTCGACGGCAAAGGGCCCATCGGCGGGAAGGTTGAGGCCCTGAAGCCTCAGGCGCCCGGTTCCGTCACGGTCATTGCCAGCAGCGCGCACCACATGAATATCGCCCCCCACCATGAGGCGGGCGAGGCTGGAAGCCGTCTCCTCAGCCGGGTCCACATTGGCAACCACCTTGCCATGGCGCAGGATGGTGACGTTGTGGCAGAGGCGCTTCACCTCTTCGAGGCGGTGGCTGATATAGATCACCGCGCAACCTTCGCTGGCAAGCCGCGCCAGTGTCACGAACAGTTGGTCGGCTTCCTGCGGCGTCAGCACGGCGGTTGGCTCATCCATGATGAGGAGCTTCGGCTCCTGCAGCAAACACCGCACGATCTCGATGCGCTGACGTTCGCCCACCGAGAGGTCAGCCACAACGGCCAAGGGCTCAAGCGGAAGGCCATAGGCGCGCGAGACTGTGGTGATCCGCTCCGACAGTTTCCGCATGTCGAAAGCGCCTGGCATGGCGAGCGCGATGTTCTCGGCAACCGTCAGCGCCTCGAACAGCGAGAAGTGCTGGAACACCATGCCGATGCCCAGCTTGCGCGCCGCGGCAGGGTTGGGAATGTTCACGGGCTTCCCCATCCAGCGGAACGCACCCGCGGTGGGCTGCAACGCACCGTAGATCATCTTTACAAGCGTGGATTTGCCCGCGCCGTTCTCACCGAGGAATGCGTGGACCTCCCCCGGCTTCACCTTCAGAGTCACGTCGTCATTGGCCTTCAGCGTGCCGAAGACCTTGGTGACGTGAAGGGCCTCGAGAAGATATTCCATGCCGTCAGCCTGTATTCCGAGCCTGCACATTGCCGTGGGTTGCGCGGGCTGACAATGCCTCATCAAGCGCAATAATCTGGGCAGCCACAGAAATCGCGATGGAGGCAGGCAATTTGGAGCGGATTCCGCCGATTCCGATGGGGCAAATCATGCCTCTGACACGGTTTTCGGCCACGCCGGCCTCCCTGAGGCGCTTCTCGAATCGCGCTCGCTTGGTAGCGCTGCCGATGACCCCCACTTCGGCTATGCTGGCGTTGCGCAATGCGGCGTTGGCGATGCTTAGGTCCAGCGCATGCGAATGGCTCATCACGAAGGCAAGCGCGCCCTCCAGCGCGCTGGCGACCACCTCCAGCGGATTTCCGGCAATAGCCGAAACATTCTGCGGCACAGCGCCGGGGAAAGCTTCAGGGCGCGGGTCCGCCCAGGTGATATCGAAAGGAAGCTGCGCGAGGGCCAGGATGAGGGCGCGGCCGACATGGCCTGCACCGAAAATGAGAATGTGGCGGCGTTGTTCGCCGAAATGTTCGGTGAGCGGGAGGCCGGGAAGGCGGTTGGTGAAAGTAAATGCCCCCTGCCCCTCGCGCGCGGCCAGCGCCTCAACCTCAGCGAGTTGTCCGGCCCCGAAACTCTCCACCGCCAACGTCACCCGCCCGCCACAGCATTGGCCGAGGTCTGGCCCGAGAGACTGGGTGATGACCTTCACCGCCCGGGGCTTGCCCAGCATCGCCTGTGCTTCCGCCAGCGCCTTCCACTCCAGCATGCCGCCGCCGATGGTGCCGTGGAAGCCATGTGGTGTCACCACCATGCGGGCCCCCTCCTCGCGCGGCACGGACCCCTCGGCCTTTACAACCGAGACCATGGCGCAAGTGCCATGGTGGAGCAGTTCACGCACGACGATGGGCCAGAGCTTCATGCCCCCATGCCCTTCACGGCACGCAAAATGGCTTCTGGCGTTGCAGGCGCATCGAGCTTCGGAACCACGCCGGGCTTTAAGCTGGCAATGGCGTTGAACACCGCCGCCCATACAGCGATGCCCAGCATCAAGGGCGGCTCTCCCACGGCCTTGGAGCGGTAGATCGTGTCTTCCTTGTTGCCGCGCGACTCGTAGAGCTTCACGCGCAAATCCGCAGGCACATCGGAGGCGCAGGGAATCTTGTAGGTCGATGGGGCATACGTGCGGAGCCGGCCTTGCGCGTCGTAGACGAGTTCCTCGGTGGTGAGCCAGCCCATGCCCTGCACGAAGCCGCCTTCGACCTGGCCCAGATCAAGCCCCGGGTTCAGCGAGCGGCCAACATCATGGAGAATATCGGCCCGGTCCACCCGCATCTCGCCAGTCAGCGTGTCGATGGTGACTTCCGCGCATGCCGCGCCATAAGCAAAGTAGAAGAAGGGGCGGCCCTTTGCCTTCGCCCTGTCCCAATGGATTTTCGGCGTGGCGTAATAGCCTGTCGACGACAGTGAAATACGCGCGGCATGCGCTTTCCGCGCCAGATCGCCGAAGCTGATGACATGATCGCCGATCTGCACCTTTCCATCCGCGAAGCGCACGGAGGATTTCGGTACCTTCCACTGCTTCGCGGCGAGATCGGTGAGGCGCGCCTTGATGGTGGCCGCCGCCTGCTTCGCCGCCATGCCATTCAGGTCCGCGCCCGAGGACGCCGCGGTGGCGGAGGTGTTGGGCACCTTTCCGGTGGTCGTCGCGGTGATGCGCACGGCAGAGGCCGCGAGGCCGAACTCCTCGGCCACCACCTGCGCCACCTTGGTGTAGAGCCCCTGCCCCATCTCCGTGCCGCCATGGTTCAGATGCACCGAGCCGTCAGTATAGACATGCACCAGCGCGCCCGCCTGATTGAGGTGGGTGAGCGTGAAGGAAATGCCGAACTTGACGGGCGTCAGCGCGAGGCCCTTCTTCAGGATCTTGCTGCTGGCGTTGAACGCCGAAATCGCCATGCGCCGTGCCCGGTAATCGGACGACGTTTCCAGTTCCGCAATGATTTCCGGCGCGATGTTGTCTTCAACCTTCATGCCGTAGGGCGTCACATCGCGCCTTTCGCCATAGATATTGCGCATTCTCACATCGAGTGCGTCCGCGCCGATGCTGACGGCGATGGCCTCCATCATGCGCTCGGAAAACACCATGCCCTGCGGGCCGCCAAACCCCCGGAAGGCCGTGTTGGAGACGGTATTCGTGCGCAGCCGGCGCGTGGCGATGCGAGCGGCGGGATAAAAGTAAGCATTGTCCGCATGGAACATGGTGCGGTCGCAGATGGCGTTGCTCAAATCCGCCGAGTAACCGCACCGCGCAAGGAAATCCGCCTCCACGCCGGTGACGCGGCCTGATGCATCAAAGCCCACGGCATAATCAACGCGGAAGTCATGACGCTTGCCGGTCATGATCATGTCCTCGTCACGGTCAAGGCGGCACTTCGCGGGCCGCCCTGTGACGTGCGATGCCAGCGCCGCCAAGCAGGCCCACTGCGCGGCCTGGCTTTCCTTGCCACCGAAGGCGCCGCCCATCCGGCGGCATTCGATCGTCACCAGAGCTGCCGGAACGTGCAGCATGTGCGCAACGAGATGCTGCACCTCGCTGGGATGCTGGGTAGAGCAATGCACTGTCACCGCGCCATGTTCTTCGGGCACGGCAAGGCTCACCTGTCCTTCGAGATAGAAGTGCTCCTGCCCACCGATGCGGAAGCTTTCGGAGAACCTGCGCGGCGCCGTGGCGATGGCCTTCGCGGGATCACGCCGCAGGAAAGCATAGGGTTCGCCGACATCGCGCGTGCCAGAGGCGACGGCATCTTCAACTGTGACGGCGGGCGCCTCCGCCTGAACGTCGATCTTCGCAAGCCGTGCCGCGCGCCGGGCCGCTTCGCGGGTTTCAGCCACAACGGCGAAAACCACCTGCCCATGGAACATGATCCTGCCGTCGGCGAGGATCGGGTCGCCACCCACCGAGGGGCTTGCATCATTGACACCCGGAATATCCTTCGCGGTGAGAACGCGAAGTACACCAGGCGCATGTTTCACCGCCTCCAGATCAAGCGCCGTGATGGTCCCGAGTGCTGCATCCCTTGCGAAACCCGGATAGACATGAACGAGGCCTTCAGGCTCGCGGATATCGTCGATGTAAGTGGCGCTTCCCTGCACATGCAGATCGGCGCTGTCATGCGCGTGGGTCTTGCCGACGGTCTTGGTGATCTGGTCCATCAGGCCACCGCCTTCCGCGCGCCGGTGATGCGGGTATCCGATTCGCCATCCGCAATCTCCACCAATGCCTTGCGCAGAAGCCCCTGCGCCACGTCGATGCGATAGGCTGCCGAAGCCCGCATGTCGGATATCGGCTGGAAATCCTGCGCCAGCGCAGCAACCGCACCGTCCCATGTTGAGGGCTGGTCGAGCGAAATGCCCACGAGCGCGGCTTCAGTCTTGGCCCCGCGCTTCGGTGTGGCCGCCATGCCGCCAAAAGCAATTCGGGCCGACGCGATGCGCCGCCCGTCGAGCGTGACCTTGAAGGCCGCCATCACGGCGGAGATGTCCTGATCGAAGCGCTTCGAGATCTTGTAGGCGCGGAACACCTCTTGCGCCTTGAGTTTCGGCACGTCGATGCGCCAGACAAGTTCGCCCGGCGCCCTGTCCTGCTTACCATAAGCAATGAAGAAGTCTTCGAGCGGCAGGCTGCGG
>JBEIDW010000133.1:0-7759 GCA_040383265.1 Hyphomicrobiales bacterium
CTATGCTGAAGAAGAGGTTGGGAGCCGAGCAGATCGTGACCAAGCTGCGGCAGGTCGAGGTGCTGCAAAGTAAGGGCAAGAGCGTTGCGGCAGCCTGCAACCGCGTGGGATGCAGAGATACGTTCCCACGCTGAAGCCCGACGAGGATGAACTGACCCGGAACATTGTCCTGATTGCTTCGAACTATGGCCGCTACGGCTACCGCCGGGTGGCGGCTATGCTCAACGACAGTGGAATAATGGTGGGCAAGGACCGGGTTCAGCGCATCTGGCGCCGTGAGGGGCTGAGAGTGCCGCAAAAGCAGCCGGAAAGGGTCGTGTCTTTGGCTCAATGACGGGTCCTGCATCCGGCTCCGGCCAGACCATCAAAACCACGTCTGGAGCTTCGACTTTGTTGAGGCCGCGACTCATGATGGCCGCCATATTCAGTTGATGACCCTGATCGATGAGTGCACCCACAGTTGCCTGGTAATCCGGATGGCTCGCCGGATCAACGCCATCGGTGTCATTGAGACGCTGGCGGACGCCATGCTCTTCGAAGGCGTCCCGGTCTTCATTCGGTCGGACAATGGCCCAGAAATGGTCGCCAAGGTCCTTCGCCAGTGGGCTGTCTGGACTTGGCACGAAGAGCCTGAACATTGAGCCAGGATCACCCTGGGAGAATGGCCACTGCGAGTCCTTCAATGGCAAGCTCAGGGATGAATGCCTCAATGGCGAGATATTCTAAAGCCTCAAGGAAGCTAAGGTCGTTATCGAGCAATAGCGCATCCACTACAACACCCGAAGGCCGCATTCCGCCCTCGGATACCGCCCACCAGCGCCCGTCACCATCGTGCAGCTGCCCGCACTCGACGGAACCACAAACATGCAATAGTCTCTCATACGACCTGGTACAAAATGTCGGTCAGGCAAGCGCCTCTATCTCTCAATCTAAGTTTATGCGATATTTCATCGACCAGATCATGAGGTTTGATATGCGCCTGCACTTATTCAGCATCGCTCTGCTTTCAACACTTGCTTCCGGAAGCATATATAGCGCTGCATTCGCCGCAACGGTCACAGGTGGTGAAGGTCCTGACGTGCTCACAGGTACAAGTTCTAATGACACGATGAACGGACGCGGCGGCAATGATGAGATTTATGGCCTTGGGGGTGATGACAGCATTCAGGGTGGAGATGACGACGACGAAATCGAAGGCGGCGAAGGCGACGACATCATTGACGGTAATGCTGGCGTTGACTCTATAAGCGGTGGAGCCGGAAACGACCAGATCACCGACATCGGCGTATCCATCATGCGCGGTGGTGCAGATAATGATGTTTTGAAGGCTGCATCTGTAGACGAGATTCTAGGGCTTGAGGCTTATGGTGAGGATGGAAATGACACCATTGAAGGACGCTTCTTTAAGATCGCAGATGGGGGAGCTGGTGACGATCACGTAAAAATTTCACTTACCAACCCGAGCACCTCGGATGGTCCGCAGAACCCAGATTGGATTTTTGGCGGCGAGGGTTATGATGTACTGAGTTTTGGATGGGGTGGACCTGTTTGCCCGGGGATCACCGAGGATTACTGCTTGGAATGGTCGAGAGTTTCAGGTTTTGAAGAGTTGTTTTTCGAGTATGGATATAATCGTTCAATAGTTTTTCCTGACAGCGTTGGGCAGTCGGGCACTGTCCTAAAAGTAGGAGTTGGCCGAGGATACGACGGAGGTGGCATGTCTTTGGATTTCTCTTCAGAGACTGATGCAATTCTAAACATTCAAGGTTCAGACGGAACTGATATCTTATTCGGCGGTCACCTTAACGATAATCTTGAGGCATTTGGAAACGTTGACAACATCACTGGCGGCCCCGGAGATGATAGAATTGATGGCGGTGATGGCATCGACACTGCAGCCTTCTCCGGAAACAAGATAGATTATACAATTACGGAGCTCACCTATAATACCTTTAAGGTACAAGATAATCGATTAAGCAGCCCAGACGGTACTGACACAGTTATTGACGTTAATAAGTTACAGTTTGCAAATGAGACAGTTGAAGTCGTAATTCGCGGTCTGTTTATTGTAGGCGATGACACAAATGAAGTTTTTGTCGGTGGAGCTCAGTCGGACTTCATAGATGGCGCTGGTGGCGATGATAGTATTTCTGCTGGTTTCGGTAATGATACCGAGATAGGTGGCACTGGCAGCGATACCATGACGGGTGGCCCCGGAAATGACTTTGTGTTCGGTGACGAACGGATTGAAACTACTAAAGCGATTGCTAAAGCCTCTACCGCTAATGCGGCGGCAGACATCGACACTATAAACTACTCAAAGGCTAAAGCCGCGATCACTGTAAATCTGAAAGCCGGTCAGGCGAAGTCCATCGCTGCTGGTGATCTTGCAATAATTGGTGTTGATACACTCGTTGGTATTGAGAACATCCGGTCAGGGCCCTTTGACGACCTACTGCGTGGCTCACAAGGTAACAACTTCATTGACGGCGGGCGCGGTCGAGATACTGTCATAATGTCGGGCAAGCGAAAGCAATATAAAGTCACCTATAGTAGCGGCTCGAAGAGCTACACGGTTGTTGACAAAGTTAGCGGTCGGGACGGCACAGACACTCTAAAGAATATCGAAGTTTTACGGTTTTCTGATAGCAGCCGTGTCTTGATGTCGGTTAGCCAACCTTCAGCGGAAGGTAACTGAACCGGCTGTCGGAATGGCGCCAACCGGGCGCTCCTGGGTGCGGAAGGTGCTCTGAAGGAACGTGGGCGGGACGCCAGGGACGAGGAGATCGAGCGGCTCAAAGCCAAGGTTGGCGAGATCACCATGGCCAACGAGCTGCTCTACGCAAAGAACGATATGCTAAAGGGCGGGCGCCCTCTAGCCGGACGGAGGTTGAGGAAATGATCCGCAATACTTCGGCCTCCACCCAAAGCTGCTACCCGGCCGCTGCGGTCTTTGGTGCCGTTTCAGATCAGGAGCGAGTGGCAATCATCCAGCCACGGTCTTGGGTCCGGTTCCGTATTGAGACCCTGAACCCGCATTGCTCCAGCTTTTCATGCAGCTTACGCTCGCTCGCACCGTTGACGAGGTCGCAATGATAAAGAACAAGCAGTTTTTCGAATTTTGACAATGTCAGCGGATCCGCCGACATCAGAATTGGGAACTCCGCGCCCTCGCAATTGAACTTTGCAAAGTCCACGCGCGGGATATTGCGCTCGAACAGGTAGCGCTCGAGCGTGACGGAAGTTACGCTCTCTGCTGATCCATTGAAGTCAAAGGTGGTCGAGTCGCCCCAGCTCTCACCTTCCGTCGCGAGGTAAAGGCGACAGAAGCCATTCCTGTCGTTAAGCGCCACATGGTCGGCAATCACGTTGCTGGCATTGTTAACAAACAGATTCGTCCTGAGCAGTGCGTATGTTTCATGTCGCGCTTCTATTGAATAGACCCGTGCGACGGAGCGTGACAGCAGCAGGGAAAAATCTCCGAGGTGGGCCCCGACATCCAGCACCGTGTCGGAGCCTTGCGGTTGATATTCAGGAACACCCTTCAGAAAGATATCATTTTCGAAACAGTGAGAGAGAACCCCAACATCGGATGACGCCGGCCGATATGCCACAGTGAACCCCATGGATGTGCTCTGGGTGAGAAGCCTGGCCTTGTCCGCACTGATGCCAGCCAATTCCGCGAATTGCTGAATTGCTTCAAGATTGGTTTGATCAGCTTGGTCTTCCACGCGGCAACTCCCTCTTTGTCAGGTGGTGTAACATGACGTCTGGAAATTCTGTCGGGGCTGGTGCTTAAGGCTCTTTCCGGGGTGCACCCCGGAAAGCGCTGCACATTCTAGTATTCCATGGAGTTGCAAAGCAGCCATGGAGCAAGACGAATGGACAGACGGAAGGATACGGCGGTTGAGGCACTCTTGGAACAGCTGATTGAACACCGCCCTGATGACATTGCCGGCATGTTCGCGCGCGCCTTTGAGCTGGCGATGCAGCTGGAACGTAAGCGCTTCCTCAATGCTACCATCCGCAAGCGCGGCGGACGGAAGCTCATCATCGCACCGAACGGCACAACGGCAACCCCGCAGCCTCGCCCGCGGGTCGATAGCGCCCTGCTCAAGGCCCTTGCCCGTGGTTTCCGCTGGCAGAAAATGCTGAAGGAAGGACTGATTTCCCACCCAACTCTTGGAATGTCGGCCGCACAATCGTACGGCGTCATGATTTTCGGTGCCGGAAGTATTTTCGTTCTGTGGTACGCGCTACATTGCGGAAGGCCAGCGCTGCCGGTGAAAGCGGCTTGTTCCGGCGATATATGATGCCCTGTGTCACGCGCAACCAGGGCGGATGGTACGGCAGTTCCAACAGCTGCCCGGCTTTCAGTTGCTCAGCGCAGTATTCCGGCCAGATCATACAGACCGCGTTGGAAGCGGACACGACGTCAATCATCGAGCGAGGCGTTGCGCACTCTATGACTGGAACGAAGAACTGTCCGTCTTCCGACAAGGCACCCATGGCGCAGGCGGGTGGCAAGAGCTGCGCGACGCGGCCCGGCACGCGGGGGCCTGCCAGCGGAAAGCGGGCGATGTCCTCGAGCGTCACCTGGTTACGCCCAGCGAGCGTGTGGCCGGCCCTGACGATGAAACTGCCCTCACGCTCGGGGAAGGGCTCCTTGATGAGTTCTGGATTCTTGTTGGCTTCACTCAGTTCACCCATGGCAAGGTCGAACTCGTCACTGTGAACGGCTTCCGAAAGCTTCCACCAGTCGAGTTCGCGCAGGCTGATCGCAATGCCCGGATCCGCTGCCTTCATCGCGGTGACGGCAGAGGCCGCCCACGACTGCGAAATGAAGGCACCCACCGCGATGCGCAAAGTCTGGGAGGAAGCGTTGCGCAAGGTTTCGATCTTGCTGCGAAACGCAGCGTCCGCCTTGACCAGCGTTGCCGCCTCCTTCAGCGCCCGGCTGCCGTCGTGTGTGATGCTCACGCCCTGTGACCCACGCTCGAACAGGGTGATACCGAGGTCCTTCTCGAGCGCCTTGATGAGCCGCGTGAGGTGCGGCTGGCTGATGCCAAGGCGCTGTGCGGCGCGATGGAAGTTCTGGGTTTCCGCGAGGGCCAAAGCATATTTCAGGCGGTCGATCATGAGGTTTTATGATACCAATTCGGTATCGGCAAGTTAGTATATCGGTATCGCCGGTTCAAGTAAGCGTTGGGGTGCCAAGGAGTGACCATGATCGGCAATCTCGACAAGCTTGTTCTCATGGCGACCGTCGCAGCAGGTCTGTGGGCCGCTGCCCCGCTCCCTGCGGTCTCCGCCGATGTGCAGACGGTGCCGACCCGTCTTGGCGATCTCATGCTGGAAAACGGCTATCCCAGCCAAGAAACCGCCGACCGACTCTATGACGAGATGGACTTCCAGCGTGCCACCCAGGCCTATCTTTGGGCGCTCCCTGCGGTGGGCTTCAAGGCGCTCTACGATGCCCAGGCCAAGACGCTGGGCACCGCGAACGGCGATATCATGTTCTACCGCACCCTGGCTGACAAGGCGGGCATGCTCACCCCCAACATCACCACGCTCTATGCCTTCAGCTTCTGGGACCTGGCGAAGCAGGGGCCGATGGTGGTGGATGTGCCCGAGGGCCTGACGGCGGGTGGCGTGCTGGACATCTGGCAGCAGCCGATCACCGACATGGGCCAGACGGGGCCTGACAAAGGCAACGGTGGCAAATACCTGATCCTGCCGCCGGGCAGCCCCGACATCGATGCCCCTGGATACCTGGTGTTCCGCGCACCTTCCAACCAGGTGTGGTTCGGCACGCGCGGACTCGACCCGGACAAGGCGGCGGCCGAAGCCACGCTGCGGAAGTTCAGCATCTATGGCTGGGACCAGCACGGCAAGCGTGAGCCCACCAAATTCGCCGAGGTGGCTGGGCGTCCGTGGGAGTCCGCCCAGCCAGACACGCTGGACTACTGGAAACTCCTCGCCGAACTCTACGCCAATGAACCCGTTGTGCCCCGCGACCGCCTGATGTTCGGCATGCTGGCGCCGCTCGGCATCGCGCCCAGCAAGCCCTTCACCCCCGATGCCCGCCAGACGAAGATCCTCGGCGAGGCCGCTAATGTCGGTGATCTGATGGCGCGCACCATCGCCTATGACAAGCGCTACCAGGGCGCCAACGTCTATCCCGGTAAGCATTGGGAATATTCGGTGCTGTTCGACCTCGACCAGGAAGCGCCGGACAAGAGCCGAGTGCAGTTCGACGAACGCGCATCATGGTTCTACGAGGCAATCGGCATGTCGGCCGGCATGCAGGGCCGGATCGTTGGTTTTGGGCAGGTCTATCTCGAGACCTCGAAGGACAAGGACGGCAACTGGCTCGACGGCGGCAAGACCTACAAGCTGCATGTCGAGCCCAACCCGCCGGTGAGGCAGTTCTGGTCGATTACCCTCTATGACAACGTGACGCGCGGGCCGCTGATGACCGACCAGGGCGCTGCCGACCTGAGTTCGCGCAAGCCGGATCTGGTGACCAACGCCGATGGATCGGTCGACGTGTTCTTTGGGCCGGAGCGCCCGGCCGGTGCAACGAACTGGATCAAGTCCAACCCGGGCAAAGGCTGGTTTCCCTACTTCCGCTTCTATGCGGCAACCGAGCCCTATTTCAACAAGACATGGCAGCTCAACGACATCGAACTCGTGAAGTAAGGCATGGATAAGCAGACTTACAGCGAGGAATAGACGACATGCCGATCTCGATTAGTAGACGCAGATTTTCTGCTATTGCCCTCTCTACGATCATGCCGTTGGCCAGCTCAACAGGTCGGGCCGACGCAAGCCTTACAGCAGATGAGGCACGATCCATCACACGGGAGGCTTGGTCCTATGCCTATGCCCCCCTACAGGGCTACCAAACCATGTACAACCAAACGCAGAACAAATCGTTTGGTGGCTATGTTGGTGGGTTCAACCGGTTCCGCCACTACGCTCGCTCGTCAACGCCAGCCGACACTGACATCGTCACCCCCAACAACGACACACCCTATTCTTGGGCATGGCTCGACCTGCGCGCAGAGCCTGTCGTCCTATCACTTCCAGCTGTGCCTGCCCCGCGTTACTACGTAAACCAGTGGTTCGATCTCTATACCCACAATTTTGCCTATACAGGTGTACGCGCTACCGGGCGGGAGGCGGGCAACTACCTGTTCGTCGGGCCTCGCTGGAAGGGCGAAATCCCGAAGGGCATCAACAAGGTTTTCGTTGCCGAAACCGAGTTTGTGGGAACGCTCACGCGCACCCAGCTGTTCGGCCCTGATGACGTGGCTGCGACGCAGGCTATACAGGCTGACTACAAGCTTACTCCGCTCTCACAGTTTGCCGGCACGCCTGCACCGGCCCCCGCACCCGCTGTCAAATGGCCGGTGTGGGATTCGGCAAAGGCCGAGGGGATCGATTTCATTTCGTATCTCAACGCGCTCCTGCCATTCATGCCGACGGTGCCTGCCGAGCAGGAAATGCTCGCACGCTTTGCCCGCATCGGCATCAGCCCTGGGGTAGCCTTCGATGCCAGCACGCTGTCACCAGAAATGAGGGCGGCGATGGAGGCAGGCATCGTCGAGGCTACCACGGCCTTGAAGGAGGGGGCTGTCCAGCAGAAGGATTCCCGGGCCTTGTTCGGTACGCGCGACGAACTGGGTGACGGTTACATCACCAAGCGCAATTACGGCGCCATGCTCGGCATCTACGGCAACACAAAGGAAGAAGC
>JBEIDW010000134.1:0-7747 GCA_040383265.1 Hyphomicrobiales bacterium
CGTGTCGGGCATCGGTCCCAACAGGCGGCCGACGGCGCTGATCTTCCAGAATTTGGCCCTTTTCCCGTTGATGACAGTTGCCGAGAACATCACCTATGGGCTGCGGGTGCGCGGCGTCTCGCGCGCCGAGCGCATGAAGAAGGCGGAGGAGCTGCTGTCGCTGATTGCCCTGCCCGACCAGGGGGGCAAGCTGGTGAGCGAGCTGTCCGGTGGCCAGAAGCAGCGCGTGGCGATTGCCCGGGCGCTGGCGGTACAGCCCAAGGTGCTGCTGCTCGACGAGCCGCTGTCGGCGCTTGACCTGAAGCTGCGCCAGCACATGCGCAACGAACTGCGCGCCATTCAGCGGCAGGTGGGCATCACCTTCATCTACATCACCCATGACCAGGGCGAGGCACTGACCATGTCGGACCGCATCGCGGTCATGTCCGACGGCGTCATCCAGCAGGTGGCGGACGGCAAGACCGTCTATGACAACCCGGACACGCCCTTTGTTGCGTCTTTTGTTGGCGAGAACAACCCCTTTGTCGGCCGGGTGGCGCGGGCTGAGGGCGAGTTCGCGCAGATCGAGACGGCACATGGGCTGCTGCGCGGCCGCAACCCAAAGGCCCTGAAGGCCGGAGACAGGGCCATCCTGTTCGTGCGGCCGGAAACCTTCAGGCTCGGCCGCGGCGAGGCCGACGGCACGGTTTCGTCGGAAACCCTCTCGGCGGCCTTCGAGGGCAATGCCACGCATGTCTTCCTGAAGGGCTCGACCAAGAAGGACATCACCGTGACGGTTGCCCGCCACGGCGGCCTGCGCATTCCCGGTCAGGGGGAGATGGCGGAGATCCACTATGACCCGGCGATGAGCGTGATGCTGCCGGAAGGAAAACTGGCCCGTGAGTAGCCGGCTTCTCGTCTTTCTGATCCCGATTGCGGTGATTGCCATCTTCTGGGTGATGGCCCGGTTCGAGAAAGGCACCAGCCACGATCCGACCCACAAGAGCTTCTTCGAGCGCAACGGCATGGTGCTGGGCGTGACCTTCATCACACTCGTCGCCTTCTGGACGCTGTTCCTCGTCACGCTGCCCTATCTCTACATGGTGGTCGAGAGCTTCCATCCAACGATGATGCCCTCCAAGCGTGGTGGACCCGATGATGTGCTAACCTTTGACCAATACCGCTCTTTCTTCGTCCATCAAAGAAATGGAACTTTCAATAGCATTCACGTATGGGCTTTGATCTCCACGATCGTAGTATCCATAGGCATCACGGCCTTCAACTTCGCCTTCTGCTATCCGCTCGCCTATTACATGGCGCAGGCGGGCACGACACAGAAGGTCCGGCTCATCATGCTGGCACTGATCGTACCCTACTGGGTGAACGAGATCCTGCGCGCCTTCTCGCTCAGGCTGCTGCTGGCCTCCAAGGGCCTCATCAACCAGGCGCTGATGGGCATCGGCATCACCACCGAGCCAATCGACTTCCTGGCGATCGACGTCGGCCTCTACGTCGGCCTCTCCTACGCCTATCTGCTGGTCATGGTGTTTCCGCTCTACAACGCCATCGAAAGCCTCGACAAGAACCAGATCGAGGCTGCGCGCGACCTCGGCGCACCCTGGTGGAAGATCCACCGCGACGTCGTCATCCCCTATGCCAAGCCCGGCATCGCGTCCGGCTGCACCATGGTGTTCATGCTCGCGGCGGGCTCGCTTGCGGCACCCCAGTTCCTCGGGGGGCCGTCAACGCTGTGGTTCACCTCGATCGTCTATGACTTCTTCTTCCAGAACTTTAACTGGCCGCGTGGCGCCGCCTATGCCTTCATCCTGCTCGCCGCCTGCATCGCCTTCGTGATGCTCATGCTGCGGCTGTTCAAGGTGTCGCTGGGGGAGACGATCAAGTGAGCTCCAAATCCGTCATGAGCGCAATGATCGGCTTCTACATCGCGCTCTTCTTCCTCTACCTCTTCGGCCCGCTGCTGGTGATGAGCCTCACCGCCTTCAACACGCCGAATTACCCCACCGCCTTCCCCTTCGAGGGCTTCACGCTCGACTGGTTCGTCAAGCTGTGGAGCCACCGCGCCATGATGGAGGGCCTGTGGAACTCGGTCATCATCGGTCTCGGCGTCGTTGCCGTGTCGGTGCCAGTGGGGCTTGCCGCCGCCATCATCATGAACCAGATCTATCACCGGGCGCGCGGCCTGTTCTATCTGGTCACGGTTTCGCCGGTGCTGACCCCCGGGGTCATCATCGGCATCTCCACCGTGATCTTCTGGAAGGACATGATGGGCCTGACCGACTTCACCAAGGCGACCTTCTACAAGGGCATCATCCTGGCCATCCTCGGCCAGTCGAGCTTCGTGGCGGCCTACGCGTTGTTGATCATCATGGCGCGGCTGCAGCGCTTCGACCGCGCCCAGGAGGAGGCGGCCCTCGACCTTGGTGCCTCGCATCCGCAGGTGTTCTGGCACATATTGCTGCCGTTCCTGAAGCCCGCGATGATCTCGGCTGCGGTCATCGCGTTCCTCTCAAGCTTCGAGAACTACAACACCACGACCTTCGCCATCCTCGCCGACAAGACGCTGGTGACCGTGCTCGCAGGCGAAGTCCGCCAGGGCACCACGCCGGCGCTGTCCGCACTGGCGGTCATCATCATCAGCCTGTCGCTCCTCGGTGCCATCATCTACGAGATGATGAAGCGTCGAGAGGCGGCTTTAGCAGAAAAGGTGATGCAGAGCGAAAAGTTGGTCGAACGCCGGAGATTCGGCGAAGCAGCTACAATGGAGCTACGATAGCCAATGGTGGGAAGTACATCTGTCCTATCCTGCTGGTGAACGACGTCAGCCTCAGGAACCTCATTCCAGGAGAGCTAGCCAAGGGCTTCGGCTTCCTCCAGTCGAAGCCGTCTTCCGGCTTCTCGCCCGTCGCCGTGACCCCGGAAGAACTCGGCAAGGCCTGGGAAGCCAGCAAAGTGCATCTCCCACTGATTGTCGATCTGAACGGCAAGCCCTTTGGCCGTGCCAATGCGGGTGTTGATATGACTTTCAACTTCTCAGCACTAATCGCACACGCTGCCAAGACGCGGCCGCTGGCGGCTGGAACAATTGTCGGCTCAGGTACGGTTTCGTATCGGGACAGCACTGGCGGCCCCGGTCGACCCGTCAGCGAGGGTGGCTTGGGTTACTCCTGTATTGCTGAAATCCGCATGGTTGAGACCCTCACAGTCGGCTCGCCAAGAACGGAATTCCTTCATTTCGGAGACGTTGTGAGGATAGAAATGAAGGATGCAAAGGGGCAGTCCATCTTCGGCGCCATCGAGCAAGTCGTTGAGGATTACGTCGCTGCTTGCGGTTACGAGACCATGATGAGCAGTAGCTAAGCCATTCGTGCAGATTGAGCGCCATCACTCATCCCTGCGCTGATCAAGGTATTCTCGCATCCTGGCTAGCAGCTCCACGGCACTGGCTATGGTGTCAGGAGAAAAGCGCTCTGCCATGAGAGCGAGTTCAGGCTTCAGTCTCTCGATGGCGACGTCACGAAAACGCCGTCCCTTGTCGGTGAGCATCACGCATTTCGATCGCCCGTCATCTGGGTGCGGTGCGAAGCGAATGAGTTTTGCTTCTTCGAGCCCTGAGAGCGTGTGAGTCATCGTGGTCTTCGGGACCTGGAAGGCGCGGGCAAGGGCGAGGGGCGTGGAACCGTCGCCCCGCCTCACGAGGTGATTGAGCACGGCGAAATGCGACACGAGGAAACCGGCTGGCAGTGCTGATTCCAGCATGCGGCCCGAAAGCTGCCCAATGATGCCGATCTCGTTGAAGAACGAGAAGTACAGCGCAGTCTTGTCGTCAGGTTCGGGCAATTTTTGCTTCCAGTGGCCAGCGGGGGCTCGGTTCCACCTTGGGTCCGTAGCCGATCCTGGCAAACATCTGGACAGTTCCGCCTTCGGGTGCAAGCCGTTTGTGAATGTCGGCATAGAGCGTGGCCATCTCGGGATATTCCTGAAGCGCCTGGCTGAGTGGCTGGGTGCCTAGCCCGATGCCCGTGGCCGCAAGGTTGACCCGAACCCAGTCGGCACCAGCCGCGATCTGGTCGCGCCGGGTGTTGGCCGCTGTGACAAGCCAAATGTGGCCCATGGCGGTATCGGCGTTGGCGTAGACGGCATCGATACCGGCCTTGTAGGCCGAAGACGTTGTGTCAGTGGCGGTCTCGCGGGTGAAGAGCCCAAGCAGGCTCAACGACTCGAACAGTGGTCCTCGGAAATCAATGCCGTCCGGATTGGTGTCGATCTCCCGGTGACCGATCCGGAACAGATCGACACTCTCCTTGTAGGTCCGGGGCGTTTCAATCTCGATGCGCATCGCTTCGCGTGACAAGACGCGGAACTGCGCAATATCCCCCGGATCGATAGAACCCCCAAAGCGTGTGCCGGCGGTGGCGCTGGTGGCGAGGGTCTTGAGTACATCTGCTGACACGGTCCGGGCGGTGTCATAAGGCTCCTTGAGTGAGCGTCGCTCCATAACATGCGCAAAAAGCGGATCGCGGTTGATACTTTCATCGGCCTTGAACATGGCGCGAGCAATCGGGCGTTCATCAAGGGCGCGCTCATCCTCGCCATCTGGAAACAGCGCGATATCCACACGATAGCCCGCCTCCGCGGCCGCCATGCGCATGACCTCGAGAAAGCATCCAAGGCCTATAGTGATTTGGCGGCTGTAGGGATCCGTCATCGGCAGGATGCGCCCGGAATCGGCATAGAGGACGACCTCGTCGTCCCCGACGAGATCGACGATCCATGGCTGGAGGTTGTGCGGGTTGGGCGCGAGCAGGGCTAATGAAAGGGCCTTGCGGCGTATCTCGTCATAGGTCCCTGCGGTCGCCCATGGTGAAAGTGCGGACTGCGGAGTGCGTGTTACGACGTAGCCCATGGCTCCGGCGGCGGCGAGAATAGTTCCGCCTCCAACAAGGGCGATGGCTTTGCGGCGTGACAGCGTCATGGAGCCTCCATATCGTGCGATATCGAACAAGATAGTGCGATATCGAATGAACTACAAGAGGTTTTGTCCGATGATATAGGTCCAGATGGATCTTGGTTCGTTCACAAGGTCCGCTCAGTCTTTGGATCAGCCCCACTAAACCCGTTCTTGAGGTATTACGGAGATACGGAGATAAAGTGCTCCTTCAGCAGAATTGGCACGGTCATCGGGTGTGCGGCCGAGGGGTTTCTACCGAGGTAGAAGCCTGTTCGCATGGCGGCACAAATCAACTGCTGGGTCGCCACCGATTGATAAGGCGTGAATATCAGCTGTTGCGAGTACGCTTTGCCAAGTATCGTTGCCTTGCCGTTAGGCAATAAAGGGTCGCCCCATCAACGCCTGGAACAGTGTCAGGATGACAAGTGTGATTAACAGGGCGGCAGCGATCCATACGCCAGCGCGAGCAATCCGGTCGGAGGAGAACGTTGCTAGCACCAATCCGATGAACGGCAGCACATGAAGCGCGTGGGTTGCGAAGAAATGTGCGACGCGCAGATCGCCACCCTCCCGTGACCAGCCGAAGAGCGGAAGTGTTTCACCTTCAGGCATGATTTCCACCCCGTGTCCGGGCATCGACGACATGATGCTGGCGACCGGCACTGTCAGGGCGAAGGTCAGGACGAGCCCAAGGGCGATGGACAGATGTAGCGCCGGCGGAAGGGTAACGTCTACGTTTCGCCAGACCGCGATACCGAGAACGAGGCTTGCCGAGGTCACCACAACAGCCAAGGGGCCCATCACGGAATAAAGTCGTATCATCATGGGTTCCGATTGGTTGAAGTGTGACGCGACGCCAAACATCGCCGCACCGCCAATCCACACGAGTTCGGCGATGACGGCGAAGACCACGGCGCCCGCATAGGCACTGTAGAGCTTGCCGCCGGTCATACCCGCCGGTAGCCAACGTGCGAAAAACGCCAGGCTGAGTAGGTAGATAGACAATGCAACCTGGAACTTGATGGGCTTTGTCCAGACACTCTCTCCCTGGAACTGCCTGGCATCGAGAAACATCGCAGGCACCGTCACCAGAAGCGACAGCACGATGAGAAATCCTGTTGCCGCAAACAGGGGTTCAGACGCGAACAATGCATGAAGGGTGCCAGGGCGGGGTGCAGGAAGCGTGGCGGATGTCATCTCAGGTCTCCTTTGCCAGGGGAGCTGCCAGCAAACGCGCCTGCCGGATGCCGAGAAACAAGACGAGGCCCAGCGGCCCGAAAAGAAGTGTCAGTGCGAGACAGGGAAGCACCATGAGATGGGGCAGAGCCTCCTGTCGCGCAGTACGCACCTGCCAGGCACCGACCAGCAGATCGAAGGCGAGGTAATGTACCCAGCCCGCCAGGGCTATCATCGGAACATCGAATAGCAGCATGACGTTCGCGAGGCTGTCAAAGCCACCAGGCGCCCCGGCCCAGCTCACCAGAATCAGCGTCGCATAGCCGATCGACAGCGTCACGGGGATGACTACGCCGCCGATGAGTTGCGTGATCCTCGGAGCCAATGGCGACAACGCCAGCGCCAGCCAGCCCGCCATCGCCAGGCGGCTCGAGATCTCGAAAAGAGATTCCGGGTTCATCGACGCACCCCTTATCTTGACGGCGACAAGATCAGAGGTCACCCCGAAGTGTTGACAATGTCAAGATGCATGTTTAATCAGTTATTGAGTAATCTAAATGGTACGCAGGCGGCCTACCTATCACCACGGCGACCTGCGCGCGGCGTTGCTGCGTGCGGGCGAGGAGCAACTCGCCCGCACGGGCGTGGCTGGCTTCTCGCTTCGTCAGGTGGCCAGCCGCGTCGGCGTCAGTCATGCAGCTCCCGCGCATCACTTCGGCGACGCGCAGGGGCTTCTTGCAGCGCTTGCCGCTGAGGGCTTCCGCCGTTTCCTGGTGGCAATGCGACATCGGCAGGCCAATGCGGGAGACAATGCCCGTGCGCTCCTCGTGGCTTCAGGCCTTGGCTATCTCGACTTCGCGCGCTCAAGTCCTGCATTGTTCCGCCTGATGTTCGGTGACGAGCGTATCGGCAAGCCGACGGAGGAGCTGGCCACGGCGGCCAATAACGCCTTCCTGCATCTTGCGGGTGACATTGAGCGCCTGCTTGGCGTGTCGGCCTTCGCGAACCCCACAGCTATGGCACGCGCCATGGCAGTCTGGAGCCTGGTCCACGGCTTCGCCAGCCTCCTCAACTCAGGCCACATGCGCACCGTGCTGTCGATGCCGCCTGAACAGCAGAACCATTTCTTCCAGGTTGCCTTTGCACCGCTACTGGGGCCCCTCGACACCGACTGACGGAGCAGTTTGAATGTCGCAAGTTCACCTTCTTCATTCCTCGCTTTTTCTTGAGCTGGACGGTGGTATCCGAGAACGTAGCGCCATAACCCTGCCACAGACCCATTGGAGCGCTGCAGGGCCGTGGGCGGGTCTGGTGATCTTCGATGTTCCTGGCGTCTGCGTCCAACAAGAGAGCCGGTCCAGATTGCAGTCGATGGGGTGGATCCTAAACCATGGAAGCGATCCCACCGTAGAACAGCAGTATAATCTTATAGGGATTTGAAATGCAAAACCTTCTCAATAGGTTCGCGGTCCGTGCTGGCGCAAATTTCATATCCCCAGAGACAGCCTCGCTGAACAGGGCGACGGTGCGGGCAATATCTCCTCTCAAATACCTGATGGGAGTGACGTGTGTGCTTATCGTCACACTTGCGCTCTTGGAACCGGCGAGTTCGGCAGGGCTTAA
>JBEIDW010000135.1:0-7732 GCA_040383265.1 Hyphomicrobiales bacterium
CATCGAAAAGGATGCCCGGCTTGGGGCCGGGCATGAGGAGTTGAGCGTCATATCACCGCCGTTCCTTCCCCGGCCGCAATGTCTTGCCGAGGATGTGGTCATCTCGGCCGATCACATGCGCGGTGCTGCCGACGATCAGCGGATCTGGCCCTGTAACAACTTTCTCATTCTTGTTGGGGTAGGGAATGGATGACAGGAAGTACTGCATGCAGTTCAGTCTTGCACGTTTCTTGTCATCCGACTTGATGATGGCCCAAGGCGAATCCGCCGTATCCGTGTAGAAGAACATTGCTTCCTTGGCCTCGGTGTAGTCGTCCCACTTGTCGAGCGAGGCCTTGTCGATGGGGGAGAGCTTCCACTGCTTCAGCGGATCATGCTCGCGCGATTTGAATCGACGCAACTGCTCTTCTTTCGTCACTGAGAACCAGAACTTGAACAGGCGAATGCCAGAGCGCACGAGCATGCGTTCAAGCTCCGGGCACTGACGCATGAATTCGAGATAATCATTCGGGCTGCAAAAGCCCATGACGCGTTCGACGCCGGCGCGGTTATACCAGGAGCGGTCGAAGAAGACGATTTCACCACCTGACGGAAGGTTCTCGATGTAGCGCTGGAAATACCATTGCGTGCGCTCGCGCTCATTCGGCTTTTCAAGCGCCACAATGCGCGCGCCCCGCGGGTTCAGGTGCTCCATGAAACGCTTGATGGTGCCACCCTTGCCGGCGGCATCGCGGCCTTCGAAGAGCACAACGATGCGCTCCCCTGTTTCTTTCACCCAGTTCTGCAGCTTGAGAAGCTCAACCTGCAGAAGCGCCATCTGCTCCTCATAGGCTTTGTTCCCAAGTTGTGTCTTGTATGGGAACTCCCCGGTCTCGAAGGCATGGCGGATGGCCTCCGGATTGTGACGCAACTGGGCTGGCGTCAGGCGGACATGATGCTCGGGCTCGCTTTCAGGGGTCAGAGCAGTTGGTGCAGATGATGCGGGTATTGGCTGTGGCGCCGTTCCGGCTGTCGTGCTTGACATGAAACCCTCTTCAATTTTCGAAAAACGCGCCAGTGTGCGCTTCAGGGACGGGAGTGCCTTGACCTCTATCAAGTTTCAGAAGTCGCGCCGCTCGACGAAGTAGCCATAGAGTGAGGTGAGGATTGACGCGTTCAGCAGCGAGTAAACAAGCTGCATAAGCCCGGCTGCCACCACGAGGAAGACCATCGCGAAGGCTGGGCTGATCAGATTTAACAGGCTGGAAACGGCGCTGAGCGCCAGGAAAAACCCGAGCAGGATAAGCGCGTTGAGAAGGAACACGCCAAGGCATGGCCAAAAACTGCCCTGAGTTGCCGCCCAGGCATCGCGGAAGGTAAAGCCGCGATCATCAAGCGCGACAGCGGGAAGCTTGATCGACAGCCGGGTGACCGTTGCGCCCACGATCAGCAGCAGGGGAAGGCCGACAAATGTGACCAGCGGCGGGAAGAATACAATGCCGAATACCATCAGCAGGGCGGGTAGCAGCATCGGCAGCATGGTGAGGATGGTATTGCCGGCATAGCGCATCATCAGTCCGTCGAGCCTCATGCCCTGCGGAGTCTCGTCGCGCAGGATGAAACGATGCCAGTTCACCGAGATGGCGGCGACGGCGGCAATGGCCACCACCGTCGAGGCGATCTGCATAAGCCCGCCAGGGCCTATTCCAGTGGCGGGTTGTTCCGTGGTGCCCGCAAAATACTCCAAGACGCTGACAGCGATGATAACCGGCAACCAGGGAAGAATGATTCTGATGGCCATCGCCCGGTAAACCCAGACAGAGTTCAACGCGTGCGAGATGGCCTTGGGGGGGGAGAGTTTGCGCATGATGTCCGCTGTGTGAGATCGACGCGCAAACTAGACGGAGCGGCGGCGGAAGAAAAGGTCAAAACCTACTGCGATGATGCCCCTGAGTGCCGCCTTGCTTTCATGCAGCGGAACGGCTGGCCTCTTTTGTCTTTTGTTTCAGGCCCTCCGCGAAATTGCCGAGGATGACGGCGGCCAGGTCAGTCTCATGCGTGGGCTTTCCAAGCAGGAAGCCCTGGGCGAAGTCACAGCCGGCCTCGCGCAGCACGGCAAGCTGGGTGTCAGTCTCGATGCCCTCCGCCGTGACCATCATGCCGAGCCCGTGGCCGAGCCTGGCGATGGCCCGTACGATACCTTTTGCCGACGGGGATTCATCAAGCGCCGCGGCGAAGCTCCGGTCAATTTTCAGCTTCGAGAAGGGGAATTTCCATAGATAGCTCAGGCTGGAATAACCGGTGCCGAAATCATCCAGCGCCACGGCAACCCCCATGTCTCGCAGAACGCGGAGTTGGTGCAGCACCATTTCGCTTTCCGTCAGCAGAATTCCCTCGGTGATCTCGATTTCGAGGCGGTAGGCGGGCAGGCTGTGGCGCTCCAGCACGTGGCGGATGGTGTTGACGATGGCGCCCGAAAGAAGCTGCACGGGCGAGAGATTGACGGCCACCATGAGGTGGGGTGGCCATTGTGCTGCACTGCGACAGGCTTCATCGAGCGCCCATTCACCGATGGCGACGATCAATCCTTCCTGCTCGGCCACGGGAATGAACTCGGCGGGCGTAATGGGGCCGAGGTCCTCATCATGCAGGCGGATCAGTGCCTCAAAGCCGGTGAGTTCGCCGGAACGCATGTTGTAGATAGGCTGGAAGTCGAGCCGAAATGCGTTCTTGTCCAGAGCGTGGGCCACCGCGCGCTGCACGGCAAGCTGGCGCTTCGACATTGCAGCAAGTTCTGGGCTGAAGAAGCCATAGCCCGGCTGGCCCTGTTTGCGGGCCTGCTCCAGCGCCAGTTCAGCGCTGCGGAACAGGTCCATCACGGTTGCGCCATCGGCGGGTCCGCGGGCAACGCCGCAGAACGGCGCGCAGGCCAGTTTGAGGCCGCTGATCTCGAGTCCGGCTGAGAGGCTGGCGGTGATGGTGCGGGCGAGGGCGAGAGTCTCCACAGGCCCTGCAGCGCCCGGAACGAAGATCACGAAGGTTTCCTCGCCCCAGCGTGCTGCCAGTGCATTCTTGGGCAGGAGGGACGCAAGGCGGTGCGAGGCCTCGCGGATGATCTGCTCCTCGGCGGCGCGTCCCTGGACACGCACGAGGGTCGAGAGCGCGCTCAATTCACACAGGATGAGGGCCGCCTCGGATGTCTCCGGCGCGGGCCGGGCGAGATGCGCTCCCGCCAGTTCGAGCAGAGCCGGCTTCAGCATGAAGCCTGTCACCTCATCGCGCCGCCGGAAGGCGCCGTTGAACGAGCCAACGGCCAGGCCCAGCACCAGCGCAGTCGCGTTCGCGGTGAACATGGCAGCAAGGCCCCAGAATGTGGTCAGCCGTGCTTCCGCCCCAAACACATGCGATGCCGCCGCTAAGGTCAGCGTGGCGCCGATGGCGCCGGCAAGAATGGAAACCGCAATGCGCCCTTTGTGAAAATAGCTCCCGACAGGAAACAGTGTTCCCATTCCCAAAGCACGATCCGCTGACACCTGTTCTCTCCTCCTCACAATTCAACGGGCTCAGGGTATGGAGAGGGGTGAAGGGAAGTGTAAACGCGCGCATTCCGGTGGCACGAACAACCCCTGATTTACATGAGATGGTTTATGGAGTCTGATCCGATGTTCAACAATTTGACCCGCAGGCGGCTGGTCCTGGGCGCATTTGGTTTGGCAGCCATGTCGATGCCGGCCTGGGCGGGTCCCTATCTGGACTTCGCCATGGGACTCAACGCCAATCCGCCAGAGGGGTCGCGCTTCCGGCCCGATCTTGAAGCCCGGCTCGCGGTGCTGGCCAATGCCTACCGGATTGATCAGGGCAAGGAGCCCATCACGCCGGACCCCGCTTTCGAGGCCGCAGCGCGCGCCCATGCGGCTGACATGATGATCAACGGTTTCATGGGGCACAAGGCCTCCACCGGCCAAAGTTTCCAGGGCCGCATGGCTGCATTTGTGGGCGATGTGACGAAATACCCCTCAATCGGCGAGATTGCCGCAAAGGACACCCAGGACACGCCGGTGGATGATGCCAAGGCGGCGGCGTTGTTCCAGCAATGGGTCAAGAGCAAGGTGCACCGCAAGGTGATGGTGAATCGCAGCTTCCAGTTCGTCTCCACCGGCGTCATCGAGAGGGATGGCAAGATCTGGGCGGTGCAGATCTACTTCGCAACGCCGCGCAATAAGGGGCTGTTTCAGTAGGCCGGATGCGGTCCGTCATTTCCCTCTCCCATGGCTGCGCCGCGGGAGAGGGATTTCTGTTAGCCTGCGGTGGGGGCAGGCAGCGTCTTGGGGGACAACAGGCGCTGGGAGGCGTTCTTCACGGCCTTCTGCACCTTATCGAAGGCGCGGACTTCAATCTGGCGGATGCGTTCGCGCGAGACGCCGAATTCCTGACTCAACTCCTCCAGCGTTACCGGGTCGTCCTGCAGGCGGCGCGCCTCGAACACGCGGCGTTCGCGGTCAGTGAGCTTTTCCATCGCCTCGACCAGCAGGCCGTGGCGCATTTGTTGCTCCTCGGACTGGGCGAGCATTTCTTCCTGATTGTCCGACTCGTCGACAAGCCAGTCCTGCCATTCGCCTTCGCTGTCATCGCGCATGTGAGCGTTGAGCGACGTATCACCGCCAAGGCGGCGGTTCATCGACACAACGTCTTCCTCGGTCACACCCAACTTCTTGGCGATGAACTTAACCTGGTCGGGGCGGAGATCGCCGTCTTCCAGGGCCTCGATCTGGCTTTTCACCTTGCGCAGGTTGAAGAACAGCTTCTTCTGGTTCGCCGTGGTGCCCATCTTCACGAGCGACCATGAGCGCAGAACAAACTCTTGAATTGAGGCCTTGATCCACCACATAGCATATGTGGCAAGGCGGAAGCCCTTGTCAGGCTCGAACTTCTTGACAGCCTGCATGAGGCCAACGTTACCTTCGGATATGACCTCGCCGATCGGCAGCCCATACCCGCGATAACCCATGGCAATCTTCGCCACGAGGCGGAGGTGGCTGGTGATGAGTTTCTGCGCAGCCTGAGCGTCGCCATGCTCTTTCCAGCGCTTGGCGAGCATGTATTCCTCGTCCGGCTGAAGCATGGGGAACTGGCGGATGTCCTGCAGGTAGCGTTGCAGACCGGCCTCGCCAGAAGCGATCGCGGGAAGGGATGTGGTCTTTGCCATGGTCAATACCTTTCCTGACTGGGCCTGTTTTCTACCGGGTAATTACGCAGAAAATAAGACACTGGATCGGTTACAGATAGTCACGCTTCCGTTACGTTCAAGCGCAGCGCGTGGAGCAGGTTTGCAAAATCGTCTGGCGCGGGGCTTTCGAAGTGCAGCGGCTTGCCCGTCACCGGGTGGTCGAAGCCAAGGGATGTGGCATGAAGGGCCTGCCTTTTCAGGAGGTTAAGTGCATCCTGTGCCGCATGGCCGAGCTTTTTGGCCGCGGTGCGGAAGCCGGCACCATAGACATTGTCCCCCAGCAGCGGGTGGCCGATATGGGCCATATGGACGCGGATCTGGTGGGTGCGCCCGGTTTCCAGTTGGCAGCGGATGAGGCTGACCACTGGCGGCGTCCCGAAGCTTTCCAGCACGTCGTAATGGGTGATTGCCTCCCTGGCATTGGCACTCTTGGAAACGGCCATTTTCTGCCGGTTGGCGGTGCTGCGGTCGATGGCGGCCGCGATGGTTCCGGTCTTGCGCTCCGGTATGCCCCAGACAAGGGCGAGGTAGCTTCGCTCCAGCCGCCCATCGCGGCCATGCGCGGCGAATTGTTCTGACAGGCCATGGTGAGCGCGGTCGTTCTTGGCCACCACCAGAAGGCCGCTGGTGTCCTTGTCGATGCGGTGCACGATGCCGGGGCGCTTCACCCCGCCAATACCCGAAAGACTTTCGCCGCAATGGGCAATCAGGGCATTCACCAAGGTTCCGGTTTCATTGCCGGCCCCAGGGTGAACCACAAGGCCCGCTGGCTTGTCGATCACGATCACGTCCTTGTCCTCATAGACAATGGCGAGGTCCATGGTCTCGGGCAGGGGCTCTGCCGGCATGGCCTCGGGAAGGATAACGTGCAGCAAATCCCCCGGTTTCACCTTGTGCTTCGGTTCGCGCACCGGGAGACCCTCGACAGACACCGCGCCTTCCGCGATAAGAGCCTGAAACCGTGCCCGGCTGACATCGGGGAAGGCAAGCGCCAGCGCCTTGTCCAGCCTGTCGGCAGATGTTGCGTGGGTCTCAAGGGTGTTTGCAGGCAGTGACATGAATAATTCCAGTGAAGCCAATCAACAGGATGCCGCCATGGTGGAGGTGTCGCCCTCGGCCAAGCGCATGCTGCGTGTCGTTTATATCATGGGCGTCATCCTGGTGTTGCTGTTCCTGACTTTGATAGGCACAATTATCTGGAAGGCGGCGCACAGGCCCGATGTTCCGCCGGTGCTTTCACCTGCGAGCTTGAGCCTCGGCCTGCCGCAGGGAACTGATCTCCGCGAGGCCCAACTCAGTGGCGACACGCTGGTGATCAATACCGGGCAGGACGTGATTGTCATCGACCTGCGCAAGAACGCCGTCGTCTCACGCATCTCCGCCTCGCCCTGACAAGGGCCGCGCCGACCCGCTTGCACTCCCGCCCGCCCCCCTATATAGGGAGCCATTCCTCGGAGAGCTCCCTTCGTCTATCGGTTAGGACGGCAGCCTCTCACGTTGCAAAGGCGGGTTCGATTCCCGCAGGGAGCGCCACAATACGATTCAGGGCCTCAATTTCAGCCCGATAAGCCTCGATCGCCGCCCTGAAGCCGCTGTGCTGCGCCAGTCTGCTGGCATCATCACGAACGGTCTTGGGCCTCATCTTCGCTGTATTGAACGCCGCGCGATACGCATCAGCGAGCGAGAAGCCCTCGGCAACGTGCTGGGCGAACAGGTCCATCTTTGTAGTGATGCCGGAGGGAAGCGTGCCGGAACGAACACGTGTTGTCGGGGTCGCTAAAATGGAATCCCGACCTCGCTGAACCAGATAGTTTGCTGTCAAGGCAGCACCGCCTTCTTCAAGCACGGGCTCGGTGCGTAGTATCCAAAGCCAGCACCACAACTCCGAAGGCCCGGAAATCTTCCCTCACCAATGAACCGACTGCCTGCCATGGCTTCAAAGTCTTCTGGCTGCCGCCTGCTTTGTGGCTTCATTTTTTTTGTTGTTGGGTTCCATCTGATGCAGTCCATCTCTCTTCTTTCGAACCCCGCACTTTCACCTGTTCGACTGGTGGATGCTCGAGAGAGGCCCGTTCCTTGCCGCTCAACACTGGTGCCAGTAGGCAAGGCTTCGCCTTGTAGAGCGAAGCCTGAGGTCTGTTCGCCCGGAGCCATGCCGTCGATCAGCCCATTCCGCTTGCATAACCATCTTACTGGGAGGCCGGGCTCTGGCTGCCGGCCTTTATATGCATCTTCATGCAGACGCTGGGCATTGTCAGAAGCTTGCGAATCCACCGCTGACGCCCACGCAGGTCGGAATACTCACCGGAGCCTGCTCCTGCACGTTACCGGGCTTCTCCTGATGCCATTCAGGCTTTGCGCTGGCCGTCCTTGTCCGGCTCCACGGCCCGCTTCTTGGGGCTGGCTATAAGTTCGTTGGGTTTATGAAAAAAGAGACCCTCACAACCCTTACTGCAATCATACCAGCCTGATCCACCCCCACTGAAGTGGTCCGACTTGAAGTATGTCTTATGGCATCAAGGAGGA
>JBEIDW010000136.1:0-7626 GCA_040383265.1 Hyphomicrobiales bacterium
CCAGCCTTCGATGGCGTGGCCGCCCGGAACCTTGGGGCGGTGGCGGAGCAGCTCCTCCATCTCGTCGGCGCGTTCGGTCGTTTCCGAAATGATCCAGGCGCGCTCCTGCATGTGGTCGAAGGCGGCCACGCAATCGAAATGATGCAGCACCAGATCCGGACAAATCGCCGCGAAATCCGGAACCTTCGCATGGGGCTCAAGGCAGCGGCCGAAATCATAGGAAATATATCCCGCCAGCCCGCCCTGAAATGGCGGCAGGCCTGGAACGTGATGCTGGCGGTTTTCCGCGACAAGCCGGTCAATCAGGTCAAGCGCAGTGGGCTGCTGCGGTATGCCGTTGAGGAAAGTGCCCTCGCCGTTGACCTCCAGCGTGGCCTTTGGGTTGCAGGCGAGGAAGGAATAGCGTCCGAGATGCTCGGAGCGCATGACGCTCTCGAGCAAGGTCAGGTGGCGCTGGCCCTTGAGGCGGAGCGCAAGGGCTGACGGTTCAAGGCAGACGATTTCCCGGACGTGAGGTTCCCGCATGGCGAACGCCATATAAGGCTGGAAGGCGGCTTCACCCAAGTCTATTTCAGGCATCATGCCGGGCGATTCCGCCATAGCCGATATTCTGCTGCCGCTGGCGCTCGAGGGGCCTTACTCCTACCGGGTGCCGGCTGGCATGGCCGTGGAGCCCGGGAACTATGTCGTCGTGCCGCTGGGCCCGCGCCAGATGATCGGTGTGGTCTGGGCGCTGAAGCATGAGGCCGCCACAGACAAGAAACTGCGCGATATCGCGGGCGTTTTTGACATGCCGCCCCTGCCGGAAACCCACCGGAAATTCGTCGACTGGCTCTCGGCCTATTACCTCGAACCACCGGGCAATGTGCTGCGCATGGTGCTGCGCTCGCCTGGTGCCTTCGAAGGTCCGCGAGAGCAGGTCGCTTACCGCGCCGCCGAACAGGCTCCAAGGCGGATGACGCCACAACGCGCCCGCGTGCTGGACATCGCGCGGGAAGGCTTTGCAATGCGGGCCTCTGAACTGGCTGAAGCTGCAGGGGTGGGCACATCGGTCATAAAGGCGCTGGTGAAGGATGGAGCGCTCGAAACCGTATCCTTGCCAGCCCTGCGGCCCTTCCCGACGCCAGACCTTGACGCCGGGGGCTTCACATTGAGCGCGGACCAGCAGGCGGCGGCGGACGCCCTGCGCGCCGTGGTGGCCGAGAGCCAGCATAAGGTGATGCTGCTTGATGGCGTGACAGGCTCCGGCAAGACGGAAGTCTATTTCGAGGCAATGGCGGCGGCGCTGGCCGAGGGCAGGCAGGTTCTCCTGCTGCTGCCTGAAATCGCCCTGACGCAACCTTTTCTCACCCGCGTCGAAAATCGCTTTGGCTGCGAGCCGGCGCAATGGCATTCGGACGTGCGCCCGCGCGAGCGCGAGCGCGTGTGGCGCGGCGTGGCGGATGGGTCAGCGAAAATAGTGGTGGGCGCGCGCTCGGCCCTGTTCCTGCCGTGGAAGACCCTTGGCCTGATCGTCGTCGATGAGGAACATGAAAGCGCCTACAAGCAGGATGACGGCGTGCCCTATCATGCGCGCGACATGGCGGTGCTTTACGGGTCCATCGGCAAGTTCCCGGTGATTCTCTCCTCTGCCACGCCATCGCTTGAAACGCTCGTCAATGTGGACCGCGGCCGCTACGGCGCCGTGCGGCTGAAAGACCGGCACGGGCGGCCAGAATTGCCCGAGATCGGGGCTCATCGACATGAAGAAGGTGACGCTGGAACCGGGCACATGGCTTTCACCACCGCTGTTTGACGAAGTGCGGAAGACGCTGGATGAGGGCGATCAGGCCTTGCTGTTCCTCAACCGCCGTGGCTATGCGCCGCTCACACTGTGCCGCGCTTGTGGCCACCGGCTGGAATGCCCGAACTGTGCTGCCTCTCTCGTCGAGCACCGCTTCCGCCGCCAGATGATGTGCCACCATTGCGGCCATCTTGAACCCATGCCCAAGGAGTGCCCGAGCTGCCATGCGGAGGGCAAGCTCGTGCCGGTGGGGCCGGGAGTGGAACGGCTGGCGGAAGAAGCGGCGGCGCGCTTTCCTGACGCACGCATCGCCATTCTCTCAAGCGATCTGTCGCGCGGCACACTTCTCAAGGATGCGATCCGCGATGTGGCGGAAGGGCAGTATAATCTCGTCATCGGCACGCAACTGGTGGCGAAGGGCCATCACTTCCCGCATTTGACCCTCGTCGGCGTTGTCGATGCCGACCTGGCGCTTGAATCGTCTGACCCACGCGGTGGCGAGCGCACCTGGGCCTTGATGGCGCAGGTTGCGGGCCGTGCGGGGCGCGGCGCAAAGCCTGGCCGCGCACTGGTGCAGAGCTACATGCCCGAACACCCGCTGATGCAGGCGCTGAAGAAGGGGGATCGTGACTCATACCTCAATCAGGAAAAGGCGATCCGCGAGAATGCCGGGCTGCCACCCTATGGCCGTCTTGCCGCCCTCATCATCTCCGGCGCTGATGCGCTGGAGACCGAACGCTTCGCGCGGAACTTAAGCCTGATCGCGCCGCTGGCCGAGGGCGTCACCGTGCTTGGCCCTGCACAGGCGCCCATCGCCATGGTGCGCGGGCGGCATCGCATCCGCTTTCTCGTGAAGGCCACGCGCGAGGTCAACGTGCAGGCCTTCCTGCGGCTGTGGCTGAAGGACGTGAAGCCAAAGGGCTCGCTATCGCTGCAGGTGGATGTGGACCCATATAATTTTCTATGATTTTTGCTTCGGGGAGAAATGCGTAACAAATTCGTTTGCTAGAGAATCGCTCCTTATAAAATCCCTAACCTTCTCTCTATTTTTCAGAGAGCCTTTACCAACTCTCCGACCCATGAACTGAGCTGCTCGTTTGAATTCAGCAGTGAGGTCCTTTTCAGATGATACTAACGAGATGATTTCTCTGCTAGCTCTCTCAATCTGCCTTGCAGGCAATTTGAAAATCTGCTGTCCGGATGTAGCTTTGCAGCCAATGGCCGTCATCACGTAATACTTATAGAGGCCCCAATCACTTGAAACTCTACTGTTTCGAATTGCGAAATCAATCCAATAAGATGCAAGTGCTGCGGCGTGATAGGGAGTGACCGAGTGATTGTCTTGAAATAGCTGGGTGCGGAAGTCATGTACAATTCCATGGTAGTCCCTCGCAGCTCGGTGTGGCTGGAACAAGAACATTGCGGCTACGGCCTTTACCAATTCACGTGGCCTGCAAATTCTTGTTCTCTCAACAGCTTCTTCTCGGTACTGGTTTTCTCGGCGTTCAATAAATATTCTGCTTTTCTCATCCTGAGATCGGCTGAATTCCTCCAAGTTTTTTAGAAACGGAGTTAAAGCCCAGAATTGGTCATCATTGATTTTGTTCTGCTTGTTTGTGCCTACAATGATGCTCGCAACAAAGTTGGGGTCGTTGCTACCGATTAATCGAAAAGGGACTTGAACTCCATCCGCCCTTTCCCCGGCCAGGAAAAGTAAATTTGTAGTTTGACACCCGTTCACGATTTGGAAATCGTCAAGCTCAAAGGTGTCTCCTTTCCTTTTTATTTCTCGTGCAACGACCGTCACGCCATTATTCTTAAACACAAAAGACGCCTGACCTCCGTCTTTTAGTTCCGCTAGAATTCCCAAGTTGATTTTTGAGTTCGCATCGAAATCTCTAATGTTGTCGAAGAACACCGCCCGATTAATTCTCTTTGCCTTATTATCGCCTGTGTCATGGGTGGCCAACTCGACAAGTTCTCGAGCATCTACCAAGCCAAGAAATGCTTGTTGGACAGATGCATGTTCAGGAAGCGTAATTGGCTTAATTATCTCTATTCTGCCCTTGATAGAGTTTGTGGCAAAGCGATATCCCTCCTGTAATTGCCTCGCCCCAATCGAGTTGATCTCAATCTCATTGAAAATATTTAATTCGCCAAATCGCCTTTTGTAAGTCTGCACAAGGTCGTTTAGGAGAGTGCTCAAGAGTCCGCTGCCAGTAGTAACGTAGAATAGCCTCAGAGTCGGGTTTTTCTTGAGCGTGGCTCCGTAGGCGGTATCCTTTGCGCTGATTAGGTCGTTTAGTTGTGGGCTGGGTTCCACAAAAGATCCGTTGAAAAATTTAAGAACGCCCTAAAGAAATTTGGTGAGATTTCCGGAATCTATCGACTCGCCCGTTTTGGACTGAAAAAAATTGAATTCAATCGCGTGATTTTTGCCATTCTGAAGTGCGCTGCTGACTTCGTCGGCATTACAGCAGAGGTCGCCTTGAACCATTATAGCAACGCCGTCGATGCCAAATTCAGTGCCGGTTAGGTGGGCAGCAAACGGATCAACGCTGTCGGTCAGTATGCCGTTGCAAACTGAGAAAATGGAGAATACCTCAAATAGTGAAGGATCGTCTAGGTCGCAACTGGGGTTTGCGGCTGCGAAATTCCTGAGCTGAGTGCGTATTACCGGGTTCATGCGAAAGGCCCTCCTCCCGCAGAGGATACAAAAAATGGTATTATTTACAAGTTTTACGTGAACCGCCACTCTATGCGGTGACGGTAAATCTCACCCGGCCGCAGCATGGCGCTGGGGAAATTCGGGTGAGAGGGCGCGTCCGGCATGTTCTGCGGTTCAATGGCAATCGCGCCATATTGCCGGAGCGGGCCGGTCTTGCCCGGGAAGCCCGGGTTCCAATGCGCGGCGGTATAGACCTGCACGGCGGCCTCGGTCGTCCAGACCTCCATGGTGCGGCCCGACACCGGATCGCGCAGCGTGAGCGCGTGCTTCATTTGGCCCCGCGCGCCATCCAGCACCCAGCAATTGTCATAGACGCCGCCAACCGCGCGTGGCGTGCGGAAGTCCCAGCGGCTTCCCGTCACGTCACGCATCTCGCCGCTTGGAAGAAGCGCGTCGTTCAAGGGAAGGTAGCGTGAGCCCATGATCTGAAGTTCATGGGTGAAGGCCCCCCGCTCTCCGCCAGACAAATTCCAATAGGCATGGTTGGTGAGGTTGATGACGGTGGGCTTCGTCGTCTGTGCTGCGAATTCCAGCGACAGCACGTTGCCAGTGACGGCATAGGTGGCCGTGACGTCGACAGCGCCCGGATAGCCCTGGTCACCGTCGTGGGAGTGGAGTGAAAATCGGATGGAATGATCCGTTTGCTGAACATCCCAGTGGCGGACGGAGAAATTCTCCGGGCCGCCATGCAGTTGGTGGTCGCCCATGTTCTTCGCGAGCGGGTACCCGACGCCGTCAATCTCCACGCGCGCATTGGCAATCCGCCCGGCGATGCGGCCGGCAACAGCGCCCGCAGTCCAGTCGCCCGCGAGATTTTCTTCATCCGTGCCGCCGCCCAGCACAAGGTCGGCCCCCGCAAAGTCCAGAGCGACGAGCCTTGCGCCGAGTGACGAGAAGGTTGCGCGGATCTGCTCCGATGCGAGGTCCAGCATGGGCGCTTCTCCCGCCTAGTGGTTGTCGCGCGGCAGGCCCATGGTCTTTGCGACACGCTGGAACTTGGTGGCGCCCTTCAGCACCATGCCCTCGGCGAGCTGGCCCACTTCCTTGCGGAAGATTTCCTGCCAAGGCGTCTGGCTTTCCGGCACCTTGTAGCCGCCGTTCCTCTCCAGTTCCTCGCGGCGGCGCTTCAACTCCTCATCCGGCACCAGCATGTTGCAGGCGCCCGTGTTGAGGTCGACGCGCACCTTGTCCCCGTTCTTCAGGATGGCGAGGCCACCGCCTGCCGCCGCCTCCGGCGAGGCATTGAGGATCGAGGGCGAGCCGGAGGTGCCGGATTGCCGCCCGTCGCCCACGCAGGGGAGCGAGCGCACGCCTTTTTCGAGCAGGTAGTTGGGCGCGCGCATGTTCACCACCTCCGCAGCACCCGGATAGCCCAGAGGGCCGACGCCGCGGATAAACAGAATGGTGTTCTCGTCAATGCCGAGCTTCGGGTCATCGATCTGGGCGTGGTAGTCCTCTGGCCCGTCGAACACGATGGCCTTCGCCTCGAAAGCGTTAGGATCCTTGGGATTCGAGAGATAGCGCTGGCGGAACTCTTCCGAGATCACGCTGGTCTTCATGATGGCATTGTCAAAGAGGTTGCCAGACAGGCGCTTGAAGCCGGCGTGCTCCTTCAGGGGTTCTCCGAAGGCGCGGATGACCGCGCGGTCCCAGGAGAATTTGTCCTTGCAATTCTCGCCAATGGTTTTGCCGTTGGCGGTGATGCAGTCCTCGTGGATCTTGCCGGCCGCGATCAGCTCGGCCACCACGGCGGGAACACCTCCGGCGCGGTGATAATCCTCGCCAAGATAGTCTCCGGCGGGCTGCAGGTTCACCAGCAGGGGGAGGTCATAGCCATGCTTCTCCCAGTCCTTGACTGTGAGTTCGATGCCGAGATGGGCGGCGATGGCATTGAGGTGGTTGGGCGCGTTGGTCGAACCACCAATCGCCGTGTTGACCGCAATGGCGTTCTCAAAGGCCTCACGCGTCATGATCCTGGAGGGGGTCAGATCCTCGTTCACCATGTCCACGATGCGCCGGCCGGTGGCATAGGCCATCTGGCCCCGTTCGCGGTAAGGGGCGGGGATCGCCGCATTGCCGGGAAGCGACATGCCCAGCGCCTCGGCCAGTGAATTCATCGTCGTGGCCGTGCCCATGGTATTGCAGAAGCCGGTGGAAGGGGCGGAGGTGGCGACAAGCTCGATGAAACCCTCATAATCGATTTCCCCGGTCGCCAGTTTCTCGCGCGCCATCCAGACAATGGTGCCTGAGCCGGTGCGCTGGCCCTTGTACCAGCCGTTCAGCATGGGGCCGGATGACAGGCAGATCGCCGGGATGTCTACCGTCGCGGCCGCCATCAGGCAGGCGGGCGTGGTCTTGTCACAGCCGATGGTCAGTACCACGCCATCCAGCGGATAGCCGTAGAGCACTTCGACGATCGACAGATAGGACAGGTTCCGGTCGAGCGAGGCCGTGGGGCGCTTGGCCGTCTCCTGGATGGGGTGGACGGGGAATTCCAGGGGAATTCCGCCGGCCTCATAGATCCCGTCCCGGACGCGCTTCACAAGCTCCATGTGCGCGCGGTTGCAGGGCGACAGGTCGGATCCTGTCTGGGCAATGCCGATGATGGGTTTCCCCCCCTGGAGTTCCGAGCGGGTGAGGCCAAAGTTCAGATACCGCTCAAGATAGAGCGCCGTCATGTCAGCATTGGCCGGATTGTCGAACCAGGCCTGTGAACGATACTTGAATGTGGTCTTGGACTTGTCGGCCATGGCGTTGCTTCCTTATGCTTTGCAGATGAGGTTAGGACGGGAGTTTCAGCCCGTCTAGCCATCACGTGGGGTCGGCCTGCCCTGCGTCTGGGGAAGGTGTTTTGACCGGATGGATCAAAATTGCTGCCGAACCTGACCGCCGGCGTGCCGGAGGCGTGCCCTGAAGGGCGAATATTTCATCGTATCTTCAATGACTTGTCATATTTTCGCATTTTTTTCGAGATCGCTGTTGACAGTATGGGCTGGGTCGCCATATAAGCCGGGTCACTGAGGGGCGCGGCGCTGAGGCGTGGCGTGCTTTATTGACTGAGCAGCCTGGACAAGCTGACTGGTTGGGTTTTCCTGAAGGGGGGCCTGAAGGTAGC
>JBEIDW010000137.1:0-7550 GCA_040383265.1 Hyphomicrobiales bacterium
AACGCGCTGACGCAGACCGCCGCAGCGCAGGCGGCCAACTATCCCTTCTGCACCATCGAACCCAATGTGGGCGATGTGGCGGTGCCTGATCCGCGCCTTGACGTGCTGGCGAAAATCGCGGGCTCACAGCAAATCATCCCGACGCGACTGACCTTTGTTGACATCGCCGGCCTGGTGCGCGGAGCGTCCAAGGGCGAAGGCCTCGGCAACCAGTTCCTTGCCAACATCCGCGAGGTGGATGCGATTGCCCATGTGGTGCGCTGCTTCGAGGATGGTGACATCACCCATGTCGAAGGCAAGATCGACCCCATCGCCGACATCGAGACCATCGAAACGGAGTTGATGCTGGCCGATCTCGACTCGCTTGAAAAGCGCATCGTCAACATCGAGAAGAAGGCCAAGCAGGGCGACAAGGAATCAAAAGAGCTTGCTGACCTCATCAACCGCGCGCTGGTGCTGCTGCGCGAGGGACAGCCTGCCCGGCTTGTGGAACGCTCAGCCGAAGAAGAGAAAGCCTTCAGGGGCCTCGGCCTGCTGTCATCCAAGCCCGTGCTCTATGTGTGCAATGTGGAAGAAGGCTCCGCTGACAAGGGCAATGACTTCTCCGCCCGCGTGTTCAAGCGCGCTGTGGAGGAGAATGCGGTGGCGGTGGTGGTTTCCGCCAAGATCGAATCCGAAATCGCCGTGATGGCATTGGCTGATCAGAAGGACTTCCTCGATGCTGTCGGCCTCGAGGAGCCTGGTCTCAACCGCGTGATCCGCGCCGGGTATGACCTACTGCACCTCGTTACTTACTTTACCGTTGGCCCAAAGGAAGCGCGCGCCTGGACCATTACCAAGGGCACCAAGGGCCCGGGTGCGGCGGGCGTGATCCATACCGACTTCGAGAAGGGCTACATCCGCGCCGAGACCATCGCTTATGACGACTATGTGACCAACAATGGCGAGGCGGGCGCGCGCGAGGCGGGCAAGTTCCGTCTGGAAGGCAAGGACTATGTCGTCAAGGATGGCGACGTGATGCACTTCCGGTTCAACACCTAGGATATTCTCGTCTTTATCGCCGGGCGTGACCCGGCGATCCTTTTGGCCGTCCAGGGAAAGGATGCGCGGGTCAACTCCGCGGATGAAGAGAGGTTGGAAGAGGGGAGCGGCATGGCGGATCGTCTCTACTACGAAGATTTCCCCGAAGGGATGATCATCCCCTTCGGCACCTATCACCTCAGCAAGGAGGAGGTGTGGGACTATGCCCGTGAGTGGGATCCTCAACCCTTCCACCTCGATGAAGAGGCGGCTCAAAAATCCGTACTTGGAGGAATCGCGGCCTCGGGCTGGCAGGCGAGCGCCATTCTGATCCGCCTTGCGGTCGAGGCTTTCATCAACAACTCTGCCGCCATGGCGTCGAGCGGCATGGAGGAGGCAAAGTGGCTAAAGCCTGTGTTCGCCGGTGAAACGCTGACCGGCCGCGCCACCGTGCTGTCCCGCCGCGTGTCCGCCAAGCGCCGGGACATGGGCATCCTGAAAATGAAGTTCGAGCTTCTGAATGCCGAAGGCGAATTGAAGGTTGAGATCAAGGGCGTTCAGTTCATGGGGGTGCGCAATCCATGATCGGGCTTTGTCTTGAAGAGACCCAAGTGGGCATGGTGGTTGATCTAGGCCAGCATCATTTCACCAAGGAAGCGATCATCGCTTTTGCGCAAAGATATGATCCGCAGCCTTTCCACCTTGATGAGGAGGCGGGCCTCAATGGGCCGCTTGGGGCACTTTCGGCATCGGGCTGGCATACGGCCTCTGCCTGGATGAAGTGCTACGTTGCTACCAACCAGGCAGCGGAGGCGAGGCTGCGTGCCGAGGGCAAGGAGCCGGCCCTGCCGGGACCATCTCCCGGCTTCACCAACCTGCGCTGGATCAAGCCAGTGTATGCGGGCGACACGATCAGCTACCGCTGCACGATTACGGACAAGCGTGAACTGAAGTCCCGGCCCGCATGGGGGCTCGTGTTTTCACACAATGAAGGTTTCAACCAGAAGGGCGAACTGGTGTTCTCCTTCGAAGGCAAGGTACTGACGCCGAAGCGGGCATCGCAATCAGCATAATTCCTTCGTCGTGCGCGGGCGTGACCCGCTTATCCTGCCTGGTGATTTCAAGAGGATTGCCGGGTCACGCCCGGCAATGAAAAGGATCAGGAAACGCTGTCCTCAATGCCCCTCGAAGCTCACCAGCGTGTGCACCTTCACGCCCTTGGCTTTGAGCTTCGCAGCGCCACCAAGTTCCGGCAGGTCGATCACGAAGGCGGCGGACACCACTTCGCCGCCAGACTTGCGGATCAAATCAATCGCCGCGCCCGCCGTGCCGCCGGTGGCGATCAGGTCATCGATCAGCAGGATACGGTCACCCTTCTGGATGGCGTCGGCGTGAATCTCGATCGTGTCCACGCCGTATTCCAGCGCATATTCCTGCCCGATCACCTGCGCTGGCAGCTTGCCCTTCTTGCGGATGGGAATGAAGCCGCGGCCAAAGTTATGCGCGACGGCGCCGCCGAGAATAAACCCGCGCGCCTCGATCCCCGCCACATAGTCGATCTCGCCTTTGAGAAAAGGCCAGGCCAGCTCATCCACCGCAGCGCGGAAGCCGTGCAGGTTGGAGAGTAGCGTGGTGATGTCGCGGAACATGATGCCGGGCTTTGGATAGTCCGGAATGGTGCGGATATAGCGCTTGAGGTCGAAGCCGTTTCTGAGGTCCATGGTGTCCGTCCTTCTCAGGGCCATTTGACCACAGGCGGCATGGAGGAGAGAATCGATTCCACATTGCCGCCGGTCTTGAGGCCGAAAATCGTGCCGCGGTCATAAAGTAGATTATACTCCACATATCGGCCGCGGCGGATCAGTTGTTCTTCGCGGTCGGCATCGCTGTATGGGGTTGCCATGTTCCGGCGCACGAGTTTCGGATAGACGCCGAGGAAGGCGAGGCCGACGTCCCTGGTGAAGGCAAAATCCGCATCCCAATCGCCGGAATTGAAGTGATCGTAGAAGATGCCGCCAATGCCGCGCGGCTCGTTCCTGTGCGGCAGGAAGAAGTACTCATCGCACCATGTCTTGAAGCGCGGATAGTCGGCAACCGCATGGGCATCACAGGCGGTCTTCATGGCAGCGTGGAACTCCACCGTGTCGGGGTCTTCCTGGGTGCGCCGTCGGTCCAGCACGGGGGTCAGGTCGGCGCCGCCGCCGAACCACGTCTTGGTCGTCACGATGAAGCGGGTGTTCATGTGGACGGCGGGAACGAAGGGGTTCACCGGATGGATGATGAGCGAGATGCCGGAGGCCCAGAAGCGCGGGTCTTCCTCCGCGCCGGGGATCTGCTTGCGGAACTCGGGCGAGAACTCGCCATGGACGGTTGAGGTGTGAACGCCGGCCTTCTCGAACACCTTGCCGTGCAGCATCGACATGACGCCGCCGCCGCCGTCCTTGCGCTCCCAGGGCTTACGCTCGAAGCGGGTGCCGTCCTCGATCTCCTCCAGAGCGGCGCAAATCCGGTCACGCAACGCCTCGAACCACTGGCGAGCTGCCATCTGGCGGAGGGGGAGTTGATCTGTCATCGGGTTTAATCTCTAGCAATACCGGAGCCTGGGGCAACCTTCTGTCAGATAGATCGGAATGGTGTCTACTCTTTTTGAGCCCGGCAAAATCCGCCTGGTGCCGGGCGGGCATTGGCTCCAGATCCACTCCTGGGTTGAAAATGTCTGTTAACAAATGGAGAAATATACTACTTTGACGAGAAGTTTTTCCACAACATGGATTGCAGCAAATGCGTCATTTCATTGGCAATGATAAGGGGGGCGTTGCTGTACTGTTCGCGGGTGTGCTGGTGCTTCTGCTCGGTGCTGCGGGATTGGGCATAGATACGGCTCGGATTTACAAGGCGCAACTCGAGCTGCAGTCGGCAGTGGATGGTGCGGCGCTGGCAGCGGGCGCCGATTTCAGTTCAGATCTATCAGGCCTCAAGGCCGTTGTTGGGAATTATCTGACGGGCAATACCTCGGCATTGGGAGCAATGGGTGAGATAGCGTCAGACGTCACTTATGAGAGCGATGATGCGATCGTCGCGGTCTCGGCTCAGGGTAAGGTCGAGACGGTATTCATGAGGTTGCTCGGATTAAGGACAGCGGATCTAGCAGCCAGTGCGAGGGTCACGCGTGCTCGCAAGCGACCGTTGGAGTTGGTCTTGGCCCTCGATCACTCGGATTCAATGACCGGAGAGATCGACGGTTTTCCGAAGTCTGAGACGATGACAACTGCTGCCTCGCGGCTTGCCAGCGTTGCGATGTCGTCGCCTATGACCAAGGTCGGTTTGGTGCTGTTCAATGTGGGGGTTCGCTTTCAGGCTGGCGATGAATCTGGTTACTTCGGGGCGAGGTGGATTGACCATCCACCTGATAAGCGGGTTGAGAATTGCTGGATCAAATGTGTTTATCCGAGCAACGCACGTCATGTTGAAGTAAGGCAGTCCTGCATTTCGGATGGAGTCGAGAAGGAGTGCGTTTCGCGAATCATAGAACCGCCCTGTGAGCCGCAGCCCAAGAAGTGCGGCGATCCTCCCTGGAAAATGGAACGGGTGTGGCGCGGCGGTGTGGGGTTCCGATATAGCCATCGGACGAGCATCGCTGATCCTCTTGATCATCCATATCCCAGTAACGAAGAAGCGGAGGGCTTTCTCCAAGACCTTACGGCAGAGAAGGACGTCATTCAGGAAGCTATTCTGACATCGATGTTCCGGGGCCCAACATACCTGCCGGGCGCGCTGATCTGGGCTTGGAACCTGCTTGATCCCTCTGAGCCATTCACGACGGCAGAACACTACGCAGATATTGAGGCGCGCAGCGGGACCAAGGCAGTGGTGCTAATGACCGATGGCGCAAACACCATGTACCTCGCGCCGGACAACACCGTTCAGGATGCTTTCGAGCTAAAGGAGGGAGAACGAGAGCAGCGCATCGCGGAAACGAATTCCGATACCCGGGAACTGTGCGCCAACATGAAGTCGGAGGGCATCGTCATCTACACGGTGGCCTTTGGCATAACGGACCAAAATGCGCTTGAGATTCTCGCGGACTGCGCCAGCGATTCCGGCAAGAGCTTTGCCGAGGGTGACAATGAGGGCCTTTACCGTGCCTTTGGAAAGATTGCTGCATCACTTCAGTCGGTGCGACTGGTGGAGTAAGGAGAAAGAGGTGGTCCTAGGGTTCAGAGGGCGGTTTGCCGGTGAACAGTCAGGCGGTGTCGCGGTGCTGTTCGCAGGTCTGTTCGCTCTCCTGATCGGCGCTGCCGGGTTGGCCGTCGACACGGCGCGCGTCTACCAGGCTCAGGCGGAACTTCAGGCGGCGGCGGACGGTGCGGCGCTTGCCGCAGCCGCTGATCCTTCTACGGACGAGGACGACCTGGCGGCGGTTGCGGGTGAGTATCTGTCGACCAACGCGCCGGATGACAGCCTCATGTCACTCACGGGGCAGGTGGTCAGCCTCACCGGCGACAGCAGTACCGTCGTGGTTGATCTCACGGGCTCTGTACCCACTTTGTTCATGAATGTCTTTGGACTTCCGCAGATGGACATCGGTGTCCGCTCTGAGGTTCGGCGCGCATCGGGTGGACCTCTTGATCTTGTCCTCGCCATAGACACCACGAGCTCCATGTCGGGCTTGCTCGATACAGGCCAGACCCGCCGGGATGCGCTCAGGTCTGCCGCCCAGTCGCTTGTCAAGAGGCTCATGCCCTCTGGGCATGCGAATGTGGGTCTTGTTTCCTTCAACGCAGGCCGCATGAATGTGGGAAAAGAAAACCGAGGCAAGCCTTGGGTGGATGTCCCCCCCGACGTGATGCATGGAACATCATGCGTTTGGATCGGGACGAACTGTACCAAAACCAATGTGCCATGCGTGAAGGATGGCGTTGCAAGCCAGTGCCCGCAGATATCCTGTGCGGGCCAGGAAAAAGTCTGTGAGAGCAACAAGGTCACCAGCTGGATCGGCTGCGTGACGTTCCGGCATGGCCACCTCACATCCCTGTCGACATCGAGTGTTTCACCTTACCCCGGCGTACATGGTGCCTGTACTGAACGCCTTCATGACCTGTCGAAAGACATGAATTTGGTGCTGAAGAATTTCAACAGCCTCGGCGGCGGTGGTGAAACCTATATGCCCTCAGGCTTGCTCTGGTCATGGAACCTGCTTGAGTCTCAGGAACCGTTCACAACTGCGATGTCCGCCAAGGAGATGGCAGAGACAGGCGGGCGCAAGGCCCTGGTGCTTATTTCGGACGGTGCCAACACTCTCTTTGTCAAGGATGGTGTTCCGACTGCTCAACCAGCCTATGAGATCGTCAACGGCAACTGGGCGTTGGTGAACCCGGCAGGCAAGAAGGCGGCGGACGCGGAGACGCTGACGCTCTGCACCAACATCAAGAATGACGGCATCATGCTGTTCACTGTTGCCCTGGATATTGACGATGAGTCCGCCGTGGCGCTTCTCAGGGAGTGCGCCAGCGGATCTGACAAGGCCTTTTCGGTTTATACAGTGTCCGAACTTGACAATGCCTTTGGCCGCATCGGCCAGCAGTTGCAAAGCGTGCGGATCGTCGAGTGATCACGGCTGCGCCCCTGTCTGCCTCAGGGCTTCGCCCGTCACCATGGCGCAGGCCAGCGCCACGTTCAGGGAGCGGAAACCCGGTTGCATGGGAATGGTGATCCGGGCCTCCACCGTCTCGTGTACCACCTCCGGCACGCCGGAGCTTTCCCGGCCCATCAGGATCACGTCGTCGGGGGCAAAGGCGAAGGCCGTATAGGGCAGGCTGGCCCGCGTGGTGAGCAGCACCGTGCGCCGCCCGGCCGTGGCGGCGCGGAAGGCGGCCCAGGAATCATCACGGATCAGGGCCGCCCGGTCGAGGTAATCCATGCCAGCCCGGCGGAAGGCGGCCTCGGTCATCACGAAGCCGGCGGGTTCGATAATCCGGCAGGTGAGCCCAAAACAGGCGCACATTCGGAGGATGGTGGCGGCGTTGGGGGCGATGTCCGGCTGGTACAGGGCGATTTCGGGCATGATTCCACCTTCTTAACCGGTTTTCGGTCTGTCAAAAACTTCATGCCAACTGCGACATTAGAAGGCTAGACTTCTCAAATGCGCAATGCCAAAAGGCCGGGGGTTTGAGAGCCGGGGACCGCCTTTCCGTACCCTTCTTACGGCCAGGCGCGGCAACAAAAGGGAAGAGACACGTGTCTACAGCGGAACATGCGGAAACGAACCGCCGCGATTTTCTCTATATCGCGACCGGTGCCGTGGGTGCCGTCGGCGCTGCGCTGGCGGTTTGGCCGTTTATCAACCAGATGAATCCTGACGCCTCGGTGCTGGCGCTCGCCTCTGTCGAGGTCGACCTTGCGCCGATCGCCGAGGGCCAGGAAATCACGATCAAGTGGCGCGGCAACCCGGTGTTCGTCCGCCATCGTCTGCCCGTCGAGATCGAGGCGGCCAAGGCTGTTCCGGTGGCGGACCTCAAAGATCCTCTGGC
>JBEIDW010000138.1:0-7335 GCA_040383265.1 Hyphomicrobiales bacterium
CAAGTTCAAGAAGATCCGAGTGGTTCATCCACTCATTGATGGCGGCACGGTTCTGCTCGGAGCGGCGGTTCATCTCCTCGACGGAGCCAATCTTCTGTTCCACCCGCAGCAGGCCAAAGGTGGTTTCCGCGAAGGCGAGGGTCGAGAAGGTGTTGATGACGCCACCAACCATGCGGTTCTCAGCCGGATCATAGATGGGGCCGAGCTTCACGGTGCGTTCGCCCGTCAGCGGCATTTTGGGATCAACGGGCGCAGCCAGCTTCAGCTGGCGCGGAATTGCCCAGGAGGGCGTTTTCTGGTTCTCTTCAACCAGCGCCAGCGCCTGTGGCGTGAAGGACACGAGGAAGTAGCCTGAAATGCCACCGATAGCCTTCTGGAAGGGCATGAACAGGCAGCACTTGGACATTACCTGCTGAACAACATCATCGCCCCACGGCATGGCGCCCAGCATGGAGGTAGCGTCAAGCACCGCATGGTGTTCGGCGGGGTTGCGGTCGATCCAGTCAAGCAGGTTCAGGATTTCAGCGCGTGAATAAGTGGTCGCCCCCGTTGTCTCATGGCCGACACCGAAGAAAACCTTGATGCCCATGCGCTCCAGCGCATCGGAGGTTGGTATCGCACCTTCGCCCTTGGCGAAGTGGATGCGGGATTCATCACCATTCTTCGCATAGCGCATCATCTCGATGATCTGCGCACCCCAACTCTGGCGGAAGAAGCCGGAGGCCTTGGCAATTCCGGATTCGGGCGGAGGCGTATCAACGTAAACCTGTTGGGCGGCATCGTTGACGGTGAGGAAATGCATCGCGCAGACGGTAAAGCCTGAATGGCCGCCACCCAAACCGACAGCAAGCCGGTTCTGCTTGGGGAACTCGAAGTACCGGTGGATTTCCCGCATCATATCCAGGAGGAACTTGTCCGCCGGATAGCCGCGGTGCATGGAGCGGCCAATCTCGGCTGACGTGAAGGCTCCGATGTCACGGCCCTTGTCGTCGAATTTTCTATAGTTCTTCTCCAGCCAGTGCTCGAATGCGAAGCGCAGCTGTCGCGCCTCGGCCTCGTCCTTCACCATGTCGGTAATAGGCCCGACACCAAAGAACGGGTTCTGCGTGCGCGGCGGAAGTCCACGTGCCGTTGCGGAGAGAGACTCCTCACGGGCTTTCTTCATGCTCTCAATTGTTGCCTGATCCACCGTGAACCCTCCTGAAAACTCAGGGCCAGATAGTCGTCGTGGGGGCGTGCGCTGCCGCACAAAAACGTCATTTCAGGAAGCCCTTGCGCCGCAGGGCTGCGAATGAAGACAAGATCTGGCTCTGCATATCCCCCGATATGACTAAAACTTGAAGTCACAATCGGATTTTCTCAACTGAGCCTTTTCCGTACTGTCTCCGTTCTTCGATACGTCACGCAGCGTCGGCTTTACCCTCGTCATGTCTTTGCCGAATCCCCGATAGTAGAGGGAGCGCACTGCCTCCAGTCCAAGCATCGAGCTGGCGATATATTTCAACGGGCGACGCCTGCTCTGGCCCTTCCGCTCTCAGAAGACATGGCTTATGGCCTGCGGCGAAGTTCACATTCCGGGTTTCGGGGAAGATGATCCGCATTGATAATGTCAGCAAGCAAAACGGCCATCAGATCCTGTTTGTCGAGGCCTCCGCGGCGCTGCACCGGGGCGAAAAAATTGGCCTCGTCGGCCCGAACGGCGCTGGAAAGACAACGCTATTCCGGTTGATGACCGGGCAGGAGGAGCCTGACGAGGGCCAAGTCTCTGTCGATCGCGGCATCTCGATCGGTTACTTCAGCCAGGACGTGGGCGAGATGTCTGGCCGTAGTGCCGTCGCAGAGATGATGGACAGCGCCGGGCCGGTGAGCGCCGTCGCGTTGGAACTCAAGGAACTCGAATCAGCGATGGCTGACCCGGAGCGGGCCAGTGAGATGGACCAGTTGATCGAGCGCTATGGCGAGGTGCAGGCGCGGTTCGAGGAACTCGACGGTTATGCGATGGAGAGCCGGGCGCGGGAGGTTCTGGCCGGCCTCAGCTTCAGCCAGGAGATGATGGATGGCGATGTTGGCGCACTGTCGGGTGGGTGGAAGATGCGCGTGGCGCTGGCCCGGATTCTTCTCATGAAGCCGGATGCAATGCTGCTGGACGAGCCAAGCAACCATCTCGATCTCGAAAGCCTCATCTGGCTGGAACAGTTCCTCAAGGCATATGAGGGCATGCTGATCATGACATCGCATGACCGCGAGTTCATGAACCGGATCGTATCCCGCATCGTCGAGATCGACGGCGGTGAACTCAATAGCTATTCGGGTGATTATGAGTTCTATGAGCAGCAGCGCGCCCTGAACGAACGCCAGCAACAGGCGCAGTTTGACCGTCAGCAATCGATGCTTGCCAAGGAAATCCGGTTCATCGAACGCTTCAAGGCGCGCGCCTCCCACGCCGCGCAGGTACAGAGCCGGGTGAAAAAGCTGGAGAAGATCGACCGGGTCGAGCCCCCGCGGCGGCGCCAGACGGTGCTGTTCGAATTTTCCGCCGCTCCTCGCTCGGGCGAGGACGTGGTGTCGCTCAGGAATGTCCACAAGCGCTATGGCAGCCGCAGCATCTATGAGGGGCTGGATTTTCAGGTCCGCCGCGGGGAGCGCTGGTGCGTCATGGGCGTGAACGGCGCGGGCAAATCCACGCTGCTGAAACTGGTGACGGGAAGCGCTGAACCGGACGAAGGCCGCGTGACCCTCGGCGGTAGTGTGAAAATGGGATACTTCGCGCAGCATGCCATGGAACTGCTGGATGGCGAACACACTGTGTTCGAGGCGCTGGAATCAGCATTTCCACAAGCCGGGCAGGGGTCACTACGCGCATTGGCGGGTTGCTTCGGCTTTTCGGGCGATGACGTGGAAAAACGCTGCCGGGTTCTGTCAGGTGGCGAAAAGGCGAGGCTGGTGATGGCGCGGATGCTCTATGATCCGCCGAACTTTCTGGTGCTCGACGAGCCCACCAACCATCTCGATCTTCTGACCAAGGAAATGCTCATCAAGGCGCTGGCGGACTATGAGGGGACGATGCTGTTCGTTTCGCATGACCGCCACTTTCTTGCGTCTCTGTCGAACCGCGTTCTCGAGGTTACGCCGGACGGTGTGCGCCAATATGGCGGCGGTTACACTGAATACGTGGCCAGCACCGGCCAAGAAGCGCCGGGACTCCACAGCTGAAGCGTCAGGAAACCTCCGGGAAAATCCTGACCGCCGCGAAAGGCACAGCTGGTTCTTTCTGATTGAGGAGAGGTGTTGAGACCGGCGGGTTATGGCAATTCCCGCTTTTTTGAGGGCGTACCGCGTTGAGCTCACGCGGAGGGCAGCTCCTCCTTCAGAGACATATAGGATCGCTCACGATTGTCGGTTCAGAGCCCATCTGTAGCGATGTGCTTGACGTCATCGTTCATTCAAAAGAGATATTGCACGAGCCACTCGTGCCAGATGTTGCGATTGTAGCGTTCAGTGTAGTCATTCTGATGAGACTTTCCGGGCTTGGCATGCGGGATGGCAATTTCTTGCTTCTCTGCCTACGACAGCAGCATGCCACTTATGAGTTCCGGGCCAGTGTCAATTAAGTTGGCCAGAGGTTGCCCTCACCGCCAGATGGTGGGGTCCAACATGCGCGCTTCCGAACTAGCAAACCACAAGATGTTGACTTCCCTATCCAGACAATCACGCTTGAACCCATCGCAAGCAGACAGCAGCCGAGAGTCTCTCGAAACGCCCGGATGATCTTCCTTGATGTCCAAAGATATAGCTCATGTCAGACCAGTCCAGAGGTGGCAATCAAGTCACGACAATGCACAGATGATCGATAACAGCCGCCGGTGCTGAATCATTATCTTCTTGCGAATGTCGCCTTCACAGTCACCGCGCTTGACATTGTCAGCGTGCATTTGCCCCTGCCGGTGCATTTGCCCGAGCCAGACCAGCCGACAAACCGGGATCCGGATGCTGGCTTGGCTTGGAGGGTTACCGTTGTGCCGGCAGTGTAGCTGTTGGTGCAACTTGCCGCGCAGCGCGACAGGCTGCCTGCAGGCGTGAAAGCAACGGTGCCCGAACCAGTGCCGGCCCTGACATAGTCGAGCGCCAGTTTTGGCGGTGTACCGATGCTCACGGTGGCAGTGATGTTCCTTCCGGAAGTCCTGATCGCAGAAATCGACACGCCGCTGTTGAGTCCTAAGTAATACCTGCTGCCAGGGCGGGTGGTATCGTTGAAACTTGTGTTGTTGGTGCTGCCGGGAAACACATCTCCTGCATCCCCCAGGGCCTCAATGACGCTCACCTTTTTCTCAAGGTCCCACAGGTTGTCCGCCTGAACCACCCTCACCTTGTAGTGCTGGAGTAGGCAGCTAGGGCCTCCCGGATAACATTCCCCGTCATTGCTGGCGGCCCGTTCAGCGATGTGCCAGACCAGCATGCCGCTTGCCGGCAATGCAGCGTCGAAGCCGGATTCCTGGCGGTTCTCAATCAGGAAATACTCGGCGTCAGTGCTGGTGGGGCTGCCCGCGCCGAACTGAAAGGCGCTGGCCGTGGAATGCGCCGGATAGATCGTCACCGTGGTGGGTATGCTGCTGGTTATCCGTTGCGGCGTCAGCCAGCCGAGCTTGTATTTGCTCCAAGGGTCCATATGAGAGGGGCGATCACCAATAACATCGATGCCAGCCCAGGTGCCATCGCCCATCAGGCTCCACAAGCCAGTGCCGGTTGAGCTGCGGTCCGTGTCATAAAGATCCGGCAGCCCGAGGGAGTGCCCGTATTCATGCGTAAACACGCCCACGGTCATCAACTGGTTGCCCATGCGTTCGGGTTGGATGACGTAGGCGTCAACCACGATGTTACCGCCGGCCGGGCAGGGGGTTCTTGTCACATAGGCCGGATATTGGCTCCAGTTATTGGCCTTTGCTTCAGTGAGGGTCCAACTGTGGGCCCAGATGTCGGTCGGGTCTCCACTGGTCTGCCCTGCAGTACCCTGATGGATGACGCTCACTGTATCGACGCGGCAGTCACCATCGCGGTCATAGGGCTGGAAGTTGACGCCTGCATTGTCCGCCGCCTGAACCGCTTCATGCACCAGATTGCCCGGAAGGGATGTATACGCATCGTGACGCATCGATGACCGATACCAGCCCTTGATTCCCTCCGGCCCTGGCGAGACGGTGAGCCGCCCGCGCGATACCTCCTTGTAGTAATTCAGCATGCTGTAGTCGTTGGTCCCGAACAGCAGCGTATGGAAGTCGCTGGGGTTGAATGTGGCTGAGCGGTCCCGGAAGTTGATAAGAAGCGTCAGAATGTTGTTCGTCCCGGTCGCGCTGACGTGGCGTGCGGTATGCCTTGCCGCGGCCGACCGCTTCAGACGTAGGTCTGGTGCGCCACGCAGGAAGCGCGCCACGCCAGGAGGTGGCCCGTCGCGGCCAACGATATGCCGAGAAGCCAACAGTTTCCCGGCGGCAGCTGGCAGAGCAAAAACCCAGCGCCGCGTTCCGGACTCAAAGAGGATCGTATGTCCTGACTCTGTTTCCCATCCGTGCTGCCACTCATCGCCCCACTGGCGGGCGGCGAAGGCTGACCCGTCAGGCTGGACGAGCGTCTTGATGTCCGGCGAGGCCGGCGCGGCAGGCGCCGGCTGCGCTTGAAGGACGCAGAACGCGGCAAATAAGGCCGCCGCCTTCGGCGCAAGATAAGCCAATGAACGCATGATAAAGCCCGCCGCTCACATTCGCCGCCGGTATAACGCGGCTTCCGGCGACCCCCGCCGCAAGTATCAAGTATACCGCGCTCCTGAGCAAAATCAAATTAACTGATGGCGCAAGCGCGGCAGCGCTATCCCTGATCTTGCTTATCATTTCGGAGATCAAAGCGTATTCCGGATTGCGGGTGGTAATGAGCGTCTGCCGCAAGTGATGGCGGCGGCCATCGGCCTTAAGAAAATTGTCCTGAATGCGCCGGTCCGAGCCATTGATCAGTTCCGCGCAGACATGCCAGATCTCATTGATGAACTCATCACATCGACTGCATTCGCATGGAGCGAGCAGCCATGGATAAAGGGACCTTACGGATCAACACCGCTCGGCGGCGGATGGATGATCAAGGAATGGTCGGCGCCCGAAGGTCACATCTATTTTGCCGGTGATTTCACGATGATGAAAACTGGATGGGTCGAAGGCGCTATCGAATCAGGTTTGCGGGCGGCGCGCCAGATTGATCCGCAACGGTCTGCAGCGGAAGGACGCACCCAAGCGCTACGGCCCCACTAGACCCTCAATAACCGCATCATCCGGTAGAGCAGGCTCGGTGTCTACGACCGTATCTTCGCCAGCCTGGCCGATGGAGGCCGCCGGCCGCAACGCATCATGATTGATGCCACCCATCTCAAAGCGCACCTGACTGCGGCACGTCCGCTGAAAGAGAGGATCTTCCCCGCCGTATCGGGCGACCCAAGGGTTATCTGAACTCCAAGCTGCATGTCGTGTGTGACGGCGATGGAAGGCTGATTGCCATGCTCTGTCAGAAGGCCAGATGAGCGACAACGCTGGCGCAAAACTAGTCTATAATGCTGTCGTCAGCGCCTACTTGAGGTGACGCCGACAGGCGTAGAAAACTAGCCGAGTGCCACAATGGGCAGAAGTGCTCTTTCTGACGGTTAAGCAGGGGGGATGCCGCTCGCGCATCCAGGCAATTGTATGAAAAGGGGCTTCCGAGTAGCGCGGCTCTCTAGCTACTTCAATGTCACTCGCGGTGTTACGGTTGTCAGGCTAAGCCGCGAGTGTTCAGCTCGTGACGGCCAGCTGGAGAATGGCGGCGGGCAGGTGGCGTCACCTCGAAGTACCCCGGCTCCCGGCGAGGTATCGCACCCCCCTTCGGCAACCTGCACCCTCGCGCAACGGCCTGCATGCCCAGCATTCTCACCCCGCAGAGGGCGTGTTAAAAGACAGCGAGCTGTCAGAATAAACTGAACAGTTTCTGCGCAGAGTTCCCATCCGTGACACTGGGCGTCACACTGGCTTCCGGCGCGCGATCAACAAAAAAGGTGACTGCTTGTGGTTATTGGTGAGCCCGCCGGGGTACGATCCCGGGACCCTCTGATTAAAAGTCAATAAAATCGGCTTCTTGCGACCGCCAACGCTGCGCCGCAAGAAAGCACGGTCTCTATTGGCCGTTTTTCATAAAAATTCAATGAATTCTGTTATTAGCTCAACACCCGTGCTAACAAATCAGTTGTAATTCACTGTTCGCCGACATACATCTCGTGTCACCTTAGGCCGCCTTCGTGGCACAGTTTGTGCCATCCGGTGTGCC
>JBEIDW010000139.1:0-7295 GCA_040383265.1 Hyphomicrobiales bacterium
GCCCTCATCCTGCTCTCACCTTTGATCCGCGAGGCGGCCTTCGGCCTCGTCGGTGGGTCGCCCGACATTCGCCGCCACGGGGAGACTTACTTCAACTACCGGATCTGGTCGGCCCCTGCGGCCCTGGCGAACTATTGCGTGATGGGCTGGTTCATCGGCCAGTCGCGGGCAAAGCTCGCTTTCATGGTGCAGCTGTTCCTCAACCTTACCAACATGGCGCTGTCGGCCTTCTTCGTTCTCCATCTCGGCATGACGTCGGATGGCGTTGGGCTTGCGGCGCTGATTGCCGAGTGGTCCGCGGTGTTGCTGGCGCTTGTTCTGGCCTTTGGCATTCTGCGCGGCATGGGGGCTCATGTCTCCTGGCCGCGCATCTTTGATCCCTTCAGGTTGAAGCGCACACTGGCGATGAACGGCGACGTGATGATCCGCACCCTGTGCCTCGTCTTTGCCTTCACCTGGTTCACCGCGAGGGGCGCGCAAGCGGGAGATGTGATCGTGGCTGCCAACGCGGTGCTCATCAACCTGTTTGAGGTTTCAGCCTATCTGATCGACGGCTTTGCCTATGCTTCGGAGGCACTCGTCGGCCAGTCGGTGGGCGCCCGGGACCGGGAAAGATTCCGCGCTGCGATCTGGCTCACCAGCATCTGGGCCATGGTGCTGGGAGTCATCTGTTCGCTCATCATTTGGTTCTTCGGGCCTTCGATCATCGACCTGATGACGGTGAGTGAGGATGTGCGCGCCACAGCGCGTGATTATCTTCCCTGGGTGGCGATGTCGCCGGTACTGGGCGTCATCTGCTTCCAGTTCGACGGCATCTTCACCGGCGCTATGGCCACGAAGGACATGCGCAACATGATGATCGTGTCACTCGCCATCTTCATGGCTGCATGGTGGCTGCTTGAAGCCCCCTTCGGCAATGCCGGGCTGTGGGCGGCACTCAACATCTTTTTCGTGGCGCGTGCCATAACCTTCGCCACCCGTTTGCCATCGCTGGAGAAGCGGGCTTTCGGGTGAGACGATGAAAAGACTTATTCCGTCTGATACCGTGCAATGGCAGAGCGTTCGAGTGCCGCGGTGACGAGCTTGTCGAGGCCCAGCGCATCGCGCAGCATGGCGAGGAAGCGCAGTTCCTCCTTGCCCACGGCAAGATCAGAAGCGGCAACTTCGACAGCCAGCGCATAGGCGGTTTCGCACAGCTTGGGAGACAAGGCGCTCTTCACGAGGCCCAGCAGCGCAGACAGGCCTTCTGCTTCCTGCAGGATCTCGCCAGCCTCCTGCGCCACGGTGACGAGCCGTTGCTCATCGAAGTCGCGGAAGATGGGGAGTGTCTGCACCAGTTGACGAATCTCCGCCAGTTCGATGGCGTTGATCTTGCCTTCGACACCCGACATGGTGACCATGGTATAGATGAGCGCCTGTTCAGTGCTGATGGTGCCGGACATTGCCTTGCCACTCCCCGTATCGGGCGGATTTTAGAGGAAGGCCAGTCATTGTCCAGATCGCACCTGTTCGATCGCTTCCACCAGCCCCATGCGTGAAATGGCAACACCCGGCGGGAAGGCCGTGCTGAAGCGCGAGGCGAGGCGCGGATCGAGGACAATGAAATGGCCCCTGTCGCCCGCGCGGCGGATCAGCCGGCCAAAGGCCTGGCGGAGTCGGATGCGCACCACCATGTCGCCATAGGCATTGCCGCCAAAGGCTTCTTTGCGGGCGCGCTCGAGAATGGTGGGCGTGCCCCAGGGCACGCGGTCCAGCACGATGAGGCGAAGCGAGTCGCCCGGCACATCCACGCCATCGCGCACCGCGTCGGTTCCCAGAAGGCAGGCGTCGCGTTCGGCGCGGAACATGTCAACAAGTGTTCCGGTGTCCATCGGGTCCACATGCTGGGCATAAAGCGGCAGGCCTGCATCCGCCAACGGCTTCACCAGCCGCTTGTGCGCGGCGCGAAGCCGCGAAATCGCGGTAAAGAGCCCCAAGCCCCCGCCGCCTGAGGCGAGGAATAATTCGCGATAGGCGGCGGCCACCTGGTCCATGTCCTCGCGGCTCACGTCATTGACCACAATGACGCGGCTCGCGCCCGCGTAGTCGAAGGGCGACTCCCAGCTTTCGCGCTTCACGGGATAGGGAAGATGAACGGCGCCGGTGCGCATTTCGGCATTGGCCCAGTCATCCGGCACGTCTGGCGGGCGGTCTTTCAGCGTGGCGGAGGTGATGACGATGCCATCAGCCTGTTTCAACACCGCAAGCGCCATCGGTTCGGTCGGGTCGATCCAGTGCGAATGGAGGCCCACGTCATGCTCGCGGCCAAAGCTCTGCTCAATGTCAAACCATTCGATGAACAGCGGGTTCCGGTCTTCAAGAAGCCGCGACAGCATGTCGACCCAGGAACCCACCATCAACTCACCGCGCCGTTTGAGCGAGCGCGATATGGCTTCGATGCGGCCCCGGTCATTGGTGGAGAGGTCTTCGGCGTCCGTATCGAGTTTCTTTGCCAGCGCATTGGCCAGTGCCGCCATGGGCTTTTTCAGGTCGATCAGGGCGCGCGCCAGTTCGCCCGCAGCCTCCGCCAATCCGTCAATCAGCGGGTGGCAGTCGGTTTCAAGCGTGTGACCGGAATTGTTCTGCTCGGCCCGCGCCAGAACCTGCTGGCGGACCAGTGAGAGGAAATGTTCGGCGGGTCCTTCCGGCTGGCCCGCCTGCACGCGCCTGGTCCAGCCCGGGCCGGGAAGGCTCATTGCGGCGCGCAACACCTGCTGGAGAAGCTTTTCGCCCGCGTCGTCTTCTCCCAGAAGATCGCCGATGCGGTCTGCCAGCCCGCGGCCCCGGCGGCGTTCGGCTTCGGGGCCTCTGATCCAGCGGCGAAGCTCGGCTGTTTCAAGCGCGGTGAGGTGACCGGAGAACGCGGAGTCCGCCGCATCGAACAAGTGATGGCCTTCATCGAACACAATGCGGCGGATGCCGCCGGGAGCGGCTTCCTCTTCCTCCGTCTGCGCCACGCCGAGTGCATGATCGACAGCGGCCTGATGCAGCACGAGGGCATGGTTGGCAATCACGATGGAGGCGTTCCTGCCCGCCCGCACCGAACGTTCGATGAAGCAGCGGCGGTAATGCGGGCAGGCCGAATAGATGCACTCGCCACGCCTGTCCGTAAGCCCCAGCGATTGTGCGGTAACACCGCGGCCTTCGCCATCAAGCGAGAGGTCGTTGAAAAGTGACAGGACCCAGGAGGGGAAATCTCCGCCCACCATGTCGCCATCCCGTGTGAAGCGCGCCCAGCGCGAGATGAGCGCGGCCAGCAGGGCCGTGCGCGGGTTGGCGGAGGTAAGACGCCCGAACACCTCCTGCATGTTGAGGAGGCAAACGTAATTCTCGCGACCCTTGCGGATGACGATCCTGCCCTGCCGCTCCTCCGGGTTCTCGATGAGGCGCGATGTTTCCTGGTCCAGTTGACGTTGCAGGTTCTTGGTATAGGTCGACACCCACACCGGTGCGTTGTTCTTCTTGGCCCAGAGATAGGCGGGGGCGAGATAGCCCAGCGTCTTGCCCAGCCCCGTACCCGCTTCAGCGAGGAGAATATTGTTGATCTCCTTCGACTGGCGCGGCTGGAACGCGAAGGTGGCGGCCCCGGCATAGGCGGATTGGGAGCTGCGCCGCTCGGACTCCGGGCCCAGCACCTCACGCAGATAGTTCTGCGCGTCTTCCGGCGCGACCGCATCCTGCCGTCCGGCTGCGCGGCCCCCGTCTTCTTCCCATTCCTCTACCCGGTCCCAGGCGTTGAGGCCGGTGGCGAAGGAGCCGACATCGAGTTTCGGATTGGCCTTGAGAAGGGCGGCCACCACCGCTTTCGCCCAGGGCCAGTTGGCGCGGGCGAGGAATGTCGCGTTCTCCGCCGCTTCGCGGATCAGCGGGTAGTGCTTGTTCGACAGGCGGTTCAGAAGGTCTTCGGCGATGATGCGGACGGTGTGCTCGTCCGTCTCACCCGGCTCCAGCGCCAGGGAGCGGGCGAGGCCCGTGGGCGTGGGCGTCGCAAAGCGGGCTGGGCAGACGAAGGCGAAGAGTTCCGCAACATCATAATGGCGCTGCTCGCGCGCTGCCCGCACGGCGGCACGGGGTGACTCTGCGGCAACGCCCAGCCGCTCGATCAAGAAGGCGGAATGGCATATCAGATGCGGCGTGTCCGCGAGTGCGGCAAGCGCACGCGCGGGTTCCATGTGTTCGCCACCGATGATGGCGCCCATGCCGGACGCCACGGCGGTGCGGAGATTCGAATCCATTGTCATTCTACTGCCTTGCCCCCACGTTTAGAGAGCAAGACGGCCGAACGGAAGAGGAACAAACAGCATGGTGATGAAAAACATGGACCAGACAGTCATTGATCTCTTCGACCGCTACACCCACGGCGGTATGAACCGCAGGGAATTTCTCGAACGCCTCCGCCTTTTGGCGGGCTCCGCCGCGGCCGCAGCCGCTCTTCTCCCCGTGCTGGACAACAATTACGCCCATGCGGCCCTTGTGGCGGAGGATGATCCGGCCATCACGGCGGAGGACGCCGAGATCGCCCCCGGCATCAAGGGCTATCTGGTGCGGCCTTCTGCGGCTGGAACCTATCCGGCGGTACTCGTGATCCACGAGAACCGCGGCCTCAACCCGCATACCAAGGATGTGACGCGGCGGCTTGCCAAGGACGGTTTCGTGGCCTTCGGCGGCGACTATCTTACAGCCCTTGGCGGAACGCCCGCAGATGCCGACAAGGCGCGCGAGATGATCGGCACCCTGAAACCAGCGGATGTGCTCTCCTTCAGCCAGCAGGCGGTAGCGGCGCTGTCCGGGCTTCCGGGAACGACTGGCAAGGTCGGTGCCGTTGGTTTCTGCTGGGGCGGGGGAGCGGTCAACACGCTTGCCGCCTCGGGAGACCCGAAGCTGAAGGCTGGTGTTGCCTATTACGGCATGCAGGCGCCTGCCGCGGATGTGCCGAAAATCGCCGCGCCGCTGCTCCTGCATTATGCCGGTCTCGACGAGCGCATCAATGCCGGGATGAAGGATTATGAGTCGGCGCTCACGTCCAACGGCAAAGCCTTCGAGCTTTACCTCTATGAGGGTGTCAACCACGCGTTCAACAACGACACCAACGCCGCGCGCTACAATAAGGAGGCCGCTGACCTCGCATGGGATCGCACGGTGGCTTTCCTGAAGAAGTATCTCGGCTGAACGAGGCGTCTGTGAATCCACGGCGGGTGGTGAGCCTGCCGTGGTTTTCTTTTCAGGGTGTTTCCATGCAATCGGCAGGCCCTGACATTGACCCGGGGCGGAAGCCTCCCTAAACAGCGGCTTCATTTTCAATCCGGAACCATCAGTGCCATGACCGTTGATCCCGCCCTTCGCGCCGCCGCAGAGACCAGCAAGGCCTGGCCTTTCGAGGAAGCCCGCAAGCTGGTGGACCGCGTGAAACGCACCGGCAAGAAAGAAGTGCTGTTCGAAACGGGCTATGGCCCCTCAGGCCTCCCGCACATCGGCACCTTCGGCGAAGTGGCGCGCACCACCATGGTGCGCCGCGCCTTTGAACTTCTGTGCGATATCCCTACGCGCCTTCTCTGCTTCTCGGATGACATGGACGGGATGCGCAAGATTCCGGATACCGTGCCGGACCCGGCGGCGCTGAAGCCTTATCTGCACATGCCGTTGACTTCAGTCCCCAATCCCTTTGGCGGCGATGACGAGAGCTTCGGACATCACAACAACGCGATGCTCCGCCGCTTCCTTGACACCTTCGGCTTCCAATATGAGTTCGCCTCAGCCACCGATTACTACAAGTCGGGCAAGTTCGACGCGATGCTGCTCCACGCGCTTGAAAAGTTCGATGACATCATGGCGGTGATGCTGCCGACACTTGGCGAAGAACGCCAAGCTACCTATTCGCCCTTCCTGCCGATCTCGCCCAGTTCGGGCCGCGTGCTCTACGTGCCGATGAAGAAGGTGGATGCGAAGGCCGGCACCATCACCTTCGCCGATGAAGATGGCACGAATGTCACCATGCTTGTCACCGGTGGGCGTACCAAGCTGCAGTGGAAGCCGGACTTCGGCATGCGCTGGGCGGCGCTCGGTGTTGATTTCGAGATGTTCGGCAAGGACCACCAGACCAATGCCCCCATCTATGACCGGATCTGCGAAATTCTTGGCGCGGAAGCGCCGGAACATTATGTCTATGAACTCTTCCTTGATGACAAGGGCCAGAAGATTTCGAAGTCCAAGGGCAACGGCCTGACGATTGACGAATGGCTGACCTATGCCGATCCTGAGTCTCTGGCGCTTTTCATGTACACCAAGCCGCGCGAGGCGAAGCGGCTCTACTTTGATGTGATCCCGCGCGCGGTTGATGATTACGGCGCATTCCTCTCGGCCTATCAGCGCCAGGCGGACAAGCCCGCCGACCGGCTGATGAACCCCACTTGGCACATCCACGGCGGCAACCCGCCGGCACCGGAGGAGGGCGGCATTTCCTTTGCGCTTCTGCTGAATCTTGCGGCGGTGGCGAACGCGCATGACAAGTCCGCGCTGTGGGGCTTCATCCGCCGTTATCAGCCGAACCTCGCGCCCGAAACGCATCCGCGCCTTGATGCGCTGGTGAAGCATGCGCTTCGTTATTTTGACGATTTCGTGAAGCCAAAGAAGCAGTATCGTTTGCCTACCGAGGAAGAGGCGAAGGCGCTGACCGATCTTGCCGATGCGATGGGCTCGTTGCCGGAAGGGGCGGCACCGGAAGATATCCAGCAGAAGGTTTATGATGTAGGCCGCCGCGCGCCTTACCTCACCACGCAGAAAGATGGTTCGCCCGGCGTGGCGCAGAGTTGGTTCAACATGCTCTATCAGGTGTTGCTGGGCGAAGAAAAAGGCCCGCGCTTCGGCAGCTTTGTGGCGCTTTACGGAATTGCCAACACCCGCGCGCTGATTGATCGCGCGGTCAAGGGCGAACTGGCGGGGTAGCAGTGCCCTCATCCGCCCTTCGGGCACCTTCTCCCGCCACCAGGTGAGAGAAGGTGGCGCGCATGCGCCGGATAAAGCTCCTTACTGGCTGGCCCACATGATGCGGGCCATCCAGTCCACGTCTTTCATCTCGAGGAGCTTTGTTGCGTGCGCGGGGTTGAAAGACGCCAGTTCCAGCGTCTTCGCCGTCTGGCGCTGCATGATCTTGGCCATCACCTGTCCATCGGTGAGGCGCACGACCACGCGGTCACCCTTCCTCATCGTGGCTGAGGGCGAGATGATGATGATATCGCCCTCGCGGTAAACTGGTTGCA
>JBEIDW010000140.1:0-7294 GCA_040383265.1 Hyphomicrobiales bacterium
CCGCTCGAGACTGTGATCGCAAGACATCAGTTGCGCCAGGCAGGCGTTCCTCCGTCCCGGGCGAAGGGTGTGGTGCTGCTCGTCCATGGCCGCGGCGCGACGGCGGAGAGCATTCTTCCTCTGGGCGATGCCATCGCCATGCCGGAGCTTTGCTATCTGGCGCCGCAGGCCGCGGGCCATACGTGGTATCCGCAAAGTTTCATGGCGCCTACGGCGGCGAACGAGCCTTATCTTTCCGATGCCCTTGCCCGAATTGCCGCGATCATTACCGATATCATGGCATCGGGAACTGAAGCCCGCCGCCTGTCCATCATCGGCTTCAGCCAGGGCGCATGCCTCGCCAGTGAAACCGTGCTGCGCAACCCTGCCTCCTATGGCTTCATCGGTGTTTTGAGCGGCGGGGCCATTGGCCCCGTGGGCACACCACGCGATTATCCGGGCTCGCTGGCGGGAACGCGGGTCTTCCTCGGCTGCGCCGATCATGACGCGCATATTCCCCTGGCACGCGTTCAGGAGACCACGGCCGTGTTCCAGCGCATGGGCGCGGATGTGACGGAACGCATCTATCCGGGGTCCTTCCATGGTGTGAATGACGATGAGATCACATGTCTGAGAGCGGGGCTTTCAACGCTCGCCATATGAAATCCATGATTTTGCCTGCAGCGTAGGAGAGTTTGTCTTTCCTAAACGCGGGTGACACATGATCCAACGCCGTGCCGTTCTCGCAAGCCTCCTCGCTGCGTCGCTTGCCCCCCTGCAGGCGCGTGCCGCGTCGCGGGAAATGGTCGAGACCGTGGCCGCTGGCCTTGACCGGCCGTGGTCCTTCGCCTTCCTGCCAGAGGGCGTGATCCTCGTCACCGAGAGGTCCGGGGCGCTGCGCACTATCGGCGCTGATCGAAAGCTGTCGGAGCCGATTGCAGGCCTGCCGGAGATTGCCGCACAGGGCCAGGGGGGGCTTCTCGACATCGCCCTCCACCCAATTTTTGCAGAGACGCGGCTGGTGTTCCTCTCCTTCGCGGAGCTGCGTGAGGGCGGGGCCAGTTCCACCAGCGTGATGCGTGGCAGGCTCTCGGAAGATCTGCGGAGTCTGACGGATGTCGAGATCATCTTCCGTCAGCAGCCGGCCTTTGAAGGTGATGCCCATTTCGGCTCGCGTCTCGCCTTCGACAGAACGGGTGCGTTGTTCGTCACCACAGGCGACAGGCAAGACCTTCGCGCATTGGTGCAGCAGACGGACAGTCACATCGGCAAGATCATGCGCATCACCGAGGATGGCGGCATTCCACCCGATAACCCCAAGCCTCCAGGTTGGCTTCCCGAAATCTGGTCCATCGGACACCGCAACCTGCAAGGTGCCACGATCCATCCGGAAACGGGCCAGCTTTGGACGGTGGATCACGGAACGAGGGGCGGCGACGAACTCAATCATCCGGAGGCCGGGAAGAATTATGGCTGGCCCGATGTCACCTATGGGCGTGAGTATTCCGGCGAGGCAATTGGCGCGGGTCTGACGCAGAAGGACGGGATCGAGCCGCCCGTCCACTATTGGGATCCGTCAATCGCGCCATCCGGCATGGTGTTCTACACGGGTGACAGGTATCCGCAGTGGAAGGGAAACCTCTTTGTCGGCGCGCTGGCGAAAAGGCATCTCGCCCGGCTGGTGCTTGATGGTGACAGGGTGGTCGGTGAACAGCGTCTGTTTGAGGGCATGGCCCGCATCCGCGACGTGCGGCAAGGCCCGGATGGCTATCTCTATATTCTGACAGATGAAGCAGCGCCCATGGGCCGGGTGATGCGGGTAACGCCTTAGGCGGGATGTGTTTCCCCTTCTCCCTTGGCTGCGCCACGGGAGAAGAGGAAACAAAAGTTATTGCGTAATTCCCGGCAATTTCAGCCCCTGTTCCTTGGCGCATTGAACAGCGATGTCATAACCCGCATCGGCATGGCGCATCACGCCTGAGGCGGGGTCATTCCACAGCACGCGCTCAAGGCGGCGCTTGGCGTCATCCGTGCCATCCGCCACGATCACCATGCCGGCATGCTGCGAGTAACCAATGCCCACGCCGCCGCCGTGGTGGAGGGACACCCAGGTCGCCCCGCTTGCGGTGTTCAAAAGCGCATTGAGCAGCGGCCAATCAGATACCGCGTCCGAGCCATCGATCATGCCCTCCGTTTCGCGGTTGGGGGAGGCGACAGAGCCTGAATCGAGATGGTCGCGGCCAATCACGATGGGTGCCTCCACCTCGCCGTTCCGCACCATTTCATTGAAGGCCATACCAAGCCTGTGGCGCTGGCCGAGGCCCACCCAGCAGATGCGGGCGGGCAGACCCTGGAAGGCGATGCGTTCCCGCGCCATGTCCAGCCAATTGTGAAGGTGCGGATCATCGGGGATCAGTTCCTTCACGCGCTGGTCGGTCTTGTAGATGTCTTCCGGATTGCCGGACAGCGCTGCCCAGCGGAATGGGCCGATGCCACGGCAGAACAGCGGGCGGATATAGGCGGGAACAAAGCCGGGGAATTCGAAGGCGTTCTTCAGCCCCATCTCAAGCGCCATCTGGCGGATGTTGTTGCCATAGTCGAGGGTGGGCACGCCCATGTGCCAGTAATCGAGCATCGCCTGCACATGGGCCTTCATCGAGGCCATGGCGGCGGCTTTCACCGCTTGCGGATCAGAGGTGCGCTTTTCCTCCCACTCGGCCAAGGTCCAGCCAGCGGGAAGGTAACCGTTGATGGGATCATGGGCGGAGGTCTGGTCGGTCAGCGCATCGGGGCGAATGCCGCGCCGGATGAAGTCGGGCAGAAGTTCCGCCGCATTGCCGAGAAGGCCCACGCTGATGGGCTTGCCCTGCTTGTGCGAACGCTCGATGATCTCAAGCGCTTCCTCGATGGTGTTGGCCTTGGTATCGAGATAGCGCGTCTTGAGGCGGAACTCGATGCGCGAGGGCTGGCATTCAATCGCCACCATGGAGGCGCCAGCCATTGTGGCGGCCAGCGGCTGTGCGCCGCCCATGCCGCCGAGGCCCGCCGTCAGGAACCATTTGCCCTTGAGGTTGCCGCCATAATGCTTGCGGCCCACTTCGGCGAAGGTCTCGTATGTACCCTGCACGATGCCTTGCGTACCGATATAGATCCACGAGCCGGCCGTCATCTGGCCGTACATCATCAGGCCCTTCTTATCGAGCTCGTTGAAATGGTCCCATGTGCCCCAGTGCGGCACGAGGTTGGAATTGGCGATCAGCACGCGCGGCGCATCCTTGTGGGTGCGGAAGATGCCCACCGGCTTGCCGGACTGGACGAGCAGCGTCTCATCTTCCTCAAGCGAACGCAGGCCCGCGACGATCTTGTCGAAGGCTTCCCAGTTGCGCGCGGCGCGGCCGATGCCGCCATAGACGACGAGTTCCTCCGGCCGTTCGGCGACGCCGGGATCGAGATTGTTCATCAGCATGCGGAGGGGGGCCTCGGTGAGCCAGGACTTGGCTGAAATCTCCGTGCCGGTAGGGGCCTTGATGACGCGGGTGTTGTCGCGGCGGGTGTTCATGGGGATTGCTCCTATTGAGAGAAAGTGCCGCGCGCAGTGGTGCGGTGGCGGCTGTAAAGGGCGTAGCGGCTGGCGGGGTAGGTCAGCGTCACGGCGGTGACGACCTTGCCCCGGCTCCATGAGCGGCGGTGAAGGGCAAGGCAGGGCTCCAGCGTGGCAATGCCGAGAAGCCGCTGCTGCTCGGGTGTGGGCAGCACAGCCTCCACCGTGTGCTCCAGCTCATCCACCGGTGCTTCAGCCAGCAGGAGGGCGGTGGGCGTGGTGGCTGTAAAGTCGTGGCGGAGGAAATCAGGCGAGACCAGCGGGTTCACGTAGCGGTCTTCCAACTGCACCGGAACGCCGTTCTCTTCATGCACGATCACGATATGGAAGAGATGCTTCAAGGCCTTGTCCTCGAATTCCTCGGCGAGTGCCGGGTTCGACTCGACCTCGTGGCGGGAGATGATGCGTGAGGAATAGTTGTGGCCGCGCTGGGCAATCTCTTCGGCGATGTTGCGAAGCTCCATCAGGCTCGACAGGGCAGGGGCTTCTTTCACGAAGGTGCCAACACCCGGCACGCGCTTCAGGAAGCCCTCGGCTGTGAGTTCACGCAGCGCCCGGTTGGCCGTCATGCGGCTGATACCGAAACTTTCGACCAACTCGTTTTCGGAGGGAACGCGCTGGCCCGCTTCCCACGCGCCAGAGCGGATGTTGTCAAGGATGTGATCCTTCACACGGGCGTAGAGCGGCTGGGCGTCGTTCATAAGTGCCCCCGCACCATCTCGCCGTTGCGGATCACGGCGCTCAAGGGGTTGAAGCCAAGCGGATAGGCGAGGTCGCCCGGGCGCTCCACATCCCACAGCGCGATGTCCGCCTTCATGCCCGGCGCGATCAGGCCGCGGTCGGAGAGTCCTAGCGCTTTCGCGGCATTCACTGTCACACCGGCAAGCGCTTCGGGCGGTGTGAGGCCAAAGAGCACGCAAGCCATGTTCATGGTGGTGAGGATCGAATGAACGGGGGAGGAGCCTGGGTTCAAGTCCGTGGCGATTGCCATGGGCACGCCCGCCTTGCGCAGGGCTTCAACGGGCGGCGCCTGCGTCTCGCGCAGGTAATAGAAGGCCCCGGGCAGCAGCACCGCCACCGTGCCGGACCCGGCGATGGCATCCACCCCCGCCTGATCGAGATATTCGATGTGATCGACGGAAATCGCCCCGAAGCTGGCCGCGATGATGGCCCCGCCGAGGTTCGAAAGCTGCTCTGCATGGAGCTTTACCGGAAGGCCGTTGGCCTTCGCCGCTTCAAACACCCGGCGGGTTTCTTCCACCGAGAAGGCAATCCCCTCGCAAAAGGCATCGACCGCATCGGCAAGGTTCTCCCGCGCCACGGCGGGCAGCACCTCGTTGCACACGAGGTCCAGATAGGCGGCGCGATTGTCCCTGAATTCGGGCGGCAGCGCGTGCGCTCCCAGATAGCTCGTCACCACATCGACCGGCCTCTTCTGGCCGAGCGCACGGGCGACGCGCAGCATTTTCAGTTCCGTGTCACGGTCCAGCCCATAGCCGGACTTGATTTCGATGGTGGTGACGCCTTCGGCCAGCAGGGCATCGAGCCGCTTCAGCGCGGATGACGCGAGTTCAGCTTCGGACTGGCTGCGGGTGGCGCGCACGGTGGAGGCGATGCCGCCGCCCGCTTTCGCGATGTCGGCATAGGAGACACCGCTCAGGCGCTGCTCGAATTCATGAGCCCGGTTGCCGCCATAGACGATGTGGGTGTGGCAATCGATGAGGCCCGGCGTGGCCAGCCTGCCGCTGCAGTCAACCGTGGCCTTGGCCGGCGGAGCCTCGGTGCGGGGGCCCACCCATGCGATCGTCCGGCCTTCGATGAGGATTGCGGCATCCGCGATCAGCCCATAGGAATCGCAAAAGGTAGCAGCTTTGAGGTTGGTGAGCAGCATCGGCAGAGCCTCTTGTACAAGGTTGTATATACAGTATAGTCGGTCCCTATGCAAAGCACGAAATTGCTCTTTGAAACCGCGCTCACGCCGGAAGGCTGGCAGCAGAATGTGGCCGTCGCGGTCGATGCCATGGGCATGATCACGGAGGTTGCTCCCGGCTCTGGCAGGCCAACGATCTCCGGCATCGCCATTCCGGCCATGCCGAATGTCCATTCCCATGCCCACCAGCGCTTCATGCTGGGGCTGGCGGAGCGGGCCGGGCCGGGGAGCGACAGTTTCTGGACCTGGCGCGAGGCCATGTATGGCTTCGCACTCCGGCTTTTGCCCGATGATCTCGAGGCCGTGGCGGCGCAGCTCTATGTCGAGATGCTGAAGGCCGGGTTCTCGGTGGTGGGCGAGTTCCAGTACCTCCACCACCAGCCCGATGGCACACCTTATGATGAGCCAGCGGAGATGAGCCTCCGCTGCCTTGCCGCGGCTGAACAGGCTGGGATCGGCATCACCATTCTCCCAACGCTTTATGCCTATGGCGGCTTTGGCGGCCAGCCACCCGTTCCCGGCCAGCGCCGCTTCATCAACGGGGCGGACCGCTTTCTGCGGATCATGGACAGGTTGCCTATACAGGCTGTTGGCAATGACCTTCGCCGTGTCGGCGTCTCACCCCATTCGCTGCGCGCGGTGACGCCAGATCTGTTGCGGGAGGTCATTGCCGCCCTCCCGACGCAAGCCCCCATCCACATTCATGTGGCCGAGCAGGTGAAGGAGATTGAGGACTGCCTTGCCTTCTCCGGACACCGCCCTGTCGAGATGTTGATGACGGCCTTTGACCTCTCGCCGCGCTGGACGGCGATCCATGCCACCCACATGACGCCGCAGGAAACGCAGGCGCTGGCAAAGTCCGGTGCCATCGCGGGCCTTTGCCCCACCACCGAGGCCAATCTCGGAGACGGCATCTTCCCGGCGGTGGACTACATGGGCCAGAACGGCGCCATTGCCATCGGCTCCGACAGCCACATCACCGTGTCTCCCGCAGAGGATTTGCGCGTGCTGGAATACTCCCAGCGCCTTCGGGACCTGACGCGCAACGCGCTCGCGGGTGGGTCCAACCAATCCACGGGCCGCACCATCTTCGATGCGGCCCTGAAGGGCGGCGCTGCCTCAATGTGCCAGCCTGTTGGCTCAATCGCCGTGGGCCAGCGCTGTGACATCGCGGTGCTCGATGCAGATCATCCGCTGCTCATCGGGCGCGACGGCGATGCAGCACTTGATACATGGATCTTCTCCGGCGGCAATGCGCTGGTGAAACATGTATTCGTGGGTGGCAAGCATCTGGTGAAGGACCGTCATCACATCGCGGAGGAGGAAATCGCGCGGAGCTTCCGCGCCGCGATGCGGCGGCTCTCGGCATGAGTGTCGATCATCCCTGGGACGCGCTGACCCTTGCGGCGAAGACCTGGCCCCAGGCGGAGGCGCTCGTCTTTCCGCACCAGCAGGCACGCCGAAGTTTCGCGCAATATCAGTCAGAAGCACTGGCGCTGGCGGGCGCGTTGAATGCGCAGGGCATCAAGCCGCGCGATCATGTGGCGCTGCTGGCCGAAAACCGTGTCGAATGGCCTATCGTGCAACTGGCCTGTGCGGCGCTGGGCGCGGTCTTTGTGCCGCTCAACACGCATTACCGGCGGGACGACCTGGCCTATGCGCTGAACCAGTGGGCCGAACCCGGCGATCCGCCGTCGGTGCGCGGCGTGCCGCCGACCACCCTGCCCGGCTTCCCGTCGCGGCACGAACTGGCGCAGCGTTACGCGAAACGCAGCGGGCGTGAC
>JBEIDW010000141.1:0-7274 GCA_040383265.1 Hyphomicrobiales bacterium
GATCACGGCGGTGATCGTGGGCGCCGCCGTTACCAACGCGCTGATGCTGGCGGGTAAGGATATCTCGAAGGTCAAGATCGTGGCGTCCGGTGCTGGCGCTGCGGCCCTGGCCTGCCTCAACCAACTGGTGAGCCTCGGCGCTGAGCGCCGCAACATATGGGTCACCGACCTTGAAGGCGTTGTCTATCAGGGCCGGGAAAAACTGATGGACCGTTGGAAGGCCGCCTTCGCGCAAGACACGGCGGCGCGCACGCTGGCGGAGGTGATCGGCGGGGCGGACATCTTTTTGGGCCTCTCGGCGGGCGGCGTTTTGAAGCCTGACTTGCTGAAGCAGATGGCGAAGGATCCGCTGATCCTGGCGCTTGCCAACCCCACCCCCGAAATCATGCCGGAGGAGGCGGTAGCCGTCCGGCCCGATGCGATGATCTGCACCGGGCGTTCCGACTATCCGAACCAGGTCAACAATGTTCTGTGTTTTCCCTACATCTTCCGCGGTGCGCTGGATGTGGGTGCCTCCACCATCAACGAGGCGATGAAGCAGGCGGCGGTGAATGCGATTGCCGGGCTTGCGCGCGAAGCCCCTTCGGATGTGGTGGCGCGCGCCTATGGCGGAGAGACGCGGCTGTTCGGCAAGGAATCGCTGATCCCCGCACCGTTTGACCCGCGCCTCATCCTTCGCGTTGCCCCCGCCGTGGCGAAGGCCGCGATGGAGAGCGGGGTTGCCACGCGCCCGATCGCTGATATCGATGCCTATGCGGAGCGGCTGCAGCGCTTCGTGTTCCGCTCCGGCTTCGTGATGCGGCAGATCTTTGCTGCCGCACGGAAAGCGCCCAAGCGTGTGATTTACGCCGACGGCGAAGATGAACGCGTGCTGCGCGCCGCCGAAGTGGTGCTGGAGGAGGGAATCGCCAAGCCCATCCTCATCGGCCGCCCGGCTGTCATCGAAACGCGCCTGAAGCGTTATGGGCTTTCTATCGAGCCGGGCCGCGACTTCGACATCGTGAACCCGGAAGATGACCCACGCTACCGAGACTATGTGGCGAGCTACGCAGAGATCGCGGGACGCCGGGGGGTGACACCTGAGGCGGCGCGCACATTGGTCCGCACCTCCACCACCGTGATCGCCGCCGTGGCGCTCAGGCGTGGTGAGGCGGACGCAATGATCTGCGGCCTGGAAGGGCGTTTCCGCGCCAAGCTCCGCCATATCCGTGATATCGTGGGACTTGCCCCAGGGGTCCGCGAGTTCGCGGCAATGAGCCTCATGATCACCTCGCGCGGCATCATCTTCCTGTCGGATACCCATGTGCAGCCCGATCCCTCGGCAGAGGCAATTGCCGATACGGTCCAGATGTGCGCCGCCCACGTGCAGCGCTTTGGGATTGCGCCCAAGGTGGCGCTTGTGTCGCATTCGGATTTCGGCGACTTCGACACGCCATCCTCCACCAAGATGCGCCAGGCGCTGGCCCTGGTGCGTGAGCGCGCGCCCGACCTGGAAATCGATGGCGAAATGCAGGCCGATACGGCGCTGATCGAGGCCGTGCGCCATCGCAAGTTGCCGTCCTCCACCTTGAAGGGCGACGCCAACCTGCTGGTCATGCCGGATCTTTCCGCCGCCAACGTTGCCTATCAGGTGGTCAAGGTGTTCGGTGAGGCGCTTCCCGTCGGGCCGATCCTGCTCGGCACGGCGATGCCCGCCCACATCCTGACCGGTTCCGTCACCTCGCGCGGTGTCGTCAACATGACGGCGATTGCCGTTGCCGAGGCAGCGACCATCGACGGGGCCTGATGATCTGAGGGCATGACAGCGAAAACCTATCTCATCGGCGTTGACACCGGCGGCACCTACACGGATGCGGCGGTCATCGAGGCGCAGGGCCACAAAGTCGTGGCCTCGGCAAAATCCATCACAACCAAGGGTGATCTGTCGATCGGCGTCACGGGCGCCATCCGCGCGGCCGTGGCGAAACTGCCGGACGGGCTGAAGGCGGAGGATATTTCACTCGTCTCCGTCTCGACAACGCTTGCCACCAACGCTGTGGTGGAAGGCCATGGCAGTGCAGTTGGAGTCATCCTCATCGGCTTCGACCAGGCCATGGCAGAGCGCACTGGAATCGCCAAGGCGTTTCCCGGCATGCCTATTGCGATGATTGCCGGCGGCCATGACCATGGCGGAGATGAAGCAAAGCCACTGGACCTTGAAGCGCTGCAGGCGGCGGTTACCTCCATGCCGGTTGATGCCTTTGCGATTGCCTCGGCCTTCGCCGTCCGCAACCCGAAGCACGAGCAGCGGGCGCGTGAGATGATCGCCCATCTGACGGGCAAGCCCGCAACACTTTCAACCGAACTCACCTCCGCTCTCGATGCGCCGCGCCGGGCACTGACGGCGGTGCTCAATGCGCGGCTCATTTCGCGCATTTCCATGCTGATCTCGGCAGTGCGCCGCTCCATGGCGGAGTTCGGCATCGATTGCCCGCTGATGATCGTCAAGGGCGATGGCACGCTGGCGCTGGCCGAGCGCGTGGCGCTTCGCCCCATCGAAACCGTTCTCTCCGGCCCGGCGGCAAGCCTTGTCGGCGCCTCCTGGCTGTGTGGCGCCAAGGACTTCATCATGTCCGACATGGGCGGCACGACGACTGACCTCGGTGTTCTCCTCGATGGCCGCCCGCAGGTGGCGGAGCAGGGTGCGGAGGTGGGCGGCTGGCGCACCATGGTGAAAGCCATCGATGTGAAAACCGTTGGCCTCGGCGGCGACAGCGAAATCACCGTTGGCCTCAACGGCGCACTTGATGTGGGACCCCAGCGGGTTGCGCCCATTTCGCTTCTGGCCTCGCGCTATCCGGAAGTCGTTGCCATGCTTGAGGCAGATCTGGCCGACAGCGAGGGCGGCTCGCTTCACGGCAAATTCGTGCTCAAGCCGTTTGGCGCGACCGATACGCTCACGGCTGAAGTGAACCCGCGCGAGGCGGAGATTTTGGCTCTCGTTGACGAGCGTCCACGGCCGATCCGCAAGGTCGCAGTCTCCGCGGCAGCACAGCGCGCGCTTGCTTCGCTGAAGCGGAAAGGCCTAGTGCAGACAGGCGGTTTTACGCCATCCGATGCCGCCCATGTTCTGGGCCTGCAGGACAATTGGCCGGGGCCTGCCGCCGAACTCGCCGCGAAACTGATGGTGCGGTTCCGCGACATGAAGATGGGAGACGCCGCGCGTGTTGAAGCCTTCTGCCGTGAGGTCTGGTCCGAGACGGTGCGGCGCACGGCGCGTGTCATTCTCGACACGGCATTCGGCAAGAGCTTTGGCGACCATGAACTGGTCGATGCGGTTAGTTCCGGCCGGGGCAGGCTGGGCTTGACGAAGGTGTCGCTCTCGCCCGCCATTCCGGTGGTTGCAGTGGGTGGCCCGGTGCGCGTCTATTATGAGGAAGTGGCCAAGCGCCTTGATTGCGAGATGATCTTCCCGCCCTTCTTTGATGTGGCAAATGCGGTCGGTGCTGCGACAGGCGTCATCGCGCAGATGGTGAACATCACGGTTGAAGGCGATGGCGGCGGTCTGTTCCGCGTGCATGGGCCTTCGGGCACAACGGTCTTCACCTCCGGCGCAGCGGCGCTGGAGGCGGCGCAAACCCAGGCGCGGGAGGCGGCGCTTACCGCCGTGCGCCAGCTTGGCGCGCATGACCCCCAGGTCCAGGTCAGCGTTTCAAAGAGCCACCTGCCAGACGCGGTTGATGACAATGGCCTGCTCGAAGCGCAAGTGCGGGCCGAGGCGATCGGCAGGCCGGAGACGGCCTGACCTTTAGTCAAGTTTACCTTTTGCAAACCATAGTCAGAATTTCTCACTGAAGTTGATTTTCCCGCTGATTTCAGAAGGAAACCCTCAACAAGTTGCATCTTAGGCTGGCGTCTCCTCCACAGGAGATTGCCATGTCCTCTTCCGTGCTTGCCCTGATTGCCGATCATGCTGTTGCCGATGATGCTGAACAGCGCGCCGGCATTGCGCTTCTATCGCCCACCGGGCACGTCAATCTGGCCAATGCCCCATTCTGGACTATGCTGGGGCGGTCCCGTCAGCGGGCGGTGCTCGACCAGTTCATCCTGCCTGAGGACCGGAACGGCTTTCTCACCGTGATGAGCGATCTCGCGCAGGGCGGAACCGGGCCATCGCAACTTATGCTCCGCTTCGCACGGCCGGATGGTTCAGTGCTGCGCGTTGAAACGCTGGTCAGCCTCGTGCGGGTGAATGGCGTGCTGGAACAGTTCATCGTTCAGCTGACGCCATCGCAGTTTCAGCGAAACCGTGGGCCAAATGATCAACAGTTTTCGCAGCCAACAGCCCGCATCGCCATTTCATTCCAGCCGGACTCATGATGTAGTACGCACGTCTTCGGGGCAGGAGTGTGCGGCATGCGCAGGGCCGATTTCTGGTGCCGTGTTTTGGCATGGTTGCAGATTGGCGGCGCGTTGGTGACGGCGGCGGCCATCTATCTGCTGTGGAGCGTCTTCATCGGCGCCATGGCCGCCGATGCAGGCAGTGACCTTATTCTCTCAATCTTCAAATGGTCCGTCATCCTGATCATGGTGCTGCCGCCATTGGCGGCGGGGCTTCTGACGTGGATTTTCGCGGGCAAGGTGGAGCGGGCCCGGAACGGGTGGCGCGAGGAACAGCATGTTCTGCTCCGGGTTATGATGGCGCTGGCCGGATTGTGGTCGGCCGGCGTCATCGGGTTTCTCGGCATCAGCGTGCCACCCATCGGGTTCTTCGCGGTGCTCGGGCTGGCCTCCGCCTTCCTCGCCATCATGGGGCAGGACTGGACGGCGGATCTCATGAAACCATCCGGACACAGTCCTGAGGGTTGAACAGCCAACCACGCTAAGTCATAAGGCCGGGTACCGGTGAGCGAGGAGAGCAGCGCGTGATGGAGTTTCTTCAGGAACAGTTTGTCTTCGTGACCTCTGCCGAAGGCTGGATTGCGCTTGTGACGCTTGTGCTCATGGAAGTCGTGCTCGGCATCGACAACCTGATCTTCATTTCCATTCTGTCCAACAAGTTGCCGGAACCAGAGCGGGCGCGTGCGCGGCGGCTTGGCATCGGCGCGGCGCTGATTATGCGCCTCTTGCTACTGGCTACGGTCTCCTACATCGCGGGTCTCACCGCGCCGGTGTTCAGCGTGGCGGGTAACGATTTTTCATGGCGTGACATCATCCTGCTGGCGGGCGGGTTTTTCCTGGTGTGGAAGGCCACCAAGGAAATACATCATTCGGTGGATCCGGATGACGGCAAGGAGAACATCGTCAGCCATACGGCCACCCTCACGGTGGGCGGTGCAATCTTCCAGATTCTGCTGCTTGATCTCGTTTTCTCGGTGGACTCGATCATCACCGCCGTTGGCATGACGGACCACATCGCCATTATGTACATCGCCGTCATCGTCGCGGTGCTGGTCATGCTGCTCGCGGCTGATCCGCTGTCGCGCTTCATCGCCGCCAATCCGACCATTGTAATGCTGGCGCTGGGCTTCCTCCTGATGATCGGCATGACGTTGATCGCCGATGGCATGGGCTTCCATGTGCCCAAGGGCTATATCTACGCGGCGATGGGCTTCTCCGTTATGGTGGAAATCCTCAACATGTTGGCCAGGCGGGCCAAGAGAGCGAAAACCGGAGGCGGCCACTGATGGTTGCCCCGGCGGCCTGCCTCCGCTAGAAGCCCCGCTCATCATTTCCATTCAGATCAGAGAGTCGCTACCACAATGGCCCGTCAGTTCATTTATCACATGCAGGGTCTGACCAAGGCCTATGCCGGCGGCAAGAAGGTCCTGGAGAACATCCACCTGTCTTTCTACCCCGATGCCAAGATCGGCATCCTTGGTCCCAACGGCTCGGGCAAGTCCACGCTGCTGCGCATCATGGCGGGGATCGACAAGGAGTGGAACGGTGAGGCCTGGTTGGCCGAGGGCGCGACGGTGGGCTACCTCCAGCAGGAACCGGAGCTTGACCCTGCGCTCGACGTGATGGGCAATGTGATGGAAGGCGTAGCCCACAAGAAGGCTATCCTCGACGAGTACAACGCCCTGATGGCCGACTACAACGATGAGAACGCAGAGAAGGCCGGCAAGCTGCAGGATGTCATCGACAGCCAGAACCTGTGGGACCTCGAATCCCAGGTCGAGCAGGCGATGGACGCGTTGCGCTGCCCGCCGGGCGAAGCCTCGATCGACAATCTCTCGGGCGGTGAAAAGCGCCGTGTGGCGCTGACCCAGCTTCTGCTCCGGAAGCCCGACCTGCTGCTGCTTGACGAACCAACCAACCACCTCGACGCCGAGTCAGTGAACTGGCTCGAGCATCACCTGCGTGATTATCCCGGCGCGATCCTGATCGTGACCCATGACCGCTACTTCCTCGACAATGTAACGGGCTGGATTCTTGAGTTGGACCGCGGCCGTGGCATTCCCTATGAGGGCAACTATTCCGCTTATCTTGGGCAGAAGGCCAAGCGCTTTGCCCAGGAAGCCCGTGAGGATGCGGCGCGCGAAAAGGCGCTGGCACGCGAGCAGGAGTGGATTTCCGCCTCTCCCAAGGCCCGCCAGGCCAAGTCCAAGGCGCGTATCAAGGCTTATGATGAGTTGTTGAAGGTGAACGAGGACCGTCTCAAGTCCACCACCGCACAAATCATCATTCCGCCGGGCGAGCGGCTGGGCAATACCGTCATCACTGTCGAGAATTTGTCCAAGGGCTATGGCGACCGGCTGCTGATCGACAACCTGTCCTTCAAGCTGCCGCCGGGCGGCATCGTTGGCATCATCGGGCCGAACGGCGCGGGCAAGTCCACGCTGTTCCGCATGATCACGGGGCAGGAGAAGCCGGATTCGGGCTCCATCACCATCGGTGAAAGCGTGCATCTGGGGTACGTCGACCAGTCGCGTGACTCGCTCGACCCCGACAAGACCGTCTGGCAGGAAATCTCTGGCGGCAACGACGTAATCTATCTCGGCAAGCGCGAGATGAACTCACGCGCCTATACGGGCGCTTTCAACTTCAAGGGTGGGGACCAGCAGCAAAAGGTTGGCACCCTGTCGGGCGGCCAAAGGAACCGCGTGCATCTGGCCAAGATGCTGAAGTCCGGCGCGAATGTACTATTGCTCGACGAACCGACCAACGACCTAGAGACCGAAACGCTGGCCGCGCACGAAGAGGCGCTGGAGGATTTCGCCGGCTGCGCCGTGGTCATCAGCCACGACCGCCTGTTCCTCGACCGCCTCGCCACCCATATTCTGGCCTTCGAC
>JBEIDW010000142.1:0-7164 GCA_040383265.1 Hyphomicrobiales bacterium
GCACTACCTGCTGCCCTTCGTGCTGGCGGCCCTCGTCGGCCTTCATATCTGGGCGCTGCATGTGGTGGGCAACAACAACCCGACAGGCGTTTCGGTGAAGGGATCGCAGGATACGCTGCCGTTCCATCCCTACTACACGATGAAGGATGCCTTCGCGATCGTCATCTTCCTGATGTTCTTCGCGGTCTGGGTATTCTTTGCGCCGAATTACCTCGGCCATGCCATCAACTACCAGGAGGCTGACCCGCTGGTGACGCCCGCGCACATCGTCCCTGAATGGTACTATCTGCCGATCTACGCGATCCTGCGCGCCGTGCCGGACAAGCTTGGTGGCGTCATTGCCATGTTTGCCTCGATCCTCATACTGTTTGCGCTGCCGTGGCTTGATACCTCGAAGGTGCGTTCGGGCAACTACCGGCCGCTGTTCAAGGGCTTCTTCTGGATCTTCGTGGTCGTGTGCGTGGCGCTCGGTTACCTTGGGTCGAAGCCTGCGGAAGGCCTGTACGTGGTCTTCTCGCAGATTTTGACGGTGTACTACTTCGTCCACTTCCTGGTGATCTTGCCGCTGCTTGGCTTGCTTGAAACGCCAAAGCCGCTGCCGTCGTCGATTTCCGACGATGTGCTCGCCAAGAGCCATCCTGCCACGGCTGCCGGGCCTGCTGAGTGATCTGGGGGAAAACTGACATGACATTGCTCAAGACACTCGCAATCGCGGCGACCGGCCTGTTGTTGTCCTTCGGCGCCGTTCAGGCCGCCGGGGGGCAGAAGCCCGCCAAGGACATTGACTTCAGCTTCGAAGGCCCGTTTGGCACCTTCGACCGGGCGCAACTGCAGCGCGGCTTCAAGGTCTACAAGGAAGTCTGCGCCGCTTGCCATTCCCTGGACTACGTGGCGTTCCGCAACCTGCATGATGCGGGCGGCCCGGAGTTCTCTGAGGAACAGGTGAAGTCTCTTGCCGCGACCTACACGATGCAGGATGGCCCGAACGAGGCTGGCGACATGTACGAGCGCCCGGGCCTTCCATCTGACCGCTTCCCGTCACCGTTCCCGAACCAGCAGGCAGCGCGGGCCGCGAATGGCGGCGCCTATCCGCCGGACCTCTCGCTCATCACCAAGTACCGCCCGGGCTGGTATGGTACCTTCAACCAACTGGTGAACGGCATCGGTGGCCCGCAGTACGTCTACTCGGTGCTGACAGGCTACACGCCTGACGACCAGCTTTCGGAAGAACTCAAGAAAGAGCAGCCGGAGGGCAAGCAGTACAATCCGTATTTCGCCAACGGACACTGGATCGGCATGGCCCAGCCGCTATCTGACGATCAGGTGACCTATGACGATGGCACACCCGCCACGGTGGACCAGATGTCGCGTGACGTGTCTGCCTTCCTCGCCTGGACAGCCGAGCCGAAGATGGAAGAGCGCAAGAGCACCGGCTTCATGGTTCTGATCTTCCTGGGCATTCTCGCCCTGCTTTTGTACCTTGTGAAGAAGAAAATCTGGGCCAACGCCCACTGACCCTTCAACTCATCAACGCGAAAAGGCCCGGACATGTGTTCCGGGCCTTTTCGTTTGCGTAACTCTCGGGCATCCTGACGAAAAAGGGGAAACGGCATGGCGGCATCTGTTCTGGGGATCATCGGTGGGTCGGGCATCTATGACATCCCGATGGAGAATGCCCGGTGGGAGCGCATCGGCTCGCCCTGGGGCGAAGCCTCTGATGAGGTGCGACGCGGCGAGATCGAGGGACTGCCCGTGGTGTTTCTGCCACGCCATGGCCGCGGCCATGTCTATTCGCCGAGCACCATAAACTATCGCGCCAATATCGATGTGTTGAAGCGGGCAGGGGTCACCGACCTTTACTCGCTCTCCGCCGTTGGCTCTCTGACAGAGAGCCTGCCGCCTGGCACCTTCGTGCTTGTGGATCAGTTCATCGATCGCACCTTCGCGCGTGAGAAGAGCTTTTTTGGAACGGGCTGCGTGGGCCATGTTCCCTTTGCCTATCCGATTGCCCCCGCGCTGCAGGACATCGCTGCCAGGGCAATGGCGGCTGAGGGCATCCTGCATGCGCGCGGTGGCACCTATGTCGTGATGGAGGGGCCGCAATTTTCCACCATCGCCGAGTCGAACCTCTATCGTTCCTGGGGGGCGTCGGTGATCGGCATGACCAACATGCCGGAAGCCAAGCTCGCGCGGGAGGCCGAGATATCCTACTGCACCATCGCAATGGTCACGGATTTTGATTGCTGGCATGAGGAGTTTGGCGCCGTCGATGTTTCGAAGGTCATCGCAGTGCTTCAGGCCAATTCCGGCAATGCAAAGCGCCTGGTGAGCCGCATCGCGAAGGACTTCCCCCGCCAGCATCCTGCCTGCTCCATCGGCTCCGACCGCGCACTGGACCATGCCATCATGACTGCGCCAGACAAACGCGATCCGGTTCTCCTTGAAAAACTCGCCGCCGTTGCCGGCCGTGTGTTGAAGGGGTAATCCCTCCCGGCCTATTGCGCCTTGGCTCCGTGCGATGCGGTGCTGCGGCGGTAGACCAGTCGCACGAAGGGGTGTGACATCAGGCGCTTCTGTTCGGCCTTGTCGAAGGCCTCATGCTTCTTGCTGCAGGCGGCGCGCATCTTGTCCCACAGCTTTGTCGCCTTGGCATCGGCATCGCTGCAGGAGCGCGCCTTGATGGCCTTCACCTTCGCTTCCAGATCTTCCGCGCAGTCAAGCCAGATCTGCCTGTGGGTTTCTTCATGCGCTTTCAGGAAGGCGGAGAAATTTCTCCACTGCTTGCGGTCAGCCGCTGGCAGAACCTTCTCGTTCTTGATCTTTGGCAGCTTGATCACAAAGGAGAGGTTGAGCCGGTAATCCTTGATCTGACAGGAGGAGGATTGCAGCAGTTTTCCGTCCTGTGTGGTGGTGGCGGAGGTGGCAGCATAGGCCTTCGCGCCGTTCACATTGGGGCCGCGCCTGATCATCGCATCATAGATCTCGACGGCGGAGTCCCCGCTGACGGTGTAATAGGTATATCGCGTGGTCTGCACCGGCTTGGCTACGGCGCCGCAACTGACCCCAAAGGCCGCCATGACCGCAACGACACCCCATAACCGCTTCATCGAACCACCCTCGGCGAATCGCAAAACAATGAACCACGGCGGCTTCAAATCAAGCCCCGCCATGCGCGAAGACCCCTCTTGCCGCAAACGCATAGGTGGACCATAATCCTGCTGTCCGGGCAGTAACGTCCGGATGTCGGCTGTGCTGTTCAAGTGGTCAAGACTGCCTCCCTCAGGAGAGACGTGCCTACCCGTTGTACGACACTGCTGAACCAAGTCCGTAACCGCCGGCCAAAACCGGCTGTTTGGGACCCAACGCAGAAACGATGAGGGACGCCCTTCTCATGCGCCAGAACGGCACTGTGAAGTTTTTCAACCAGGCCAAGGGGTATGGCTTCATATCGCCGGATGACGGCGGCAAGGATGTGTTCGTGCACATCACTGCCGTGCAGCGCTCCGGCATTCCGGAACTTTCGGAAAACATGAAGATCAGTTTTGAGGTTCAGCCTGATAAAAAAGGCCGCGGACCCCAGGCCGTCGAGCTGCAGATCGTCTGACATTGATGCGGAGCGCGCTCTTTTCCGCATGATCTGACGTATCGCCGCCCCCTCCCGCCTTCGCAGGCGGGTGGCGTTTGTGCTATCCCGAACCGAAGGCGGCATGCTTTGCCGCCTGCAGGGGACTTTTGCATGAAGCGCGCGCTCGTTTTCCAGCACATGGACCATGACCACCCGGGCCGGTTCCTCGATTATTTTGCTGAGGACGGCATCATCCCGGAAGCCGTGCGACTGTTTGAAGGGCAGCCAATTCCCAACCTCGCGCCTTACGATTTTCTGTTCGTGCTGGGCGGCGCTCAGGACACCTGGCAGGAGGATCAGTATCCGTGGCTGGCCGCAGAAAAGCAGGCGATCCGAGAGTGGGTGGCAACCCGGGCCAAGCCCTATTTCGGCGTCTGTCTCGGGCATCAGTTGCTCGCGACGGCGCTTGGCGGTGAGGTCGCGCCAGCCGATGAAGGCGAAGTCGGCGTCTTTGATGTCATATTGACGGAGCAGGGTGCCTCTCATGCGTTGATGCAGGGCGTGGCGCCATCCGGCAAGGTCATGCAATGGCACATGGCGGAGGTAAAGCGCGCGCCGGATAACGCGACAGTGCTGGCGTCCTCCCAGCGCATCCCGGTCCAGGCGCTGGCTGTTGGCGACCACGCCATGAGCACACAGTTCCATTGTGAGTTCACGCCGCAGACCGTTTCCGGGTGGTCCTCGCTGCCAAGTTATGTTGCCAATCTTGAGAAACACATGGGCGAAGGGGCCTATCCACGTCTGGTCAGGCAATCCTATCCGCTCATGCCGCAAATGGCCCGCATGACGCGACAGATGTACGACAATCTCGTCATCGCCACAGGGCTGCGGAAGTAAGGCTCAGTCCTGCCCCAGCACCTGCTCGCGGGTGATCCAGAATACCTCGCCTTGTGATTCCTCGGTGTCAAGCCAGAGGAAATCGAGGTGTGGGTATTCGGCGACCAGCAGTTCGCGCCCTGTCCCGATCTCACAAAGCAGCGCGCCTCCGGGGTTCAGATGGTCCGCAGCCTTCTCGAGAATGCGGCGAACGATATCGAGGCCATCATCCCCGCCGATATGCGCCATGACAGGTTCATGCCCGTATTCGGGCGGAAAGGCATGAACCTCCGGCCCCGCCACATAGGGCGGATTGGAGATGATGAGATCATAGGTGCGCCCCTCCACCGCGTCGAACAGGTCGCCCTCCAGAAGGCTCACGCGGTCGGCCACATCATGATCGTCCACGTTGATGCGGGCGACGTCGAGCGCATCGGCTGAGAGATCCGCCGCATCGACTTCGGCCTCGGGGAAGATGCCGGCCGCAAGAATGGCGAGGCAGCCCGAGCCGGTGCAGAGATCAAGAACGCTCGTCACCTGAGACACATCTTCGATCAGCGGCGCATCCTCGCCGCCGAAGATGCCCGTGCACATCAGTTCGCCGATATAGGAGCGCGGCACGATCACCCGCTCGTCGACATAGAAGGGCACGCCGTGGATATAGGCACGCCTGACCAGATAGGCGGCCGGCATGCGGGTTTCGACACGGCGGCGGATCACCTCCGCCAGGGCATGGCGTTCGCTCTCCAGAAGCGTTGCCTCAAGCCACGGGTTGATGTCGTCAACCGGCAGATGCAGTGTTTCAAGGATCAGGAAGGCCGCCTCATCGGTGGCGGATGTGGTGCCGTGGCCGTGCACGATCTTGGCGGCGCGGAATTCCGAAAGACCCCAGCGCAGGAAATCACGGATTGTCGAGAGTTGGCTCGCCGCGGCGCTGGCGTTTGTCTTGGCGTCTGGCATGGCGGTTATCCCGGGTGGCGCTGAACAGGGCTTGAATCACGATGGCGCCCACAATCACCGCACCGCCGAGGAAAGTCCAGACCGGCGGCAGCTCGCGGCTTACCAGCCAGGCCCATAGCGGCGATAGCGTGGGTTCCACAAGTGCTATCAGCGAAAGCTGCGCGGCGGGCACACTGCGCGAGCCGACCGTAAAGAGGAACAGCCCAAGGCTCAGTTGCACAGCCCCCATCAGCACGCAGGCGAACAGGTTCCACCAGCCAATTGCAAAGGCCTGAAGGCCCGCGCCCTCGCGAAGCCCCAGCGGCAGCAGCAGGACGAGCCCCGAAATCAGCAACAGGTAAAGCGCGTTCCAGATGACTGCGACGGACATGTCGCTCCGCTGGCCCCAGCGCAGCAGCACCGCATAGCAGGAAAAGCAGAAGGCGGAATAAATTGCCAGCAGCGTGCCCGTCAGCGCGCCGCCGCCGCGGTGACCGTAGAAGATGATGCCCATGCCGAGAAGCGCCACCACCATGGCAACCCAGGTAATAGGCGGGATCCGCTCCCGCAGGATCCACAGGCCTAGAATGGCCGAGAGGAATGGCGTGATCCCCACCATGAAGATCGCCTCTGCCACGGTGGTATAGAAAAGGGCCGCCACGAAGGTCAGCCCGGAGGTGCCGACCGCCACGCCGGCGATCACGGCATTGGGCCCTGCATCCTTCATGCGGGTGAAAAGTTCCGGGCCGAAGCGCAGGCCGAGCCACAGCGTCATGCAGGCGAGCACGGTCACTGAGCGGAAGAAGATGATCTGCCAGACGTCGATGCCGTCTGTCAGACGCACGAGGGCTCCTCCCAGGCTCCAGCATGCCGCACCTGCCGCCACAAGGGTGACGCCAAGTCCGTAGCTGATGGGCCTCTGGTTCATGCCAGTTTGCGCTGTGCCGATCTGATGCTGCCGATGACGAAGATGATGAATACCAGGAACACCGCCGCCATGGTGAACGGTAGTCCATCCGGGCCGAAGGCTGCAATGGACCAGCCTGCGAGCAATGATCCCACCAGCGCGCCGAGCCCCCACATGGTGGAGAAGGCCGCTGTGCCGGCAACGAGATCATGACCGGAGAAGCGCTCACCCAACTCGCCCAGCGCCACGGTGTATATTCCGGCAGAGGTGGCTCCCATCACTGTCAGCACCGGCCACAGCGCCCAACTGCCGAATACGAAGGGCACGAGGAAGGAGCATACGCAGGTGATGGCGCCGCAGCCGGCCATGACGATGCGCTTGGGCATGTGGTCTGCCAGCCAGCCGATGGGGAATTGCAACACCGTATTGCCCATTACGAAAGCGGTGAGGGCGAGGGCCGCCGTTTCGCCGTCGAAGCCTTTCTTCACCGCATAGACGGGCAGGAAGCTCAGATTGGCGGCGTCGATGATGGCGAACATGCCGATGGCGAAGAGCAGGATTGGCGCCTTGCGGGCAAAGGCAAAGACGGACAACGGCGCTTCATCCGTACTGTCCACCTTCGCGTCCTTGACGAAGAAGATGGGAATGATGGCCAGCAGCAGGATTGCCGCACCGGCCAGGAAGGGCAGGGCGCCCTCGATGCCGGTAAAGGTTATGAGGATGGGGCCGCCGCCAAAACTGAGCGCCAGGATAGAGGAGTAGATGCCAAGAATGCGCGTGCGCCAAGGGCCTGCGGCAAATTTCACGATCCACGCCTCGCTGATGGCGAAGAGGATCGACACGAAGAAACCCTGCAACACCCGCAGCCCGAACCACC
>JBEIDW010000143.1:0-7128 GCA_040383265.1 Hyphomicrobiales bacterium
AAGTACGGCGTCTTCCATTCCGTCGTCGATCTCCAAGCCGCCATCAACCGCTTCATCCGCGAATACAATGCCTCCAGTCCCAAACCGTTCGCCTGGAAAGCCAAGCCGGACGATATCATCGCAGCTTGGAACCGTGGGTTCCAAACGTTGGAGTCAATCCACTAGTAAACAACAAGCGGACTGTAGCCGCTCATCCGGCGAGTGATCCGCAAGTACTATGGCCTGCGCTGCAAATTGACATGCATATGCAAGCGTAGTCTTTGGCTTTTCCGGGATATCTTGGTGACGCGCGGGACTGACGACTGCCAACAATCGTCAATGGCGACCGGCAAAGCATCTTCGTGCTGGCCCATGCAGTCAATTTGCCAAGTATCCACCATCGACTGCTATGGTGCAACCGGTGACGTAAGTGGAGAGATCCGATGCGAGAAATATCACAGCTCCGACAAGATCCTCAGGTTTGCCAAATCGCGCCATCGGAATGCGCGCCATCAGCCGTTCCCGCCGGACGGAATCCTCTCTCGATGAGCGTGTCATCTCCGTCTCGATGACCCCTGGCGCGATTGAGTTTACCCGAATTCCATCGGCGGCAAGCTCATAGGCCAGTGCTTTCGTCAGCATCTGGGCTGCCGCCTTTGAGGTTGAATAGGCAATTGAACCAGGTGAAGCATTGAAGGCGGCTATGGACGTTATGTTGATCACCGTACCCTTGGACCTCTTGAGTCCTTCCATCCAGGCAAGAGTCGTATTGCGGATTCCATCGAGGTTAACCTTCATCGCGCGTTCCCAGTGAAAATCGCGATCGCCACTTTCGAAGGCATGCCGCGGACGTATGCCGGCATTGTTCACGAGAATATCAAGGCCAGCTTGGTCAAAGCCCGTTTCCTTGGCCAGCCGAATGCATTGTTCTGGATCAGACACATCAAGAATCGCGCTGCTGCAGCAGAGCCCTTGTTGCCGTATTTCTGTTGCACGTTCCTCAAGGGCGTCTGCATCTACATCCAGAAGAACGACATTAGCTCCGTGTTTGGCCATACCCAAGGCTATCGCGGCGCCGTTGCCATGTGCAGCGCCGGTGACCAGAGCTCTCTTGCCTGCAAGCAAGGTAGTTGTGGTCATTTTTTGAAACGCCACATCATGAAGCGTCTCCGTTAAGCCTGTCGCTGTCCGAAACATTTGGTCAAGATAGTCCACGTACCCAATCAAGTGTCTCATCGAGAACTGCTGCGGTAATGTTGAGCATCTCGTCGATCTCTTCCTCATTGATGATCAAGGGAGGTGAGAAGGCAAGAATATCTCCTTGAATTGCCCGGAGGATCAGTCCTCGCTCGAATGCTCGCTTCAGAAAAAATGCACCGACCCCCTTCTCTGGCGAAAAGGGCTTGCGTTGTGCAGGGTTCTCGGCGAGTTCAATCGCCCCGATGATTCCAATCCCCCGGACCTCGCCGACAAGCGGATGAGATGCGAATTTGCGAAGACCGGCTTGAAGACGGGGGCCGACCCGTCGAACATGGTCCATGATGCCATCTGAACGGTAGATCCTCAGTGTTTCGAGGGCAACTGCGGCGGCCATCGGGTGCCCGCTATAGGTATAGCCATGGCCGAAATATCCTACCTTGTCGCTGCCTTTCCGCAGTCCAGCACAGACGCGTTCATTCAGGTACAACGCGGAAATTGGGGCATAGGCCGAAGACAGCATCTTAGCGACGGTGATAATGTCTGGCTTGAGGTCAAAGACCTGAGTTCCAAAAGGCTCACCCAGCCGGCCGAAACCGGAAATCACTTCATCGGCAATGAAAAGAATATCATTCCTCTTCAAAATTTCCTGCACGCGCGGAAAATAATCAGGTGGTGGAATCATCACGCCACCCCCGCCAATAACAGGCTCAGCGATGAACGCCGCAACGGTTTCGGGCCCCTCCCGCGCTATGGCTTGCTCGATCTCGTCAATGAGCCTGTCGGAGTATGATTGAGGCGTCTCTCCCGCATATGCGTATTGATAAAAATGAGGGCAACTGACTCTTATGACATCGCCAATTGGGAGATCAAATAGTGTCTTGCCGGCCATAATCCCCGACAGTGCTGATGCTGCCGCAGTTGTCCCATGATAGCCCTTGTCGCGAGCGATGAACTTCTTCTTTTCCGGCCTCCCGAGCGCATTGTTATAGTAGTGAACAATTTTATAGGCGGCGTCATTTGACTCTGATCCCGAATTGGCAAACAGGAGCCGTTCCATAGGGACTGGCGACCACGCCATCATTTCCTCAATAAGCTCAGTGACAATTCGTGGAACACGGCCATTGAAGGAATGGTAATATGGCAATTCAAGCATTTGCCTGTAGGCTGCGTCTGCAAGTCGCTTCTCCGAGAAGCCAAGTCCAGCACACCAGAGGCCAGACATTCCTTCGATGAAGGAGCGGCCAGATTCATCGAAAACTCTGACCCGTTCGCCTTTGGTTATCACTAGAGGGCCATCGTTCTCAACCTGCCGGATACTGGTGTAGGGGTGGAGGTGATGATCCGAATCGACTTGGCTGGCCTTACTGCGGTTCGACAACCTTCTATACTCCAACTAATCCATGAGCCGCCACGGATCCGCTTCATAGGGGCTTCCCCGACAACGACATTGCATGTGGGGGATTTGCAGCCGTCCAACATAGCCGCAAGTTAGCGATGAATGAATATCAAGTCGAATTCCGACGGCATAACGAAAAAAAATACACATCCTGATGTCGGAAAATTATGCCTGATCTGGGGTTGTGTTTGTTGTACGAGGGGATGTACAGATAGCTGCATTGAGACCGTCGGTATGCTCCTGAAATCAACGCAAGCCAGTTGCGCTATCACAAGCGTTGTGTTCGTGATGGGATCGTTCACGGTCCTGCCAACTGACTTGTACATCTCGAAGGGTCGCAGACAGGCGTATTTAGGCCGGCTGGTATGTTCGAGATGTTCCTTGCCGCGCGATGTGGTGAGGAATGCTGCTTCGAGAGCGAGGGGGGCTTTATGGTCTCAAGACCAAGATTCCAGATGGTAGTAGATAACGAGTTTGTTGATTCTGTTTCCGGCATGTGGTTTGCCACTGATAATCCGTTTACCGGGCTACCGTGGGCCGATGTCGCCGCTGGCAATCAGGATGATGTCGATCGTGCGGTAATCTCGGCCCATCGAGCGTTTCGGAGTTCTGGCTGGGCTGGAATGACTGCTTCCGATCGAGGCGTGTTGCTCAATCGCCTGGCTGATCTGGTAGCAGACCATGCGGAAGAACTCGCGGTGGCCGAGGTTCGAGATAATGGCAAGCTGTTGGCGGAGATGCGGGGTCAGATGGCCTACATGCCCCGTTGGTACCGCTATTATGGTGGCCTTGCGGACAAGGTCGAAGGTGCCGTGCTGCCCTCCGATAAGAAGAAGATGGTCAGCTTCACGCGGCTCGAGCCACTCGGAGTCGTCGCAGCGATCGTCCCATGGAATTCGCCGCTGCTGCTCGCCGCATGGAAACTTGCACCGGCTCTCGCGGCTGGCAATACGGTCGTTGTGAAGCCATCGGAATTCACTTCTACGTCCATGGCAGTCTTCATGAACCTGGTGGTAAAGGCTGGCTTTCCGCCCGGCGTTGTAAACGTCGTGACTGGACCTGGACCCGAGGTTGGCTCCGCACTGGTCAACCATCCTCTGGTTCGGGCAGTGGCATTTACCGGTGGTGAGGCTGCGGGTGTAAGGATAGCAGAAAGTGCTGCGCGGCGTATTGTGCCTGTTACGCTCGAGCTAGGTGGAAAGAGCGCAAATATCATCTTTCCGGATGCCGACATCAAACGCGCTGCAAATGGAGTCATAAGCGGGATATTTGCGGCAAGCGGGCAGACATGCGTTGCCGGCTCCCGCCTTCTTGTTCACAGTTCGATAGCGGACGAGGTTGTTTCCAGAGTTGTCGAACTGGCTTGCGTTGCCCGGATGGGTGATCCGATGTTGTCGGACACGCAGGTGGGCCCCGTTACAACCCGGCAGCAGCTTGAAAAGATACTGGCTCATATCGACACCGCGAAGTTGGCTGGCGCACGCTGCATACTGGGAGGGGCCCGCGCATACCCTCCGGGTTGCGGCAACGGTTGGTTTGTAGAGCCCACAATCTTCGTTGATGTTACCCAAGACATGAGACTGGCCAGAGAGGAGGTCTTCGGGCCGGTACTTGCAGTCATGGAATTTTCCGACGAACAGCAGGCTATTTCGATTGCCAATGATACGGAATATGGTCTGGCGGCAGGAATTTGGACGCGTGACCTTAACCGGGCACATCGCGTAGCCCAAGCAGTTGAAGCGGGCTCTGTGTGGGTCAACACCTATCGCACCTCCGCTCCAATGGCGCCATTTGGCGGATACAAGCGATCAGGACTGGGCCGGGAGGGGGGAGCAGCTGCAATTCTTCAGTTCCTTCAGGCGAAGGCAATCTGGATTGACTTGGGGGAGGAGGGGCCACCGCCCTTTGTGATGAAGCTCTGAATTGCGTGGCAGAAATATCTTGGCGGCAGCTTTTGTGGCTCATAGTCTGCACTTTGGCGTGAAGTGCAGGAAAAGAGTGTTACATGACGCTCAAGCAGCTCGAGGCACTTTATTGGTCTAGCGTCCTTGGCAGCTTTGCATTGGCTGCCGATCGTCTTTTCATGACACAATCAGCGCTGTCGAAGCGTATTCAGGAACTCGAAGCCGAAGTGGGCGTGCAGCTCTTCGACAGATCTGGCCCGCGGGCCCGCATCACGGAGGTTGGTCAGGAAGTCTTTGCCAAGGCCGAGCACATACTCAAGCTTCGGGACGAACTCTTGGTGTCGGCACGCGGGCCTCGGCGCGTAAAGGGAACATGCCGGTTCGGCATAAGCGAGCTGATGGCAATGCAGTGGCTGCCGCAGCTCGTATCGAAGGTCCGCGCCGATTATCCGGATGTGATCGTCGAGCCCCACGTTGCACTGACCCAAGAATTGCTTGATGACGTCGAGCGAGGTGAGTCGGATTTTGCGATTTGCCCTGGTATCTCTCAAGACCCGCAAGTCATATCCGAGCCTATTTCACATGTCGAACTTTACTGGGTTGGTTCGCCAACGATCTTTGGAAAGAAGAGTATTGTGACACTGGAGAGCATTCAATCACATCCGATCGTCTCCATGTCGTCACAGGCCGGGAGCACTATGCTACTCCAGAGCTTTGCCCAGGAGCGTGGGCTGAAGTTCAGGCGGATACTGGCATCCAACAGCCCTGATGCCGTGGCGGCTGTCACGATTGCAGGCCTTGGAATTGCCCTTCTTGCAGGGCCGTATGTCGAGCGGTTTATCCGCGAGGGAAGGCTGTGTCGGCTACGTGTTGAGGAAAAGCTTAGGGTTCCGAAATTGTCCTACTATGTGCACTGGCGCGCTGACAACAGTCGAATACTGGCACGTGCCGTGCGGGAGATTGCCCTTAGGCTTTGCAGAAGTGAGAGTGGGTCGCGCAGTTATTAGGCAGTAGCTCCCATTCATTTTGAGACATGCCGAGTATCGAAATTATTCGCTTTTTTTGGAATCATCCTCTCTTTAGCTGTTTGTGTGGTCTCATGGGCGCTGGTCGAAGCCGCGGAGGGCGCCCGCAAACATCCGCGGCAAATGGAGGAAGTTCATGAAGAGGAAGCTTACGACGACGCAGGAAACCGTGCGAGCCGCGGCAATGACCAGACGCTCGTTTCTCAGGTCTGCATCCGCCCTTGGTGCCATCGGTCTGACATCGCCACTCCTTGCGAGGAATGCGCTTTCGTCCTCCGGCGAACTCAATTTGCTGATGTGGTCAGATGAGTATCCAGGGGATGTGATTCCGAATTTCGAGAAGTCCACCGGTATCAAGGTCAACCAAACCCCCTTCTCGCAGAACGAGGAGCAAATCAACAAGCTACAGGCAACTGGAGGTGAAGGCTTCGACCTGTGTTCACCAACTCTGAACCGCGCTCCTCAATACAAGGACATAGCCGTTCTTGCGCCGTTCGACATGAACAAGCTCAAGAACGCGGGCAAAGTGCTGCCGTCGATGCTTCAGAGTGCGGAGAGCTTGTGGAACTGGGACGATGGTTTGAATTGGCTGCCGCATTGCTGGGGTTCGGAGGCAATCTCGTGGCGTACGGACTTGTGGAAGGGTGATCCCAAGGAGCTGAGCTTTGGGTCACTCTGGGCTGATGATGTGAAGGGGCATACGCAGGGCCGTGGCCACTCTTTCCTGCTCGGTATCGGACTGTGGTGGGATGCAAGTGGAAAGATGCCAACCAACCGGATGCTTGATGGCTACAAGGATGAGGAGAGCTTCAAGAAGGTATGGGACCCCATCTTGGCCTTTGCCATCGAGCACAAGACCTGGGTCAAGCAGTTCTGGGACTCAGCCGACAACACAAAGTCGGGCCTGATGGAAAACGACGTTTGGATCGGCCAGACGTGGGATGGTCCTGCCTTGTCGCTCAAGAAGGAAGGCAAGCCGGTGTCTTATCAGGCACCAAAGGAGGGGGCAATTACCTGGGTGGATGGCGTAGCACTGATCAAGGCGGCAAAGAACGTCGACCAGGCCTATGAGTTCCTGAATTATCTGCACACCCCGGAAGTGTCCGCGATGGTGGCGGAAGGCTCGGGCTACAATCCTGTCGTTACGGGCGCCGATGCACTGCTCTCCGAGGCTGCAAAGAAGAACTTCCAGGAGGCCTATCCGGGTGATTCTCTGAAGAACCTGTGGCCGTGGCCCGCTGAACCGACTTGGTATACTGAAATCCGCAGTCAGTACGTGGATCAGTTCAAGGCCGCGTGATCTTCCGTGGTCTTCTTTGGGCCAGCCCGTTGATGAAGTCAGGGGCTGGCCCGTTTTTATTAGTGGCTTGCAGTAATCATCTGCTGCCCCAGGCGGATATGGCTGGTGTCCAAAATCGAGGTGATCGGCATGAGCGCCGGCGTTGAGCTCGATCATGTTACGGTAAAGTTCGGACAGTTCACGGCGGTGGACGACGCGACGCTTGATATCCGGGGCGGGGAGTTCTTTTCCTTTCTGGGGCCGTCAGGCTGCGGCAAGACCACCATCCTGAGGACGGTTTCGGGGTTTCTCGATCCCTCTGCGGGCCGGGTGAGGATTGGGGGC
>JBEIDW010000144.1:0-7052 GCA_040383265.1 Hyphomicrobiales bacterium
AACAATTTCGTCTCCGGCCTCATCATTCTGGCAGAGCGCCCAATCAGGGTTGGAGATTGGGTGGCCTTGCCGGACGGGGAGGGCGTCGTCCGCCGCATCAACGTGCGCTCCACCGAGATCGAGACTTTCGATGCCTGCACCATCATCATCCCCAACCTTTCGCTGGTGACGGAGCCTGTCCGTAACTGGACCCACAGTGATAACATCGGCCGCGTGGCTGTCAGCCTTACGGTGGAAATCGGCAGCGAGCCGGAACTGGTGCAGAAGCTGCTGATGGAAGCCGCGCGATCGCATCCCCGGGTACTCACCGCGCCTGCCGCCTCGGTTCTGCTGACTGACATCGGGCTCAATGGCCTTGTGTTCAGTCTTCGGGTATTTGTCTCTGACATCATGACAGGATCTCAGATCGCCAGCGAACTTCGCTTTGCGATTTTACAGGCCTTTGCCGAAAATGGCATTAACATTGCACAGCCGGTTGGGGTAATGCAGACACCGAAATCATGATTGGGTATGGATGTGAACCCGCAAGAGGTTGAGCCCGCGTTGAGCGGTCTTGAATATCTGAAGCAACACCTGAAGGAATGGCACGGCTCTGCCATGGCGGAGACCATGAGCATGCGCCTTGTTGGCGTGGCCGACGGGTCTGCTACCTTCGAAGGACATCCGTCGCCTCGTTATTACAATCCGCAGCTGCGGCTGCACGGCGGCTATGTGGCAACCCTGATCGATTCCGCGCTTGGCTGTGCTGTGCAGACAAAACTTCGGGCGCGCGCCGGTTATGGCACCATTGAACTCAAGGTGAACTATGTCCGGCGGATTGATGCCGATACGGGGCGCTTGCTCTGTACCGGCAATGTGATCCATGCCGGACGCACGATGCTGACGGCCGATGCCAGGGTCGTCGATGAGCACGGCAAGCTGTACGCCCATGGCTCGGGCACATTCCTGGTGTATCCCACATGACCTGCAACACGATCGTATCCTCCGGCGCGGTGAAGTTCGGCAACGCCCTGCCGCTTGCCCTCATTGCCGGTCCCTGCCAGATGGAGAGCCGCGACCACGCCTTCATGATGGCGGGGCGGCTTAAGGAGATGTGTGAACGTCTTGGTATGGGCCTCGTCTACAAATCGAGTTTCGACAAGGCGAACCGCACCAGCCTCTCTGGAAAGCGTGGCATGGGGCTGGAAAAATCACTCGCTGTTTTCGCCGATATCCGCAAGGAACTCGGTCTGCCTGTGTTGACCGATGTTCACGAGAATGGCCAGTGCGCCGAAGTTGCCAGCGTCGTGGATATCCTCCAGATTCCCGCCTTCCTCTGCCGCCAGACGGACCTGCTCATCGCTGCCGCCCAGACGGGTCGGATCGTGAATGTGAAAAAGGGCCAGTTCCTCGCGCCCTGGGACATGAAGAATGTTCTGCAGAAGGTGGTAGGCAACGGCAACCCCAATGTGCTGCTGACAGAGCGCGGGGCCTCCTTCGGGTACAACACGCTGGTGTCTGACATGCGGTCGCTGCCAATCATGGCGGAAACCGGGGCGCCGGTGATCTTCGATGCCACTCATTCCGTGCAGCAACCGGGCGGTCAGGGCAGTTCCTCGGGTGGTGACCGGCGCATGGTTCCGGTTCTGGCGCGCGCTGCCGTGGCGGTTGGCGTTGCGGGCGTCTTCATCGAAACGCATCAAGACCCTGATAATGCCCCTTCGGACGGACCCAACATGGTGCCGCTGGACCAGCTCGAAGGCCTTCTCACCACCCTCATGGCGCTCGACAGGGTCGCCAAGGCTGGTTGACCTTCCATGTTCTGGCGTGCCCTTGCAATGAGGGGCCGCCGCCGCCATAAGCCTTTTTGATTTGCGCACATCAGGAAACCTCAAAATGACCAGCATCATCGACATCACCGCCCGTGAAATCCTCGACAGCCGCGGAAACCCGACCGTTGAAGTGGATGTCGTCCTGGAGGATGGCTCCATGGGCCGCGCGGCCGTTCCTTCAGGTGCTTCGACGGGCGCTCACGAGGCAGTCGAACTGCGCGATGGCGACAAGGCCCGCTACATGGGCAAGGGCGTCACCAAGGCGGTTGCCGCCGTGAACGGCGACATTTTCGACGCTTTGGCCGGCATGGAAGCCGAGGACCAGATCGCCATCGACCATGCCATGATCGAATTGGATGGGACGCCCAACAAGGCCCGGCTTGGTGCGAACGCCATTCTGGGCGTATCGCTCGCCACAGCCAAGGCGGCGGCCGATGCAGCGGGGCTGCCGCTCTACCGTTATGTCGGAGGCACCTCGGCGCGCACCCTTCCGGTTCCGATGATGAACATCATCAATGGTGGCGCGCATGCCGACAACCCGATCGATTTTCAGGAATTCATGATCATGCCGGTTGGCGCGGACAGCTTCCGCGAGGCACTGCGCATGGGTGCTGAAATCTTCCACACTCTCAAGGCGGCACTGAAGAAGGCCGGGCACAACACCAATGTGGGCGATGAGGGCGGTTTTGCGCCTAACCTTCCCTCCGCTGAAGCGGGCGTCGACTTCGTGATGAAGGCGGTGGAGCAGGCGGGTTACAAACCGGGCAAGGACGTGTTCCTGGCGCTCGACTGTGCGGCGACCGAATTCTTCAAGAACGGCGTTTACGACTATGAGGGTGAAGGCAAGAAGCGCTCAATCACCGAACAGGCAGAATATCTGGCCAAGCTTGCCAAGGCCTATCCGATCTTCTCGATCGAGGATGGCATGTCGGAAGATGACTGGGATGGCTGGGCGCAGGTGACGAAGCTCATCGGCAAGAGCCACCAGTTGGTGGGTGATGACCTGTTCGTCACTAACACCAAGCGCCTGAAGGAGGGTATCTCCAAGGGCATCGCCAACTCGATCCTCGTTAAGGTCAACCAGATCGGCTCGCTCACCGAGACGCTGGAAGCGGTGGAGATGGCGCACAAGGCGGCCTATTCCGCCGTCATGTCTCACCGCTCGGGCGAAACCGAGGACTCGACCATCGCCGATCTTGCTGTCGCCACAAACTGCGGTCAGATCAAGACCGGCTCGCTGGCCCGCTCGGACCGGCTGGCCAAGTACAATCAACTCCTCCGCATCGAGGAGGAGCTGGGATCTCAGGCCGTTTATGCGGGACGCTCAATCCTCAAAGCCTAGTTCGGTGAAACTCACCAACTTTCATATCGTCATATCAAGTCTGGCTGCGATTGCGGGTGTCGCACTCGCAGCCTATCAGACCTTTCTGGTGCATCCGGCTGTTCAGCCGCCGGTGAATGTCGTCGTCACGGTTGATCCGCAGGAGGCCAATTCCGCGGCACCCGGTGAAACCGTGTTGAAGGGCAATCCACCGCCGCTGCAGACAGAAGCGATGAACCTTGCGCAGAATGCGTCTTTCAGCGCTGCGCTGAAGGATGGCAGCGAGACACGTTACAGCTTCGCCAGCTTGTTCGATGCGGCGGATGACACATTCCTCGCAATCGCGCCGCCCGACCAGGAATTGAACATCCTCGTGATGTTCAAGGATGGTCGGCCACATGAGGTGACGGCACTCGAGTACATTCCACCAGCAGGTGTTGATCCCACCACCATGGTGACCACACTTGACATCATGGTTCTGCCCGAGGGCCGGTTGGAGGCATCTGGCCGCCCGGTAATCAGTTTCACGCTTCCGCAGTCACCGGAGACGCGAACCTTCGCCATTCCCGGCCGCGAACAGGGCAAGGGCTTGTGGCTGCGGGTTGCGGGAAAGCCCGGCGCTGGCAAGAGTTATGTCGGCGATTTCCGCATTCTGAGCGAGTATGTGGCGCCCTAACTCCCTCGCGCCGCCCTGACGGCCAGAAGGCCTGAGAATATGATAATCACCGTGCCGATGACCGTCGTCAGGCTCGGGACTTCCGAGAACAGCAGGTAACCCCATAGCGGCACCCAGAACATGCCCGTGTACTCGAATACAGTCACGAGGTTGGCGTTGCCCATTCGGTAGGCATGGGTAAGCAGCGTCATGCCGACCGCCGCGATGACGCCGCACAGGCCCATGAGAGCCATGTCCATCAGATCGGGCATTGCCCAGGGACGTACAAGAAAGTCAATGCTGGGGTTGCCGGTAGGCTCGATGCCAATCAGCGCCACACTCGCGGCGATGAGTGCGGCCGCGCATAGGTAAACGCCATTGACGTAGAAGGCCATGACAGTCGTTGATTCCTTCGCGCCATATTTTCGCGCCAGCACCATGGACAGCGCATAAGCCGCCGCGCTGAACAGGCTGAGGAGCGCTGCCGGATTGAACAGGCCTGACCCTGGCTGCAGGATGATGAGCACGCCGATGAAACCGGCGACAACCGCCACCCAGGCCAGCGGGGTGATCTTTTCCTTGAGGAACAACCAGGCAAGCAAGGTGACGAAGATTGGCGAGGTGAAGAACAGCGCCACGGCCTCCGCCAGCGGCAGGGCCGGAAAGGCCATGTAGTAGGTGGTATAGGCGACGAGCAGGATCAGCCCCCGCACGATCAGCGGACGCCAGTTCGATGTCCGGAGCGCCTTGAGGCCCGATTCGAAATGCACCATCGCCAGGAGGATGGGCAGGCCAACGATGGAGCGCAGCACGATGGCGAGCGTTACCGCATGCGCGCCGCTCAAGCCCTTGAGAATGGCATCCTGAAACGAGAACACGAGGACGCCCGCGCAGAGCGACAGAATGCCGGCAATGTTGGCGGTGCGGAGGGTGGCGCTGCTGCTCATCGCGCCACATTGGCGCTCTGGCTACCGATTTGCCATGCAGCCTGCGGCATGTTTGATCCGCTTGCGGCGTATGGATCAGGCGGCGGGGAGGGGCGGCAAGCCTGCGACAACGCCCTTCTGCACCATGGCCGGATCATGCGCCTTTCGCGCGAAGACGTCCCGCACCATCGGCTCGAAGAAGGAGAGCGGCTTGGTTTCATAGGTCGGGTCGAAGGAGGATTGGTCCCAGCGCTCGCAGAAATCCACGCAGGACTGGTAATAGGCGGAGTCGCGGTACTTTTCGCGCTCGTGCTGGTTCCAGCCATAGTGGTGCGCGTAATAATACATCTGGAAGGAGGCGTGGTGTTCCACTGTCCACACCACCTCCTCGCGCATGTAGGGGCGCAGGATCTCGGCGGCGAAGCGGTCATGGTTCTGGGGTGCGAGGCCGTCTCCGATATCGTGGAGGAGCGCGCCAACGACCCAGTCGATATCAGCGCCCTCGTTGTAGGCCCGTGTGGCGGACTGCAACCCGTGCTGCAGCCTGGTGATCTTGTAGCCGGGAAGAGTTTCCTCCTCCTGCATGCGCAGTTCGCGCAGGACCCTCTCAGCCGTGCCTTTGATATGATCGTCTTCCAACGGCTTCAGGAACAGGTACTCGTCCTTCGTACCGTCCTTCATGGCGGTGAATTCAACGGTTTTCATGTGCGGTGCGCTCCCGGTGGAAGATATAAAGGCCTGAGAAGATGATAAGCGCGGCGCCGCCCCACGTCCACAGGTCTGGCCAGTCGCCCCAGATCACGAAGCCAAACAGCGCTGCCCAGATGAGGGACGAGTAAGAAAAGGGCGCGACCACCGAGGCTGGAGCCGCCCGGAAGGCGCGGATGAGGAACAAATGGCCAAAGCCGCCCGCCACGCCGGTGCCGATCAGCAGAAGCCAATCAACAGCCGTTGGCCATGTCCAGAACCATGGTGCTAGCGCGCTGGTGACAACCGCCCCTGCAGCCGCCGTGTAGAGGAGGGATGTCAAGGGATCATCGCCGCGCACCCGGCGTGTGAGAATCTGGTAGTTGGCATTCAGAGCTGCGGCGGCGAGCAGGAACAGAATGCCATGGTTGAAGGTGCCAAACCCTTCATCCCATGGATGAATGACGATCACCGCGCCGATGAAACCCAGCAATACGCCAAGCCAGCGGCGCAAGCCGACCTTCTCGCCAAGGAGGGGGATGGCCAGAATGGTCACGAGCACCGGGTTCAGGAACATGATGGTTGTTGCTGTGGCGAGTGGTGTCGTCCTTATGCCGGCATTGAACATGCCGGTGGTGGCCATGAGAAACACAGAGCGCAGCAATTGCTGCTTCGGGTGCCGGCTGATGGCGAGGCCCGGCAGATGCCGCCCGCACGCCATGATGGCGATGATGGTGGCGAAGAAGAAGCGTGCCCAAGTGACCTGCACCAGCGAATAGGTTTCGAGCAGGTACTTCATCATGGTGTCGAGCGCGATGAAGCAGAACATCGTGGCCAGCATCCACAGAATGCCGCGTGCGCGGTTTTCCCTGGTATCGGGCACCATGTCAGACAGTCAGCGGAATGCCTGCAGTTTCACCCGCTGCGGCAAGTTCGGCATAGAGGCCGGGGGGCAGCGGTATACCCTCAGCCGCACGAATCCCGCGCCTTTCCCACTCAGGCCCGCCCGCTGCGTAAGTACCGGGCTGCTGCTTGAAGTGATCAAGATAGGCCTGGAGGCGAATGCCAAAGGCTTCCAGCGTCATGAACAGGGTGGAGTCGATTGCCATGACGAAATGTCCGAGTTTCGTGTCGCCCAGCGCCAGCCCATCCTGCTCCGCCGACAGCCGCATGCCACTCAACACCCCGCCCAGCACATCCGCCATGCCAGCGAGGCCTGCGCCCTTGTAGCCAAACTCCGGTCCGCCCATCGGCGCAAGGGCGGTGGCCTCATGCGGGTTGGTGGTAAAGGCGCCTGTCCGATCCACCGCCACGCCCTTGGGCAATTCAAGGTTTTCCGTTCGGTATCTCAGAACCTTGTTCCACGGCACGGCGCTTGTAGCCATGTCGAGCAGGAACGGATCGCCGCCCGGGTTGGGCGCGGCAAGCGAGAGCGGGTTGGTGCCGTGAATGGGCTTTGCGCCACCATGCGGCACAACGAAGGCCCCGGAATTGGAGGCGACGAAACCGATGAAGCCCGCATCCGCCGCCGCCAGCGTGTAGGCTCCAGCCGCGCCGAAGTGGGTGGAGTTGATGACGCTCGCCATGCCGATGCCGCACGCCCGCGCCAGCGCGCAGGCCTCATCCATGGCGCGATACATCGCGAGGTGACC
>JBEIDW010000145.1:0-7052 GCA_040383265.1 Hyphomicrobiales bacterium
CCCGTGCTGGCGGGTGTCAGGACCTTCCTCTATCCCTCGCCACTCCACTACAAGGTGGTGCCGGAGCTCTGCTACGAGACGAACGCCACGGTGCTGTTCGGCACCGATACCTTCCTGATGGGCTATGCCCGCAGCGCCCACCCTTATGACTTCTTCAATGTGCGGCTTGTCGTGGCCGGAGCGGAGCGGGTGAAGCCCGAAACACGCGAGGCCTGGATGGAGAAATTCGGCCTGCGCATTCTGGAAGGCTACGGCGCCACCGAATGCGCGCCTGTCGTGGCCGTCAACACGCCGATGCATTTCCGCACCGGCACGGTGGGCCGCATGCTCGACCAGGTGCAGCACCGGCTGGAACCCGTGCCCGGCATCGAGGACGGCGGCCGCCTGTTCGTCAAGGGCCCCAACATCATGCTCGGTTATCTGCGCGCCGAAAACCCGGGCGTCATCGAGGCCCCGCCCGATGGCTGGTATGACACCGGCGATATCGTGAACATCGACGCGGATGGCTTTGTCACCATCCTCGGCCGGGCCAAGCGCTTCTCCAAAATCGCCGGCGAAATGATATCCCTCGGGCTTGTGGAGCAAAGCCTGCTCAAGGCCTTCCCTGAGGCACAACATGCCGTGGTGGCGGTGCCCGATGCCAAGAAGGGCGAACAGCTTGTGCTCTTCACCACAAACGGGACGCTCGATCAACGGCAGGTGGCGGACGGGCTGAAAGCACTCGGCATTGCATCCCTCATGGTGCCGCGCAATGTCATCACGCTCACCGAGTTGCCGCTTCTGGGCTCCGGCAAGACCGACTACCAGTCACTCAACCGCATGGCGCTTGAGCAGGTAAAGCCCTGATGGAACTGGATGACGGCGCACGCGATCTTCTCGCCGGTCATTCCGGCAAGGCGATGCAGTTGGCGATGCGGCTCGTGGTGAAGGCGGCGGAGATCATGGACGCAGAGCGCCTGCTCCCCATCTCCTTCGCCCATCTCGATGCCTGCTTCTACACAGGACAGGCCCATGTCGATTTCGTGCGATTTCTGTTGGAGCATGATGCAAAACTGGCTGTCGAGACCTGGACGAACAATGGCGTCGTGAGTCTTGCCGATGCCTCCCTCCGCCCGCGCGAAGAGGACCCGGAGGCGGTGGATGGCGCCGCCGAGTTGATGCGGCTTTATGAGAGGCTCGGCGCCACGCCCACATGGACCTGCGCGCCCTACCAGCACCCAGGCGGGCCAAAGTTCGGCGACCAGATCGCGGTCGGTGAATCCAATGCGGTTTCCTATTACAATTCTGCACTGGGCGCGCGCACCAACAAATATGGCGACTATCTCGATGTTGCCTGCGCGCTGACGGGCCTTGCGCCTGATGCCGGCCTGCACCGCAGCGAGAATCGTTTCGCCGAGCTTCACATCGACTGCCGGGAGCTGCCTGAAATCTGGCGGGGAGAGGATGTCTTCGCCCATCTCATCGGCCATCACGCGGGCCGCCTTGCGGGCCGCCGCATTCCGGTGATCTCCGGCCTTCCCGTGAATATGCCAGGGCATGGCTTGAAAGCCATCAGCTCGGCCGCCGCCGCCTCCGGCGGGGTGGAACTCTGGCATGGCGCGGGCGTCACCCCGGAAGCGCCGGAGCTATCCGCCATCCTGCGGGGCGGGGAAACCCACCGCGTGACGGCAGATGACCTTGCCCGCGCCCACCGTGATCTCTCCACCGCGCAGGATGGCCCGCTTGATGGCGTGGCGCTCGGCACACCTCACTTTGGGCTTGAGGAATTCGGCGCGCTCATCCACCTGCTCGATGGCCGGCGGGTGAAGCAAGGGCTGCCCTTTCTCGTCTCCACCAGCCGCGTGGTGCGCGAAATGGCCCGCGCCAGAGGCTGGATTGCGGAACTCGACGCGGCCGGCATCGACGTGCCGGTGGATATCTGCACCTATTATTCGCCGCGTGTGCGGGGCCTCAAGGGCCGCATCATGACCAACGCCGCCAAATGGGCCTATTACGCACCGGGCATGCTCTCTGTCGAGGTGGCCTTCGGTTCGCTCAAGGAGTGCGTTGAAAGCGCCGTCTGCGGCGAGGTCTGGCGCGATCCCGATCTGTGGACCACGCGATGATCAGGGCCCGCCTGCTCACACCCGGCCAAGCGGAGGGCCCGGTGCTGTCCCTCGATGAACCGTTGAGCTTCTGGGGCGCCTTCGAGCCCAGAACGGGCATAATCCTTGACGTGCACCACCCCCAGCGCGGCGCCTGCGTGACGAATTGCATTCTGGTGATGACGGAGACACGCGGCTCCGGCTCTGCCCCCGGCGCCATTGCAGAAGCAATCAGGCGTGGGACCGCACCCGCCGCAATTCTCATGGTGAGGCCTGACATCAATCTCGCGGTTGGCGCGGAGGTTGCGGCTGCGCTCTACACCAGGCAGTGCGTCATCGCCTGCGTATCCCGGCCGGAGCTTGAAAGCCTGAGAAAATGGAAGAGCATCCGCATCGGGGCGGATGGCACTGTCACACCATTCTGATCACTCGGCTGCTTCGAGCAGCGGCGTCTCCACCTCATCCACGAAGACCATCTCTTCTGCCTTGCGCGGCGCTTCTTCTGGAATGCGGAAGATGTTCCAGTGCCACATGCGCCGCCCAAGTTCGGGAAGCCCGGTGGACCATGAAACGAGCGGTGACAGAATCAAGGCCGCAGCGATGGGGGCAAGCCACAGGAACGTGGCCCATGAAATGTGGAATGAGAGCACGGCGAAGCCCACGCCAGCCGCCACATGCTTCCAATGCGTACTTGTACACGCGGCAAGCGGCATCGCCTGATCATCGCGGTTCTGGGCATTCCAGCCGGAATCGCGGCCCAGCAGAACATCCAGCACGAAGCGGGACTGGATCAGCATCATGATGGGCGAGAGCAGCATGGAGAGGAAGGTCTCCGCCAGCACGCTCTTCATGAGGCCGATGGTGCCGCCGCAGCCCTTGCGCAAGTCACCATCACGAAGCGCCAGCACCAGAGCCAGGAACTTCGGCAGATAGAGAACGCCAAAGGTGATGGCGAAAAGCCGCAGCGCCAGTTCCGGGTCGAACACCGGCCAGACGGGAAACAGCGAAATGGTTTCGGGGAAATAATTGGGCGTCGTGTAGCGCGCCACGGTGGCGAGAATCAACCCCGCCAGCAGCAACATGAGCCACAGGGGCGAGGCAAGGTAGGACATGATGCCCTGGACGAGATGCACCCGGCTGACCCAGTGCAGGCCTTTCGCGCCGACGATCTTGACGTGCTGAAGATTCCCCTGCGCCCAGCGCCGGTCACGCGTGGCGAGGTCGATCAGAGAGGGTGGCGTTTCCTCATAGGACCCGGTGAGCGCGGGCAGCATGTAAACGGCATAGCCCGCGCGGCGGACCAGGGCGGCCTCGATGAAGTCATGGCTCAGCACATGGCCGCCGAAGGGCTTGCGGCCGGTGAGTTCGGGCAGGCCCGCGGCCTCCGCGAAGGCCCGGGTGCGGATGATGGCGTTGTGGCCCCAGTAATTGCCATCCCGGCCATGCCAGGCGGAGAGGCCTGCGGCGACGAGCGGGCCATAGACCCGGCCCGCGAACTGGGTCATGCGCGCAAACGGTGTCCAGCGGTTCTGCAGGAGCGGCAGCGACTGGATGATGCCGGCCTTCGGGTCCGCCGCCATGGCGCGGGCCAGGGTGATCATCGCCGCGGCACTCATGTCGCTGTCGGCGTCGAGCACGATCATGTGGTCATAGGCAGCGCCCCAGCGCGTCACGAAATCAGCGATGTTGCCTGCCTTGCGGTGGTGGTTGTTATCACGGCGGCGGTAATAGACCCTGAAGGCGGGCGCCAGCTGGCGCTTTAGCCAGGCGAAGGCATCAAGCTCGGCGGCGGCGACATGCTCCTTGCGGGTGTCGCTCAGCACGAAAATGTCGAAGTGCCGGGCAACGCCCTCGCGCCGCAACGCCTGTCCCATGCGGGACAGCGCGGTGAACACTCGCTCCGGATCTTCATTGTAGACAGGCATCAGCAACGCAGTACGGCCAATCTGCGCCGTGTCCGCCAGCGGCGGCAGGGCAGGCTTGCCGCGCATCAGCACCAGGAAGCCCAGAATGGCACTGGCGCAGGAAAAGGCGATCCAGGCAAAGGTGAGTGCGAAGAAGGCTGCAAACAGCACCTGCAGCGTCGTCACATTGGTCGGGCTGATGACCTCATACATCTTCCAGGTGCCGAAACCCGTGAGAAGCACAGAGGCGCCGAACACAAAGAGACGGGCCAAAACCACGTTACGGCCATTGCCGATGTCTGCCGGTGTGCCCTCCCAATCCGACAGGCTCTGGATTGGCATGTCGAGGGGTGCGGAGGGCGGAACCGAATCCGTCAGCTGCGCGTCCACCTGAAGAGCCATGTCTCACTCGCTTTCTTGTCCCCGCGCTTCAGCACGGCGCGGATTTCCGAGATGTCTGCCCCATTGACGTTATGCTCAAAGGAAAGACGCGTCGTTTTCTCGACGTTGTTCTTTTGCAAGTGAACCTGGGAGATTTCGCCCGATGAAGCCGTCACGTCCGCGATGATGTCTCCTTCGAGATCACCCCCCGCAAACTCTATGACGTAAAGCTTCAAATCTGGGTCATAAGATGGCGGGTTCGCCGAATAGTTGGGATCGACGCCCGCGCCCGAAAACACCGTGCGGCCAAGCGGCAGGTTGATGTCGGTCGGCCAGTTGGCGCACCAGTGCAGGCGATAGACGTAGGAATAGCTTTGCCCCTGCTTCAGCATCTCCTTCGGCTGCCAGAAGGCCACGATATTGTCGTTGGTCTCCAGCAGCGTGGGAATCTCGTAAAGCTCCACAGCACCCGGCCCCCAATCGCCAATCGGCTCCGCCCACAGGCTGGGGCGGCGCTCGTAATGCGATTCGAGGTCGAGGAAGTCTCGGTAGTTGCGCTTGCGCTGCATCAGGCCGAAGCCCCTGGGGCTCATGTCCTGGAAAGCCGAGACCTGCAGCGTCGTGGGGTTGGCAAGCGGGCGCCACAGCCATGCGCCAGCGCCCGTCTGCATCATCAATCCGTCCGAATCATGCACCGCTGGGCGATAATCCTCGACGGGGTGGGACAGCTGGTCGAGCAGGAACATGGAGGTCATCGGCGCAATGCCGACATGGGAAATGTCGCGGCGGGGGAAAAGCACCGCCTCGATATCCATCTGGGTGTCGTCACCCGGCTTGATCGAAAACTTGTAGGCACCGGTGATGGACGGGCTGTCAAGCAGCGCCTCCACGACGATGGTGGTGGCCGCAGGATCGGGCCTCCTCACCCAGAAGTCGCGGAACATCGGGAATTCCTCGCCCTTGGGCTGGCCGGTGTCGATGGCAAGGCCGCGCGCCGACAGGCCATAGAGCAGCCCCTTGCCCACGCCACGGAAGTAGGACGCGCCCTGGAACACCACGAACTCATCGTTGTACTCCTGGGAATTGATCGGGTAGCGCAGCCGGAGCCCGGCGTAATGCATGTCCGTCTTGCCATCCGTCTCGGGGGCCAGCGGGCCGAAGACGAACAGGTTGGGATCATAGTTGATGCGCGCCGTCTGGCCGTTCTCGACCACATGGACATCGACCGGGGCGGTGAACAGAAAGCCCGAATGGAACAGGTCGAAGGAAAACTGGTGCTGGTCGCCCTTCCAGAACGACTTGTCCGGGTTGAAACGGATATCGCGGTACTGATCGTAAGTAACCTGCTCCCAGCCCGGCGGCATGGCGATGCGCACGTCTTCCCACGGCTTCTGGGCCAACGCCTCCGCCAGCTTGCGGACATAGTCCTCGGTGAAGGGCTGCTGTTCGATATAGAGTTCCGAGGCTTCCGCCATCGAGGGCAGAAGGCCCTGACGCATCGACGCAACGACGGCCGCAAGCGTTACAGCCGACCTCAGAACCTGACGCCGTGAAAGATCCATGTTAGGGAAATCCGTGCAGAATGATGCAGCGCACAAATAAAACCAGCCTCCAAAAATGTAAAGCCCCTGAGCGGCCTCTCGACCGCGCCAAGGGCATGCACTAAAAGCGCGGCAAAACAAGGGTTCAGAAGATGAAATTTGCGAAAGTCACGGGCCGGCTGGGAGGCTTGGGCTCCGAGAAATGGGCTGTCCACATTGAGGGCAAGCGCCGCGCCGGGCTGGGCGATGCCCTCATCTTCCTGTCGATCGGCGAGCCCGACGCGCCGCCACCTGCGGCCATTCTGGATGAGGCGAACCGCCAGATGCGCTCCGGGCGGCTTCGCTATGCCGATGGCCGCGGCGAGGCCAGTGTGCGCCGCTCGCTCGCCAGGCTTTACACGAAGCAGACCGGCCGGACCATCAGCGAGGACCAGTTCATCTATCTGCCCGGCACCCAGACGGCCCTTTACGCCGCCATGATGACGGTGGTGGACGAGGGTGACGAGGTGCTGATGGCCGACCCCTACTACGCCACCTATGAGGGCGTCATCGCCGCGGCAGGGGGCGTGGTGAAGCCGATCCGCGTCGACCCGGACCATGGCTTCCACCTCAAGGCGGAAGACCTTGAAAGGGCAATTACGCCGAAATCGCGCGTGCTGCTGATGAACACCCCATCCAACCCGACGGGTGCCGTCTTCACCCGCGCCGAAATCGAGAAGATCGGCAAGGTGGTTGAAAAACATGATCTGTGGATCATCTCGGATGAAGTTTATGCCACCCTGACCTATGGCAACACGGTATTCTCCTCGCCCTTCGACATTCCGGAACTCGAGACGCGCACCATCGTCGCCTCGTCGATCTCGAAATCGCATGCGATTCCTGGCTTCCGCTGTGGCTGGATCGCGGCTTCAGCGGAATTCTGCAACATGGCGCTCCCCGTGACCGAGACGATGCTGTTCGGCTCCCAGCAATTCCTTGAGGATGCCCTGGCCTTCGCGCTCGACAATCACTTCCCCGAGATCGATGCGATGAAGCGCGCCTATGAACAGCGCGCACGCGCCCTGGTGAAGTCTCTCGAAGGCTCGAAGACGGTCTCGGCCCGCATGCCCGAGGGCGGCATGTTCGTGATGGTGGACGTCAGG
>JBEIDW010000146.1:0-7040 GCA_040383265.1 Hyphomicrobiales bacterium
GGCGTGCCGGCAGGGACGAACAGTCCGGTCCATTGCTGCGGCTTGAAGTCGGGAAAACCCGCCTCGGCGAAGGTTGGAACGTTCGGCAGTTGCGCGATGCGCTTGTCACTGGTTACTGCCAGTGCCTTGACTTTGCCCCCGACCACCTGAGGCACTGCCAAGGTACTAGAGATCAGCAGCGTCTGGATATGTCCTCCCATAAGGTCCGTCATTGCCGGACCGCCCCCTTTATAGGCGACATGCGGCATCTCGATGCTTGTCAGGTCCTTGAAGACTTCGAAGTAGAGATGGTTGCTCGTCCCGACTCCTGGACTTCCATAACTGGCCTTAACCCCACCGGTTTTTGCATAGGAAACAAACTCCCTCACCGTCGCCGCTGGCACAGAAGAGTTCACCAGCATGACAAGCGGAATGCGCGCGAGCAGACTCACCGGCACCAGGTCCTTGAACGTGTCATAGGACAAGTTCTGCATGAGGTGAGGGTTGGCCGGAACGCTGTCTGCGCTGAGCAAAATGGTATAGCCGTCAGCTGGTGCCTTGGCCAGAAGTCCTTCAGCAAGGGTTCCGCCCGCGCCTGGCCGGTTTTCTATGACGACTGGCTGGCCGAAACCCTCCTGCAGCCGGGCTTGGAGGGCGCGGGCGATCGTGTCTGTCAGACCGCCTGGGGCGAAACTCACAATAATCCGAATGGGTTTGGTTGGCCACTCTTGCGCCGATGCTGTGCAAGCAGTAACCGCGATCAGAGAACCGCTCACTGCGGCTAAGATGCGGGCGAGAAAAGTCCGCTTGTGCATGATGTCTCCTTTGTTTTCGGCGCCAATTGTCGACACTGACTGTTCGCATCATGGACATGTGTCTCTGATTTTGTCAATTCGAATTGGCTTAGTAAAGCTAACTCACCTAAAATTTACGACCTATGGACACAGAATCCGACGAAAAGCCCACACTGGTTGCAGGTGAAGGCGTGCGCGCTGTGGAACGGGCGTTGGATGTGCTCGCCGCGTTCGGTCCTGCGCACCATGACCTCCTCGTCGCGGATCTCGTGAAGATAGTGGGACTGAGCCGACCGACCCTGTACCGCCTGCTCAATACGCTTGAGAAAAAGGGCTTCGTAACCTCATCGGGCGAGCCGCAACGGTTCCGCCTCGGGCCTGCGGTCGCGAAACTCGCGCATGCCTGGAGCGCAACCCTGGACCTGAGTTCCCTTGCGAGGCCAGTCATGTCGGAGGCGTGGACTTTCACGACTGAAACCGTCGCATTGTTTGTCGCCCGAGGGGACATGCGCCTGTGTGTGGCCGAAATGCCGAGTCCTCAACCCATCAGCTTCAGACGCGGCGTTGGCTATTCGGAAAAACTCGTGCGAGGTGCCAGCGGCCGTGCCATCCTTGCCTACACGCCGCTGCAGGCCGGCCAACTGGAAGCATTTGCGGCAGGCACGAACTCCGACCTTGCCTGGCTCCGGGACCAAATTGCCATTACTCGCGAACGCGGATATGCATTGGGCCACAACGAACTCATCCAGGGAGCCTACGCGGTTGCCGCGCCTTTTTTCGACAGTACCGGAACCGTGGCTGGTTCGCTGGGGGTTTTCGGGCCTGACATCCGCCTGACAGAAACACGGGTCAATGAGTTCGGGCAGTTTTTGCGCGTGATGGCTGATCGGCTGACATCCAGCCTTGGAGGCCACAGGTGATTTGACGCTCGGGGCTGGCTGTTCATATAATGGACACGTTAACCGCAGAATGGACAGCCCATGAACGACATGATGAAGACGCTTGTGCGCACAGGCCCGGGCACCACCACGGGCAACTTGCTGCGCCGCTACTGGATTCCGATTCTGCTTTCGAGCGAAATTGCAGAAGCTGACGGCCCCCAAGTCCGCGTACAGATCCTCAGCGAAAAGCTGATCGCCTTTCGCGACAGCGAGGGCCGCCCAGGACTGATCAGCGAGTTTTGCTCGCACCGCGGAGCGTCGCTTTACTTCGGACGCAATGAAGACAACGGCATCCGCTGCAGTTACCACGGACTGAAGTTCGACATTCATGGCCATTGCGTCGACGTGCCACAAGCGCCACAGGCGTGTGAAAGGATGTCGATCACCGGGTACCCTTGCATCGAACGCGCCGGAGTTGTGTGGGCTTACATGGGTCCAAAGGACAAGCAACCCCAACCACCTGGCGTCGAATGGGCGAACCTGCCTGACAGCCATGTGTTCGTCTCCAAGCGGACCCAGGAGTGCAACTATCTGCAGGCGATGGAGGGCGGCATCGACACCAGCCATGTGTCCTTCGTGCACAAGTACGAGGTGGACAACGACCCCTTTCACCAGGGCACAAAAGCCAACGATTACATCAAGAAGGACGGCAACGTCACATTCGAGATCGAGAAGCACGATGGCGGACTCACTTTGTTCGGCCGGCGCATGGGTGAACCAGACTCGTACTACTGGCGCGTCACCCAGTGGATCTTCCCTTGGTACAACCTGATTCCGCCATTCGGAGATCATGCACTTGGCGGCCATGTGTGGGTGCCGATCGACGACCACAACTGCTGGGCCTGGAGCATCAACTTCCACCCTGATAAACCCTTGTCCGAGGAAGAGCGCCACCACCTCGAAGAGGGCAAGGGCGTTCACTGCGAATACGAGCCCGGCACCAATGTGCCTGGTGGCAGCTTTCGCCCGAAGGCCAACAAGGACAACGACTACCTGATCGACCGCCAAGCGCAAAAGGAACGCCGAGCATTCAGTGGCGTGTTCGGCTTTGCCGCGCAGGATGCCTCGCTGCAGGAAAGCATGGGGCCTATCCAGAACCACGAGGTCGAGAAACTGCTGCCATCAGACCGCGCCATCGTAATGGCACGCCGTATGCTCTTCGAAGCAACGGTCGGCCTCGAGCAAGGCCAGGAACCGCCGGCAACGGCGTCGACCGCGCAGAGGGTCCGCTCCGCCGGTGTGCTGCTTCCCCGCGAACAGAAGCCACAGGAGTGGGCCAAGGAGCATCTCGTGTCCGGCGAAAACCAGCCGGTGTATTCACTGTGAGCGGCCGTCTCGAGGGCAAGGTCGCCCTGCTCACGGGCGGCGGGGGCGGGATCGGAGCAGCAACCGCTGCCTTGTTTTGCGCCGAAGGTGCCCATGTCTTTATCGTCGATATGGATGGCGCTGCGCTCCAGCGCACTGCGGCCCTCATTGGCGAAGGCACGCCCGGCGCGAAGCTGCAGGTCATGACCGCCAATGTGGCCGATCCGGCTGCAGCCATGGCTGCTGCATCCCAATGCTTGGCCACTTTCGGCCGGATCGACATCTTGGTGAACAACGCAGCCATGCGCAACTATTCAGCGTTCGCGGACGCCACGCCAGAAGAGTGGCAAGCAGTCCTGAACGTGAACATGATCGGCAACGCGAACTTCTGCCGCGCCGCCCTGCCCGCCCTGCGCGCATCAGGCAAAGGCGCAATTGTGAATGTCTCATCGTGCTATGCGGTCAAGGGACGCAAGGGCATGGCGCTGTATGACGCCACCAAGGCCGCCCTTATTGCCATGACCCGTACTCTGGCGTTCGAGGAAGTGGCCAGCGGCATCCGGGTCAACGTGGTGTGTCCCGGCTCTACGCTCACCGAGTTTCACGTCAACCGGACAAAGGCTGCGGGCAAGAGCGTCGAGGAGTTGAAGGGCCAGCGACAAGACACCTCATTGCTTGGTCGCTGGGCCGACCCGATCGAGATTGCCCGGCCCATCCTGTGGATGGCCTCAGACGAAGCGTCGTTCATCACTGGCACGACCCTCGTGGTCGACGGCGGCCTGCATATCAAATAGCCATGATCATTCACAACCAGGCCGAGCTCACGCAGGCAGTTCTCTCCGAGATCGCACGCACACCTGATCCACGCCTGCGGCGCATTCTCGCGGCGGCCGTGCAACACCTGCACGATTTTGTACGCGAGACGGAGCTCACCGAGCCCGAATTCCGGAAAATCTGTGCCGTCATCGCTCAGTGCGGACAACTGACTACCCAGTCACATAACGAGGTCGTACTGGCTGCTGGATCACTCGGCGTTTCAGCGCTTGTCTGTCAGTTGAACAACAGTCGGGGCGGCGCCCTGGAATCAACGGCCAACCTGATGGGTCCGTTCTGGCGGCAGGGCTCGCCGTTGACCGCCAACCGTGGCTCAATCGTGCGCTCGCAAACCCCTGGCGACCCGGTCTTTGTGAAGGCCTGGGTGCAGGACGAGTCCGGTGAACCCGTTGCTGGTGCCGAGGTCGACATCTGGCAGGCCTCAGGCGAGGGCTACTACGAAAACCAGGATCCTCAGCAAGCGGACATGAACCTGCGCGGCAAGTTCGTCACCGATGCCCAAGGATGTATCGAGTTTCGCACCGTCAAGCCCTCCGGCTATCCGATTCCAGTCACCGGTCCAGTTGGCGCGCTGATCCGCGCTCAGGGCCGGCACAACATGCGGCCCGCGCATATTCACTTCCTGATCCACAAGTCGGGGTACAAAACGCAGTTCTCCCAGCTGTACTCAAGCGACGATCCGCACCTTGAGACCGATGTTCAGTTCGGCGTCACGCGGGCTCTCATTGGCGACTACGTTTTGCACGAGAAAGGGCCCGCGCCTGCAGCGGACGTCGTCGGGTGCTGGTACTCGCTGGAGCACCGATTCGTGATCAGCCCTGGCGAAGCAGCCTTGCCGCCCCCTCCGATCACAGGGAAATCTCTGGCCGCCCGGCCACCGCTCGTCGTACTCGAAAGATCAACCGAAGGAATACCCAGATGATCAGCCAACAAGAGCGGCAACAAGCCGCGGACGCCCTGTTCGAAGCGGGCCGTACCTCCAAACCCATCACTCAGGTGAGCAAGACTTGGCCGAAGATGGAGATCGAGGACTCGTATGTGGTTCAGCAGCTTTGGGCGGACAAGCGCGTGCAGGCCGGCGCGCGGGTGATTGGCCACAAGATCGGCCTGACCTCACGCGCCATGCAGCAGGCATCCAAGATGACTGAACCCGACTATGGCGTCCTGCTCGATGACATGACGTATGCCGACGGCGCACGGATCCCCGTGTCGCGTTTCTCTGCGCCCCGGCTGGAAGTCGAACTCGCATTCGTGCTCGGAAAGCGCGTGGGCGGCAAGAACGTCACCATCTACGACGTGCTAGACGCCACCGCTTACGTTACGCCGGCATTGGAGATCATCGACTACAGGACCGAGGTGCCGCGCGCCATCGTCGACACTATCGCAGACAACGCCGCTGCTGCCGGCATGGTGACCGGCGGCCGTCCGGTGCGCCCGATGGACGTCGACCTGCGATGGTGCGCCGCAACGCTTTCGAAGAACGGCATTATTGAAGAGTCGGGTGTCTCCGCAGCCATCATGGGCCACCCTGCAATGGGCATTGTCTGGCTGGCAAACAGGCTGGCGCGGCACGACATCATGCTGGAGGCTGGGCACATCCTGCTGGCAGGATCGTTCACCCGCCCGGTCAATGTTGCAGCTGGCGACGTGATCCATGCCGACTTCGGGCCTCTAGGCTCGATCGGCGTCTCTTTCTACTGATTGATGCAAGTTACCGCGAAAGCGAGCTCCGTCACACCATGAACGTTCCAGCAGCCCGACCCAACCTCTTCCTCGATACGTTGCATCGCCGACCGTCCACTTGCCAGTGGGGGCTCTGGTGCAGCATTCCGAGTCCTGTGACCGCCGAACTCTGTGCCGGCGCTGGCTTCGACTGGCTCCTCTTCGACATGGAGCATGCTCCCGCGGACCTCAAGGACATCTATGCAGCTCTGCAGGCGAGCTCCGCGTATTCCGTGAGCCCGCTCGTGCGTCCGCCCGCAAACGATCCGACCTGGATCAAGCGTTTGCTCGATGTCGGCGTGCAAAACCTGCTGATTCCGTTCGTGCAGAACGCCAATGAGGCACGCGCGGCAGTTGAAGCGGCCAGCTACCCACCAGAGGGATTCCGCGGCCTCACTCTCACATCGCGGGCCAATGGGTTCGGCCGCCACCCGGGCTACCTAACGGGTGGGGCTCGCCAAGTAGGCGTCATCGTTCAGATCGAGACTAGCGCTGCACTGCAACAGCTCGAGGCCATTGCCTCTGTCAAGGGCGTCAGCGCCGTTTTCTTGGGCCCTTCGGACCTTTCCGCTGACCTAGGCCATCTTGGGAAGCCTGATGCTCCTGAAGTACGCGATGCGATCCTGGACGCCGCTCAGCGGTTGCGCAAAATAGGCAAGCCATGGGGAATCCTGACCGGATCACAAGAGGCCGGGCACTTCTTCGCAGCACAAGGAGCTGCGTTCGTTGCGGCCGGCAGCGACCTAGGCCTCTTACGCGCTTCGGCGGACTCGCTGTCCGCCCGCCTGCGTGAGAGCGTCTGACCCGTTATTGACAACGTAGTACCCCTTTCATAAGGCCTCTCTCAAGCGAATACCCGAGCCGCTCCCCAACCAACTGTTAATTGACATTTTTTCTTAGACATAACATCCGGCGAGACACTCTCAATCCTGAATTGAGTCGCCCTGAATTTTGAGGAGGCTCCTCTTTCGAGAAGATGGAGCCATGAGCAAGGAATCAAACTGCCCTGCGCCACACAATCGGTCATCACATTTAAGCCAATGACCATGTTGGATTAAGTTGAGCGGTTGACGCACTGACAGACTTCCACCGTGCTTGTTGCGCCTCGAGAAGTGACATGTGGTCCAGGTGACCATATCTGCGGAGCAACATGGTCTGATCCCGATGCCCGAGAATTTGCGAGGCAACCCCAACACCAACGCCGTTCCTCAACAGCGATGCAGCGACCCAATGCCGGATGTCATGCACTCGCAGATCTGGACGACGCAACATGCCCGTCATGCTGGTCCATTTTTTTCGATAGCAAATGGGCGTGATGCCGTTCTTGCCCGCAAAGATCAATCGATTGTCCGAAGCTGCTCAACTCGAGATTGGTAGTGGTCACAGTTGTCCATCTCATTAACTTCGGAGTAGGTCTCCATCCGTTTCATCTTGCGTTCAAAAGGCGGTTGTCCAAAATAGGTCA
>JBEIDW010000147.1:0-7008 GCA_040383265.1 Hyphomicrobiales bacterium
CTGGACACGACGGACTGGAAGATCCTGCGGGAACTTCAGCGCGATGGGCGCTTGAGCAATGTGGAACTGGCGGGCCGTGTCGGCCTCTCGCCGCCGCCCTGCTTAAGGCGGGTGCAGGCACTGACCAGGGCCGGGATCATTCAGGGCTACCGCGCGCTGATCAATGCCGGGGCGTTGGGCTTCGACGTCAGCATGTTCGCGTTCGTGGGTCTGAAAAGCCAGACCGAGGTTGAGCTTACCGCCTTCGCTGCCCGGGCTGTCGCCTGGCCGGTCGTGCGCGAGGCCTATGCCATTTCTGGCGAGGCGGATTTCCTGCTCAAATGCGTGGCGCGCGACCTTTCCTCGCTGCAGAATTTCATCATCCATGAACTCACCGCCACACCCAATGTCGAAAACGTCAAAACCACGCTGATCCTGCGTGTTGCCAAATATGAGCCCGGAGTTCCCATCGCGTGACTAACCTGCCGCATTCCGCACGCCAAGCCGGCTGGTTCAGCCTGTTTTCATCCACCCTGACAGCCGTGGTGGTGGGCTTTGCTTCCACCATCCTCGTGATCATGGAGGCAGCGCGGAATGTGGGGGCAAGCCCCGCAGAGCAGGCCTCATGGGCGGCGGCGCTGTGCTTTGGCATGGCGGCGTCCTCCTTCATCCTGTCCTACCGCTACAGGATGCCGATGATCACCGCATGGTCCACGCCGGGCGCGGTGCTGATCGCCACATCGGGCGGCGGCATCACCTACCAGAATGCGCTTGGCGCCTTTGTGGTGGCAGGCATTCTCATGGTGGTTGCGGGCCTCATCAAGCCGCTGGAAAAGGCGATCGAGAAGATTCCGGCGCCGCTGGCCGCCGCCATGCTGGGTGGCGTGCTGCTGCGCTATACGCTGGGCGTGCCGGGTGCCGCGGTTGCCATGCCCTGGGCCGTGCTGCCACTGGTCATCGTGTTCTTTGGGCTCAGGTTATCCTATCCGCTTTATGCCGTGCCGGTGGTGGTGGTGGCGGGCGTTGCCATTGCAGGCTTCAGCGGCAGCTTTTCCGGCGATTGCTGCAGTGTCGGGATCACCCCGCTGGTGTGGACGACGCCTGCCTTCGACCTCCAGACCATCCTGTCGATCGGCGTGCCGCTGTTCCTTGTCACCATGGCGTCCCAGAACCTGCCGGGCTTTGCGGTGCTGCGGGCCAACGGTTATCAGCCTCCGGTGCAGCCGGCCCTGATCGTGACCGGCGGGACGTCCATCCTGATGGCGCCTCTGGGCAGCCATGCAATCAATATGGCGGCAATCACGGCTTCGATTGTGACCGGGCCAGACTGTCACCCGGACCCTGGAAAGCGTTGGCTCGTCGCATGGCCCTATCTCGTGCTCTACGGGTTGATCGGGCTGATGGCGGCCAGCTTCGTGCAGGTGCTGGGCGCGCTTCCGAATGACCTGATTATCACCATCGCCGGCCTTGCGCTGTTCTCGCCGCTCATGGGCAGCGTGATCGCCATGATGAAGGAGCCACGCGACATCGAAAGCGCGCTCGTCACCTTCCTCGTCACCGCGAGCGGGTTGACGCTCGGCGGCGTCGGTTCGGCTTTCTGGGGGCTGGTGGCGGGGCTTGTGCTGTTCGGCGCCCGGCACCTTCTGGCGCGCGCGCGCAGGTCAGCCGCCTGATCCACTGTGGTTGCGCGCGCGTTTAACCTTCATGCGCAAAATCCTGATTTCACTCACCCTGTTGTTCCTCGCGAGTACCCCTGCCATGGCTGAAACCACTGCCTATGACTTCACCCTGAGCGGGATCGACGGCAAGCCCATGGCGCTGTCCCAATACAAGGGAAAACCCTTGCTGATCGTCAACACGGCTTCGGAGTGCGGATATACGCCGCAATATGAAGATCTCGAAAAGCTGTGGCTGGCCTACAAGGACAAGGGGCTGGTGATCATCGGTGTGCCGTCAAACGACTTCGGCGGGCAGGAGCCCGGAACGGCTCAGGACATCGCAACATTCTGCAAGCTGAATTATGGCGTGACATTCCCCCTGGCGGACAAGACCGTGGTGAAGGGCGACAAGGCTGACCCGTTTTACAAATGGGCGGGCGAGAAAGCCGGCATGATCGGGCGTCCGAAGTGGAACTTTCACAAATATCTGATCGGTGCCGATGGCCGCTTCGTCGACTGGTTCTCGACGCAGACCAAGCCGATGTCACCGAAAATCACGTCGGCTGTCGATAAGGCACTGGCGGCAAAGTGAGACAATGAGAGCCGGGGTCATCCCGGCTCTTGTCGTTTTAAAATGCGGCGCCGGCTCAGCGCCACGCCACCTTGGCGATCTCATAGGACTTGCCGCCACCCGGCGTATTGACCTCAACCGAGTCGCCCCGTTTCTTGCCAATGATGGCACGGGCGATGGGGGAGGAGACGGAAATCTTGCCCTTCTTCACATCGGCCTCGAATTCGCCGACGATCTGGTAGGAGGTCTTCTCGTCGGTCTCCTCGTCAATCAACGTCACCTTGGCGCCAAACATCACTGTGTCGCCGGAGAGTTTTGAAATATCGATGATCTCGGCGCGCGAGAGTTTGTCCTCAAGTTCCGCCACGCGGGCTTCCGTCCAGCCCTGCTGTTCCTTGGCGGCGTGATATTCGGCATTTTCCGACAGGTCGCCGTGCGAACGGGCCTCTTCAATGGCCTTGATGATGCGCGGGCGCTCCACCGACTTGAGGTGCTTCACCTCATCCATCATGGCGGCGTGGCCTTCGGCGGTCATTGGCACTTTGTCCATCGGTCTCGGTCCAATCTTGTCCAGTCTTTTGCATCCACCGGCCAGCGGTCGTGGCGGCCGGGAGATGAGTGTTCATCCGTGTCATGGAGAAAAACGATACCCGGCGATACGGAAAAACCATATCACTCCGGGCGATACAAGATGATGGCTCAACTCAGTCAAAAATTCAAGGGGAGAGGTTGAATATGCCTTCTTCTGGGCGTTTACCCCGGCAGGTCGAACAATCCCCGTCATCCTGGTGAAGGCCAAGATCTGGTTTTCTTTTCAATATTTTAGCATCAAAAGCTGAGTCTCAGCCTTCGCTAGGGTGACGCCTGTGTTGAAACTCAGAAATAGTCCTGCAGCGGCTTCACGTCCAGGCGGCCTTCGCGCTGGGCGGCGATGGCCTTGGTGACGGCGAGGATGCCGGGGAGGGTGGTGTAATAGGGCACCTTCTGCATCAGCGCCGTCTGGCGGATGGGCTTCGAATCCGAGTGGGAAGCCCGGGTTTCCGTAGTGTTCAGCACCAGTTGGATTTCGCCGTTCTTGATGGCGTCCACCACGTGCGGGCGGCCTTCAAGCACCTTGTTGATCTTGGTGGAGGGAACACCCTTGTCCTCGAAATAGCGCTGCGTGCCGCCGGTTGCGACCAGCCGGAAGCCCATCTCCACCAGCTTGCGTACCGCAGGCAGGATCTTCGGCTTGTCTGCGTCCTTCACCGAGATGAACACGGTGCCAGCCTGCGGCATGCGCATGCCAGCCCCAAGCTGGGCTTTGGCAAAGGCCATGTCATAGGTCTTGTCGAGGCCCATGACTTCGCCAGTGGAACGCATTTCGGGGCCCAGCAACACGTCAACGCCGGGGAAGCGGTTGAATGGAAAAACAGCTTCTTTAACAGCGACATGGCTGAGTTTCTTCTGCTTCAGCTTGAAGCTGGACAGGCTTTCGCCCGCCATGACGCGCGCGGCGATCTTGGCCACGGGAAGGCCGATGACCTTTGCCACGAAGGGAACGGTGCGTGAGGCGCGCGGGTTCACTTCGAGCACATAGACATCATCATCCTTGATGGCGAACTGCACGTTCATCAGGCCAACGACATTCAGAGCCAGCGCCATGACCTTCGCCTGGCGCTCCATCTCTGCGATGACCGGGGCTTTCAGCGAGTAGGGCGGCAGCGAGCAGGCAGAGTCGCCCGAGTGGATGCCCGCTTCCTCGATATGCTCCATCACGCCGGCGATGAACACGTCCTTGCCATCGCAGATCGCGTCCACGTCCACCTCGATGGCATTGGAAAGGTAGCTGTCGATGAGCACGGGCGATGAGCCCGAGACGACCACGGCCTCGGTAATGTAGCGCTCAAGCTGCGCGTCATCCTTGACGATTTCCATGGCGCGCCCGCCCAGCACATAGGAGGGACGGATGACGACGGGGAAGCCAATCCGCTTGGCGATCTTCCTGGCTTCCGCACCGGAGTAGGCGATGCCATTCTCAGGCTGGCGCAGCTTCAGCTTCTTCAACAGCTTCGAGAAACGGTCGCGGTCTTCCGCAAGGTCAATCGCATCCGGCGTGGTGCCGAGGATGGGCACGCCCGCCTTTTCGAGGGCGCCCGCCAGCTTCAGCGGCGTCTGGCCACCAAACTGCACGATTACGCCCTTGAGCGTGCCATTGGTCTGCTCGGTGTGGATGATCTCCAACACGTCCTCAGAAGTCAGCGGTTCGAAATAGAGGCGGTCGGAAGTGTCATAGTCGGTCGAAACCGTCTCCGGATTGCAGTTCACCATGATCGACTCATAGCCCGCGTCATGCAGCGCGAAGCACGCATGGCAGCAGCAGTAGTCGAACTCGATGCCTTGGCCAATGCGGTTTGGGCCACCGCCAAGGATGATGATCTTCTGGCGATCCGAAGGCTTGGCTTCGTCCTCGCCGTCATAGGTGGAATACATGTAGGCCGTGGGGGAGGCGAATTCGGCGGCACAGGTGTCAATGCGCTTGAACACCGGGCGCACCTTCAGCTTGTGCCGGTGGGCACGTACCTTGTCTTCCGAGAGGCCGACGAGTTCGCCCAGGCGCTGGTCCGAGAAGCCCATGGACTTCAGCTTCCTGAGGTTGGCCTGGTCCTTCGGCAGGCCGACGGCCCGGATCTTCTCTTCCGTCCGCACGATCTCTTCGATCTGGCGGAGGAACCACGGCTCATATTTGCAGGAGGCGAAGATCTGATCGACGGTGGCGCCCAGCCGGAAGGCCTGAGCGATCTTCAGGAGGCGGTCTGGCGTCGGCGTGCCCAGTGCAGCGCGGATGGCGTTCTTGTCATCACCCTCGCCGATATGCGCGATCTCGACTTCATTGAAGCCGGTGAGGCCGGTTTCAAGGCCGCGCAGCGCCTTCTGCATCGATTCCTGGAAGGAGCGGCCAATGGCCATCACTTCGCCGACCGACTTCATGGCGGTGGTGAGGGTGGGGGAAGCACCCGGGAACTTCTCGAAAGCGAACCGCGGAATCTTCGTCACCACATAGTCGATGGTGGGCTCGAAGGCGGCGGGCGTGGCGCCACCGGTAATGTCGTTCGACAGTTCATCGAGCGTATAGCCCACCGCCAGCTTTGCCGCGACCTTGGCGATGGGGAAGCCCGTGGCCTTGGAGGCAAGGGCCGAAGAGCGGGAGACGCGCGGGTTCATCTCGATGACGACGAGGCGGCCGTCTTCGGGGTTCACGCCGAACTGCACGTTGGAGCCGCCTGTCTCGATGCCGATCTCGCGCAGCACCGCAATCGAGGCGTTGCGCATGATCTGGTATTCCTTGTCGGTCAGCGTGAGCGCCGGGGCGACGGTAATCGAGTCACCCGTGTGCACACCCATCGGATCGACGTTCTCGATGGAGCAGATGATGATGCAGTTGTCCGCCTTGTCGCGGACGACCTCCATCTCATACTCCTTCCAGCCGAGCACCGATTCCTCGATCAGCACTTCGGCGGTCGGCGAGGCATCAAGCCCCTTCTCGACGATGTCGAAGAATTCCTCGCGGTTATAGGCGATGCCGCCACCCGTGCCGCCCAGCGTGAAGGACGGGCGAATGATGCAGGGCAGGCCCACTTCCAGCATGGCTTCGAAGGCTTCGACCATGGCGCGGTTGCGGTAGTTGCGCTGGCGCTCCGGCTCGTCGGCCAGCCACTTCTTCTCGAAGGCCTCGATGTCGCCGCCAGATGCATTGAGGCGGGCGGTCTCGGCGGCGTGGAATTCCTTGTCGGCATCCTTCGCGGCGGAGGCATTGGCCAGCATGGACTTCGGCGTGTCGAGGCCGATCTTCTTCATCGCTTCGCGGAACAGCTCGCGGTCTTCCGCCTTGTCGATGGCTTCAGCCCTCGCGCCAATCAGCTCGACGTTGAATTTCTCCAGAACACCCATCTTGTTCAGGGAGAGCGCCGTGTTCAGTGCCGTCTGGCCGCCCATGGTGGGCAGCAGCGCATCCGGCCGCTCCTTTTCGATGATGCGGGCGACGACCTCGGGCGTGATCGGCTCAATGTAGGTGGCGTCTGCCAGGTCCGGATCCGTCATGATGGTGGCCGGATTGGAATTCACCAGAATGATGCGGTAGCCCTCGGCCTTGAGGGCCTTGCAGGCCTGTGTGCCGGAATAATCGAATTCGCAGGCCTGGCCGATGATGATCGGTCCAGCCCCGATAATGAGGATGGATTTGATGTCTGTGCGCTTGGGCATTGGGGAATCCGAATTTTGGCTTCCCTACACAATCAGGCGGCGGATTCCAAGCCTAATCGGCTCGTCTTTCACAGGCGGTCGGCACGTCTGCGCTGGGAAGCCGCCATCGGCCGAGACACAATCCCACCGCCTGTCAGATGCCGATGCAGCGGCGCAAGTTGCAGGGCTCGACGGAGATCCGCCCGGCTAGCGGCCATGCCTGATTTTTGCTCAGGATCGTGACATTTCTCGGCGTCGCCATGGCCGTGTCAGCCTGCGTTTTCCTCACATGCTCAGCGCCTGCAATGGCGCCGGCCGAGAGGAACAGCACGCTCAGGATCAGTGATGTAATCAGAGTTTTCATCTGCTTCTCTCCACCTTGGAGAACGCCTGTCATTGCGGAAAGGTTGCAGCACGGCGTTTGAACCGGCGATGAACGCGCTGTTCACCGGGGGGCGGCCGCGCTGTGTGCTGGGAGCCATGAAAAAACCCCGGATCATCAGATCCGGGGTTTGAGTTACAGGCAGTGTTTGCAGGGGATGGGGGGAAGAACTGACTGGGGATGAGAGATATACTGGA
>JBEIDW010000148.1:0-6812 GCA_040383265.1 Hyphomicrobiales bacterium
ATAATGTTTTTGCAGGAGGCGCTGCGAATGCAACACGACCAACTCTTGCTTCAGGTCACTGGTCATGGGACTAGCCCTTTTCTTTTCCGGGCGAAACCAACTATAAGTGCCGGGCAGCGGTCCCGTAGCTCAGTCGGATAGAGCATCAGTTTCCTAAACTGAGGGTCACAGGTTCGAATCCTGTCGGGGCCGCCATTCCCTCATCACGCCGAAGAATCTTCTGGGCGTGTCCTGGGGCCTTGGCTCACGGCACCTTGATCACATCCTGAGAGCCCTCGGCACCCATGTACACGGCAAGCAGTTTCACGGGAACGCTGCCCAGGTTCATGCCGGCATGGGTCACGTGCATGGCCTCCAGGAAGGATTCGCCCTGCTTGAAGCTGCGCTCGCCGTGGCCCTCGTAAGCCACCGTGACCTCGCCTTCGAGCACATGGACAAAGAGTGGCACGCCATGCTTGTGCAGTAGCGTCTTCTGGCCGGGTGCGATGGTGACGATCATCGCCGTGACATGCGCTGGCCCCGATGAAGGATAAACGATCGGCTCATCCATGACCGTCTTGCTGCCACTGAAAAGCGGAACGGCCGGATATCCATCCGCAAAGGCGGGAGACGCCAGAAGACCAAGACCCATGAACATTGTCAGGCAGGCAGACATTCTCACGTGCATTTTCCTTTTGATACCAAGTTTGCGCCATAAGTAGACACAAATCTGGCGGGTGCCGCAAGCAACATGAGCGCGGCATGGCGGTTGGCAAGAGTGACCTTGCTCGTCTTGAAAGCTCAGCCAGGCGATACGGCAGATGGTGGACGCGCACGCCAGGCTGACAGCAAGTCATAAGCCACCGCCAACAGCGTCGGGCCAATGAACAGGCCAAGGAAGCCGAATGAAATGAACCCGCCGAACACGCCGATGATCACCAGCATGATGGGCAGCGTCATGCGCGCGCCAATCAGCATCGGCTTGAGGAGATTGTCGAGAAACGTGACGAACAGCCCCCACACCACGACAAACCAGAAGGCAAAACCCGTGCCGGAGGTCGAATAGATCCACCAGGCAGCACCTCCCCACACCAGATTGATCAGCACGCCACCAAACTGGCTGATAGCGAGCATCAGGGTGACGAAGCCGAGCGGTGCCGCGGCGGGCACACCCGCCACGAGAAGGCCCAGTGCCATCAGGACGCCCTGAATCGCTGCAGTGCCCACGATCCCGTAGAAGACGCCCTTGACGGCATTGCCTGCCACTGTGGTCATCTGCGCGAGATGTTCGCCACCCAGCCGCTGAAGGCTGTCCTGCAGCACGCTCACCAACTGGCCGCCGCTGGACCAGAAGGTTGTCGCCACGATCAGGGCAATACCCAGGTGCATTACGCTGCTGGCAAAGCCGAAGGCCGCATCCGTCAGGAACTTGCGGAGAGGCTCTGCATAGGACGCCACCATCGCCTTGGCCTCTGGCGTCTGGTGGATCAGGCCATCCCAGCCTTCGGCAATCTTCGCGCCGACCCAGGGAAGCCCGGCAATCCAGCCGGGCAGTTGCGGCGCGTCCGCCAGCAGTGCCGTCAGGCGCTCCGCCAGGGTCTTGACTTCGAGCGCGAGCCCCGGCGCCGTCAGGATGGAGGGCACAAGCACGAAAAGCAGAAGTGCCACAAGCATGAGGACCGCCGCCCATGGCCCGGACAGGCCACGCTGCACCAGCCAGGCCCGCACCGGCCAGGCGGCAATCGCCAGAATGCCGCCAAACACGATGCCCGTGATGAAGGGCTTAAGAATGAAATAGACGCCAAGCACCAGAAGGCTGAGCAGCGCCAGAAGCGCGATTCTCTCGTTGAGCGTGCCATTCGGCCCGCCTGCCTGTGCCTGTGTTTCCTTATCTGTCATGCCGGGGCCCATCTGTTGCGTTGGTCTTTCAATTTAAGCACGCGGGAGCAACTGAGCGCTCAACGCCATCATCCAGCGCCATCAGGGCGGCTGGGATTCCCACGGAATCCCCTTGAGCCCCATGTCATAACCAAGGTCGAACAGCGCCTTCATGTAAGTGGTATCGAAGGGCTTCGCCTCCTTCATGGTGAAGCTCTGCGGGATCCAGATTGCCTTGAAGGCTATGCCATCGCGCTGGGCATTGGCATACATGCGGTAGAGATCACCAATGCCCTGCGTTTTAATCAGTGTACTGATTGATTTTCCGACGATGGATGCAAGCCTCGGCTTCACCGTGCTGTATTCCGGGGTTACCTTGCCGTTGCGCAGCACATAGAGCGTGCGGTTCACCGTCTCGCCCGGGCGGATCTTCTTATCCGACTGCTTGAGCGAGAACGTGCTGGGGAACATAAAGGCCTGATTGGCCGTACCGCCGTCGACATGCATCTCGTCATATGTCTTGCCATCCGCCATCACCTTGATGTTGACGGGTGGAAACACGCCGGGAATCGAAGCGGAGGCGACGAGGATTTCCTGGATCAGGCGTTTCCGGTCGGGAACGCCACTTGTGGCGATTGCGCCAATATCCCACACCACCGGACGCTCGGCATCAAGATTGGTGGTGCCGACGAGCAGCCGTCTTCCACGGTTGTTCTCGCGCGCGATATCCGTCACCATCTGGTCTGTCACGTATTTTGCAACCAGTTGCCGCAGTGGGGAATTGTCCGCGGCTGAATCCGAGCCGAGGATCGCGAACACTCCCTTCCTCACATAGATATCCTCGCCGGAAATCTCGGTGTAGGCAGCTTTCAGCTGCTCATCATAGGGCGGGCCCAGAAAGGCGAAGGGTGCGATCAGCGAACCGGTGCTGATGCCGGTGACAATGGTGAACTCCGGCCGCTTGCCTGACGCTGTCCAGCCGAACAACACGCCCGCGCCGAAGGCGCCGTTGCTTCCGCCGCCTGACACCGAAAGGTAGGAGCGGTTCTTCGGATTATACCCCGCCGCCCTCTGCTGCGCGACGATCTCCTCCACGACTGTGGGCGACAGGCCTTCACCGTTGTCTCCCCAGTATCGGATGCGGGCATAACCTGGCACGGCAGAGCGAGTGACCAGGGGCTCGGGCACGGGATCACGCAGGGATTCGACGGTGGGTCCGGCGCAGGCGGCAAGCATAATGCCGCAGCAAATGGCAACGAAAAGTCGGAGTGATGTCAAGATGGAACCCATGCTCTCGGTGAGTTCTTATAATGTCTTTTGCCGGACTTGGAAATCGGCAAAGGGAAGTCGGTCAGAACGGCAGTCAAGGCCAGCCACAGCGATGCCGGAGAAAGCCTAGAAGCGCAACACCGCCGCCGCCACCGGCCCTTGCTGGAGCATGTCATAGACGAAGCCATCATTGCTGTAATTGACGCTCGCTGCGCGGTAGCCCGCGAATACCGAGACATGATCGGTGAATTCATAACCAGCGCCGGCCATCACGTCCCACATCAGCTCAGAGCCGACGCCGAAGCCGCCGATCATCGCCCAGGCCGACAGATAAATGTCCGGAGCCATGTCAACCCGGACCCTGGTGCCGATGAGCGGGTCCACCCAGGTGGCACCATCGGATGCGGACCGGCCGTTGACCACCGCGAAATCACTCTTGAGGGTAAAGTCCGAATTCACCGACCAGAGCCGGCCACCGGCAATCGCATCCAGCCGGATCACGTCATTATCGAACACGGTGTAGCCGCCAAAGCCCGTAACCATCCAGCTGGTGGTGTCGACATCGATCTTGTTCACCAGAAGCGTCTCGACCTTGCGCGGATTTTTGACCGTGCTTCCGACAGTGGTGTAAGTCAGGTCCACCCCCAGCACGAAGCGCCCGTTGCGCGCCTCCGCCAGCCCCATGAAGGCAAAGTCAAGGTCCTTCAGGATGTCGCCGAAGCCGAGGTCCACCTCCTGCGCAGGCAGGCCGAACACGCCCGATTGGCCGCTGATGCCCGACCCCCACAGATAGGCCGCCGCAGTGAAGGCCCAGTCACTGCTGTCCGCAGGCGGGACGGCATCGGCCGCAAAGGCCGAAACTGGCGTGAGGGCGGAGAGAACCGCAGCTATTCCGATGGCTTTCACGCAGGCTGGCGTCATAGGGCACCTCTCATGTCGACTTGCGTGGTATACACGGCGCTGGCGGGGCCAATAGTTTTCAGATCAACAATCTACTCGATACACCATCACTCCCCCGCGCTGACAGCGCCTCCCCTTGCCAGCTTGAGCGGACCCTTTTAACACGTGGGCATGCAGTTTCCATTCACGCCACTTGTCGAAAAACTCCCCTCCTCCGTTCCCTTCGTTGGCCCGGAAGCGCTCGAGCGGCGGACAGGCACCCGGTTTCGCGCCCGCATTGGTGCCAATGAAAGTGTCTTCGGGCCATCCCACAAGGTCCTTGCGGCCCTTGCAGCGGCCGCACCTGATGCCTGGAAGTATTGCGACCCGGAGAACCATGATCTCCGGGCTGCCCTGGCAGAGCATCTTGGTGTTGCGCCTGAAAACGTCATGGCGGGCGAAGGCATCGACGGGCTGTTCGGCCTCGCGGTGCGGCTGTTCGTGGAGCCCGGCGTGACCGTAGCCACCTCGCTTGGCGCCTATCCGACCTTCAATTTCCATGTGAATGGCTTCGGCGGCAGGCTCGTCACCACGCCCTATGTGCATGACCGGGAAGACCCGGACTCGCTGCTTGATCTCGCCCGGCGCGAGTCAGCACGGTTGATCTACCTTGCCAATCCCGACAACCCGATGGGTAGCTGGTGGGATGGGGATACGATCAAGAAGATGATCGCGCGCCTGCCGGAAGGCGCTTACCTCATGCTGGATGAGGCCTATGGCGAATTCGCGCCCGAGGGCACGCTGCCGCCGATGGATGTTTCAAATCCGCAAGTGCTGCGCTTCCGCACCTTCTCGAAGGCCTATGGACTTGCCGGCATGCGGCTTGGCTATTGCGTGGGCCACGCGGATCTGATCCGCGCCTTCGACAAGATCCGCAATCACTTCGGCATCACGCGGTTGGGGCAGGCGGCGGGCATCGCGGCACTTTCTGATCAGGATCATCTGAGAAACGTGGTTTCGAGAGTGAAAGAAGGGCGCGACGAGATTGCCCGCATCGCCAGAGACAATGGGCTCACACCCTTGCCATCCGCCACCAATTTCGTAGCGATCGACTGCGGGCGTGACGGTGACTACGCCAAACGCGTACTGGATGGGCTGGCCGCTGCCGGAGTGTTCGTGCGCATGCCCGGTGTGGCGCCCCTGAACCGCTGCATCCGCGTGACAGCAGGAACGCCCGAAGATTTAAAGATTTTCGCGGAGGAACTTCCGAAGGCGCTGCAGGCGGCGGGGTAATCCGGGCTCATCCTCTCAGTTTTTCGTCATTCTTCTTCCGTCATGCGCGGGCTGGACCTGCGTATCCCATGTTCACATCCCCCAAAAAACATGCCCGGGCCAAGCCCGGGCATGATGAGTTGTGGATGTAAGCCGTTAACTTGCTTACTTCGCCAGCTTTGCGGCAATTTCGGCCACGTGCTTGCCCTGGAAGCGGGCGCCGCCGAGTTCGTGCTCTGCAGGTTGGCGGCTGCCATCCGAATGGGTGATGGTGGTGGCGCCATAGGGCGAGCCACCGCGGATCTCATCCACACCCGACTGACCAGCCCAGGCATAGGGCAGGCCGACGACGATCATGCCATGATGCAGCATGGTGGGGAGGAAGCCGAGCAGGGTTGCTTCCTGGCCGCCGTGCTGTGTGGCGGAAGAGGTCATGGCGGAGCCGACCTTGCCGGCCAGTGCCTGGGTCGCCCAGAGGCCGCCCGTCTGGTCGATGAAGTTGCGCATCTGCGATGCCATGGTGCCAAAGCGGGTGCCGCAGGCGAAGATGATGGCATCATAGTTAACCAGTTCTTCCGGCTTGGCGATCGGGGCCTTCTGGTCAAGCTTGTACCAGGCCGCCTTGGCCACATCTTCCGGCACGAGTTCCGGCACGCGCTTCACATCCACATGCGCGCCCGCCTCCTTGGCGCCTTCGGCAGCGGCATATGCCATCTGCTCCATATGGCCCCAGGCGGAATAATACAGCACGAGAACTTTCGTCATGGTCTTCGTCTTCCTTTAATTGGTGTTGGTGTTGATGAGGTCGTTGAGGTCGAGGCGTTCGGTCACCATGGCCAGCGTGCCGTCCGGCTTACGCGGCCACTGGGCTTCCGGTTTATCCCAGTAGAGTTCGATGCCGTTCATGTCGGGGTCGTGCAGATAGAGCGCTTCGGACACGCCATGATCCGCCGCGCCATCAAGTTGCACCCCGTGGGCGGCAAGCCGTTTCAGCGCATCCGCCAGGTCGGCGCGGGTAGGATACAGGATCGCCACATGGTAAAGCCCCGTCGTTCCGGGCGGCGGCGGGGAGCCGCCTTCGCTTTCCCAGGTGTTGAGGCCGATGTGGTGGTGATAGCCGCCCGCCGAAATGAAAGCTGCCTGATGGCCATACATCTGCTGCAGTTCGAACCCGAGCACGCCGCAGTAGAAATCGAGCGCGCGTTGAATGCTGGACACTTTCAGATGGACATGACCGATGCGGGTACTGGCTGCAATTGGCGAGGCGTTGGGCATAGTCACGGCTTTCTGTAACGAATTACGTTACCGATATAGGTAACAATCCAAGCCTGTGCAAGCCCCAAGCTGGCCGCTCCTGCGCAATTCCGTGGATGAGTGCTGCCCGCGCTTGAAATCGGTGGCCTTCTTCCGCAAAACGGGCACATCAACCGACAGGAGAACAGCATGGCCGGGGCAGCGCTTCCCAAATCACTCGTCGTGGTCAACCATCCGCTGGTGCTGCACAAGCTGAGCCTGATGCGCGACAAGACCACGCC
>JBEIDW010000149.1:0-6804 GCA_040383265.1 Hyphomicrobiales bacterium
CACAAGCCCTATCATCAACGCCCGGATCAGAACCGCCACGAGTTCAGGCGTATCCCCTGCCCCCAACGCCTGCGCCGAAAGCCCCCCGGTTGAAAGCCTCAGGAAGCCAAAGCCCCAGAAGATGAAGGAGAAGACCAAAGCGCCAATAGCGATTGCCCCGATGTAATAGGGCTCCTCCAGTTGGCCGATCACCGCCGTGTTGACGACGCCGATCAGCGGCTCCGACACGTTGGAAAGCATGATCGGCACGGCCACAGTCAGAACTGAGCGGTGTGTCACCGGAGATTTGGAGTCGGAAGACATGGCGCTGCTGTTGCGTCTGGCGCTGGTTGAAGTCAAGCTGGAGGCGACATGAGCCTGCCCCAACGTTTTCTCGACTGGTTTTCCGCCCGTGGCTGGCGCCCCCGCGCCCACCAGCTCAGCGTGCTTGAGCACGCTCAGGCGGGCAGAAGCGTTCTGCTCATCTCCCCCACTGGCGGAGGCAAGACCCTGGCGGGCTTCCTGCCGAGCCTCGCTGACATTACAGAAACGGGTACCGGCCACGGCATACACACCCTCTACATTTCGCCCCTGAAGGCGCTGGCTGTCGATATTGCACGCAACCTTGAAGCCCCGATTGCTGAAATGGGGCTGCCTGTCACCGTTGAAACCCGCACCGGCGACACGCCGCATGCAAAGCGCCAGAGGCAGCGCAAGAACCCACCGGATATCCTGATCACCACGCCGGAACAGGTGTCCCTCCTGATGGCGGACCCGCATGCGGGTCATTTGCTGAAAAACCTGCGCACGGTGATACTCGACGAACTCCATGCAATGGTCACATCGAAGCGCGGCGTGCTGCTCTCTTTGGCACTGTCGCGGCTTCAGGCCCTTGCGCCGGAGGCAATCCGCATCGGACTGTCGGCCACAGTGGCGGACCCGGACGCCTTACGTGCGTGGCTTGTTCCCACCGGCGAGGAGCCAGCGCCGCTTGTCCTCGGCCAGCCGGGGGCCAAACCCCACATCCGCATTCTGTCCTCCGTTGAGCGCGTGCCGTGGTCCGGCCATTCGGCTCTTTATGCCATTCCCGAGATCTACGGCGAGATCCGCAAGGCAAAGATGACGCTGGTCTTCGTCAACACCCGCTCGCAAGCCGAAGTGATCTTCCAGTCCCTGTGGGAGGCGAATGAGGACACGCTGCCCATCGCTCTCCACCATGGCTCGCTGGATGTGGCGCAGCGGCGGAAGGTTGAAGCGGCCATGAGCGAGGGAAAGCTCCGCGCCGTGGTCTGCACCTCGACGCTCGAACTCGGCATCGACTGGGGTGACGTGGATCTCGTGATCCATGTCGGCGCGCCGAAAGGATCGAGCCGCCTCCTCCAGCGCATCGGGCGCTCGAACCACAAGCTTGATCTTCCCTCCGAAGCGCTGCTCGTTCCGTCAAACCGCTTTGAAGTGCTCGAATGCCAGGCAGCTCTTCAAGCGGCGGAAGCAAACGCGCAGGATACCGAATACCCCATGGTGCTGAAGCTCGATGTTCTGGCCCAGCACATCATGTGCCGCGCCTGTGCAGGCCCCTTCCACCGGGATGATCTCTTCGCCGAAGTCACCTCCGCCTGGACCTACCGTAACCTGGCGCGCGAAGATTTCGACAAGGCGGTCGATTACGTGGCAACCGGCGGCTATGCGCTCAAGGCCTATGAGCGTTATGCGAAGCTGAAGCCGCAGCCGGATGGAAGCCTGCGCCTGAGCCACCCGCGCCTTGCGATGGTCTACCGCCTCAACATGGGCACCATCATCGAGGACGAGATGCTGAAAGTGCGGCTTGCCCATGTGAAGCGGAGGCTCGGAAAGCGCGTGCTGATCGGTGGCCGCGTCCTGGGGGAGGCGGAGGAATGGTTCCTGAGCCAGCTGACTGCGGGCACAACCTTTCTCTTCGCGGGCGAAGTACTGCGCTTTGAAGGCCTCGACGAATTCGGCGCGCTCGCCACACGCTCCAATGAGCGCGAGCCGATGGTGCCTTCCTATCAGGGTGGAAAATTTCCACTGTCAACTTATCTGGCCGAGCGGGTGCGTGCCATGCTGGCGGACCCCTCGCAGTGGAACGGCTTGCCGCCACAGGTAAAGGCGTGGCTATCGCTCCAGCGCTTCCGCTCCGCCGTGCCGAAGGCTGGCGAGATGCTGGTCGAAACCTTCCCGCGCGCCGACAAGCACTACATGGTGTGTTACCCATTCGAAGGCCGCCTCGCGCACCAGACGCTGGGCATGCTGCTGACAAGGCGATTGGAACGCGCAGGCCTGCAACCGCTGGGCTTCGTCGCCTCGGAATACGCGCTGGTGATCTGGATGGTACGCGATCTCTCGCTCGCAGTTTCAGCGGGCCGCATCTCGCTGGGCCGCCTGTTCGACGAGGACATGATGGGCGATGACCTTGAGGCATGGCTCGCGGAGTCGATGCTGATGAAGCGCACCTTCCGCAATGCCGCGATCATCGCAGGCCTGATCGAGCGGCGGCAGCCGGGCAAGGAGAAGACCTCACGCCAGATGACGGTGAATACCGACCTCATCTATGACGTGCTGCGCACCCACCAGCCCGATCACATCCTGCTGCGCGCCGCGTGGGACGATGCGGCGGAAGGCCTGATCGATGCATGGCGGCTTGGCAAGATGCTGCGGCGCATCCGCGGGCAGATCATCCACAAGGCGCTCGACACCGTGTCGCCGCTGGCGGTTCCGGTGCTGTTGGAGATTGGCCGCGAATCAGTTAGCGGCGAGGGCCATGATGCCCTTCTCGCCGAAGCTGCCGACGCCCTCATCGACGAGGCCATGCGGCTTGTCTAGATCGCAGTGCATCACCCTGTCCGGCGTGGAGTTCATTCCCGATCTTTCGGGTGCCCTCTATGCGCCAGAATTCCACGCACTGCTGGTCGCTGACCTGCACCTGGAGAAGGGAACGAGCCTCGCGCGGCGCGGCGTTCACCTGCCCCCCTACGACACGCGCGAGTCACTTCTGCAATTGAGCGCCGCCATCACGCAGGCAAAGCCCGGACGCCTGATCTTTCTTGGTGACAGCTTCCATGACAAGGGCGCGCGCGAGCGCATTGATGCTGCGGACCTCGCCCTGCTCCGGTCACTCGTATCCGCCATCGACACCACGTGGATCACCGGCAACCATGATCCGACGCCCCCGGAGGACATCGGCGGCAGGATCGTCACTGAATTGGCGCTGGGGCCAGTGACACTGCGGCATGCGCCCAGTCTACTTGCCAGCGGGGAAGCGGAAATCGCAGGCCACCTTCACCCCGCCGCCGCCATTCACGCGCGTGGCCAGCGCATCCGCCGCCGCTGCTTCATCGCCGACGACCGCCGCATCATCATGCCGGCGTTTGGCAGCTATACCGGCGCCCTGAGTGTCCGCTCCGGGGCATTCGACGGACTGTTCGATGATTTTCAGGTGTGGATGATCGGCACGAAGGCCATCCACCGATTTCCAGCATCTCAGGTCAGATAAGCAGAACTGCCACAAGCGCAGCGACGAGAGACACGACGGCGCCCGCGGTGAGCAGCATGCGAAGTTTGCCGAACCATTGCGGCAGGCGGCCTCCCTCGACGCTCGTCACATCCCACAGAGCCTGCATCAGGAAGCCCGCGATCAGCAACGCCAGCGCCGGCACTGAGGCAAGAAACACAGCCGCCAACCCCGCGAGCGACCCAAGCACGCTGGCAGAGAATTCAAAGCCCTGGCGGCGATCATCGAACGGCCCGATGGCCGTGCCCCAGCGGACGCCACCAAGAAAGGACAGGATGATGGCTCCGTAAGTGATGATCAGCCTGAGGCCTGTTTCCGCCGTCAGCAACGGCAGGGGCAGCCACTGCGCGAGCGCGCCTGCGGCAAAGGGAATGAGCCCGGCTAGGCCGAGCAAGAGGGCTGAGGCGGGGATCCGCGCATTTGCTTGCTGTTCGCTCATGCGGCTATTTGACAATTCCACGCGGGCGAAGCAAGAGCCAAGCCCAAGCCCGTTCAGACGCGCGGCATTCTCCAGGACGAGGTCAGCGACGACTGTTTCACCGCCTGGCCTGTATCCGGGACATCCCAGTCCTGTTCGGTGACGGCAACGGTATTGGCGCCTTCATCGACTGGCTTTGGTTTCCATGCCTTGAGCAAAGTTCCAAGCGCCGTGAGCTGTTCAGCCGACAGTGACTTGCCAAGCGCGGAAGCGCGCACGCGCGCATCAGCCGCGCCTTGGCGTCCCGCGAGCGAATACCAGAAATAGGCTTCAGCGGTGTTGGCCTTGGTGCCAAGCCCACGCTCATAGAGAATGGCGGTGTTGAACTGGCTGTCGCTGAAGCCCTGTTCCGCCGCAGCCTTGAACCAGCGGAAGGCCCTCGACAGCTCAGCCGGGGAGGCTTCAGGGCCTGCACCCAGCACGGCCGCATTATGCATGGCCTTCACATTGCCGCGCATGGCGGCGCGCTCATACCAGGTTGCAGCCGTCTTGAGATTCTTCGGTACACCGCGGCCAAGTTCATAGAGGGTTGCCAGCCGGTATTGCGCGGGCGCCAGCCCCTGGGCGGCGGCCAGCCCATACCAATAGGCCGCCTTGGCCATGTCCTGTGCAACGCCATGGCCTTCAAGATAACGCCCGGCGATGATGAACTGCGCATTGGGATGTCCCTGAGAAGCCGCCTCGCGCAGGCTTAGGCTTCCCAATGAGGGCGGCGGAATTTCGACTACGGGAGCAGCGGCCTTGCCCTGCGCCAGAGACCCGGTGACGATGCAGTCCGCCGGAGTGACGAGGAGGCCGGTTTTCCCATCAGCGCGCGGCGTTGCGGGAAGCTCGATCGTAGCCGGCCCGTTGCCCTGAAGCCGGGGCTGCACATAGTTCTTATAAGCAAGGAACGAGGCCGCCATCAGCAGCACGAGGCCGGCATAGATCAGCCGCTTGCGGCTTCCAGCGCGCGTTTGCGCCGATGCCGCTGGCGTCGCGGATGCTTCGGCGTCGGCCGTCTTGCCCTTGCGCTGAGTGAGAGCCGAGAAGAGGCTTCGCTTTTCCAGCGTCTCTGGCTCATGAACGGCATATTCTGCCCGCAGAGCCGAAGGCCGGGCCGCCGCCTGGGCCGCACGCCGTGCTGCGGCAATGAAATCATCGCCTGCGCTCAAGGGCGATTGAGACAGCCTTGTGTTTTCGATGATGTCCGCGATGGACGAAGCGGAGCTCACCTCCGGTTCGACGGCGGTGGAATATACATCCGGAGTGTCCACCGGAGGTTCAGCCGATACTGCTTGCGGCTTGTGCTCAAGTTCAGAAATCTTGGCAACGACCTGCGCCAGGGTCTCATGAACAGCTTCCAGCGTTTCCTGGTTTCGCCGCTCAGACAGACTGGCGGTGTCCCGCACGGCGCGCAAGCCCTCTTCCAGGGCGCGAAGCTCTGGCGAGGGTGCTCCCGCCTGCCGCGGCATCAACCTTTCGACGGCCCGCTTCGCCGCCTCCTCCACCATCTGGCTGGTGGTTTCACTGCTCTTTTCCGCCGACTCGTAGAGCTGGCGGATGGCGCGCTCCATGGATTGGAGATTGGCGACCTGCGCCTCAGCCTGCCCAACGCGTTCGCTGACCGCCGCAACACTCTCCTCGAGCCGTTGTAAGGCGCGAGGATCACCCTGGTTCCGCAGTGCCTCTGACATCCGGGCATCAAGTTCGCCCAAGCGCTTTTCGAGTTGCCCTGTCTGCGGCATTGCGCGGGTGGCCCGGGCCACCTCGTCCAACCTGCGGCCGATATCGCCGAGGCGCTTGTCCATCTCGGAAAACGGTCGCATGTCGGGCCCCTGCGCGACACGCGTTGACAACTGTTCGAGAGCCACCTGCAGCGCGTGAATGTCACGTTCAACGCCAGAGGCCGGCCTGAAATCCTCAAGGCGCCGGGCCAAGCCGGAGATATCACCGCGCAGGCTTGCGATATCCGCCAGGAAGGGCCGCTGCTTTTCTGCCTCCGTGCTCATCACCTCACTGATGGCGCTCATCAGCCGCGATTCAAGGTCACGCATTTCACCACGCGCGGCTGTGAGGGCGGAAGACTGGGCCTGGCTGGCAACGTGCTGGGCCGACGCCCTCACGCTGTCCACCCGCTCCGCAAAGCTCGTTTCGGTATGCTGGATACGGCTGAAGATTTCGGCAAGCCGCGCATCGAGCCCGGACAAGGCAGGCATTGCGCGCAGCAGATCCTCGCCAGTGATTGGCGTTGGCGCGAGCCCGCGATCGGCAATGGCAGAGAGCCTGTCATGAACCGCCGAGAGTTGCTCGCGGCCGCGCCGCTCACTCATTTCGATGTGGGCAATGACATTGCGAAGGGCGGATTCAAGCGCGGTGTAACCCGGCACATCCTCAGGGCGCTCGTGGAGTGGCGGACGGCCAAGCGCATTGATCTGCTGGCTGAGCAGTGAAAGGCGGTCATTGACGGCGGAGAAGGCCTCGACCGTCTGGCGTTCATTGTCGTCGATCCGGTTGAGGATGCGAACCATCGCCTGCTGCTGGTCATCCTCGCGGCGGGCCTGCTCATAGGGTCTGATCGCAGCCGACTGGCGCTCCTTTTGCGCAAGATCCGCCAGTTGCTGGGCTATTTCATGAAGGCCGAGCGCGTTCTCATCCTTGCGCGCTTCCGCCGCCGCGCGGGGCTGTTCGGTCCGGCGCGCGACATCCGGCCTAGGCGGGGGGCCTTCCGCCGGAAAAGTGAATGGCTCGACCGGACGGGGCGCGTTTTCAACCTGCGGGACCCCCAAGATCTGCTCATTCTGGTCAAGAATCACGCCATTCAGCCACTCTCCAAGCG
>JBEIDW010000150.1:0-6748 GCA_040383265.1 Hyphomicrobiales bacterium
CGGGAGTAGCCATGTGCGTTATCCTAACCTAACTAATTACTTGGTAACGGTTTTTTTACCGGCAACACCAGCTTTGCGGGGGCCCTTGCGGGTGCGCGCATTGCTGTGGGTGCGCTGGCCACGCACAGGCAGGCCCTTGCGGTGACGCAGGCCGCGGTAGCAGCCGAGATCGACGAGGCGCTTGATGTTCATGGACACATCGCGGCGCAGGTCGCCCTCTACCATATAGTCACGGTCAATCACCTCGCGGATCGCCAGAACTTCGGCGTCCGAGAGCTCATTGACGCGCTTGGTCGGATCGATCTTGGTCTTGTCACAGATCTCGAGCGCGTTGACCGGGCCGATTCCATAAATGTAGCGCAGCGAGATCGCCACGGGCTTGTTTGTCGGAATGTTGACGCCTGCAATACGGGCCACGCCTGTTCTCCTAATCACTTCAGCAGCTTAAGCGGCTGACTTCACATAAGTTTTCGACTTTTCGACCGGCAGCCTTCAAAGGCATAAGGCCGTACCCCAAGGGGTGTTCCCCCTGAAGCCAGCCTGTTCTCGACCGAGATTGCGGCCGTTCTAGAGGGGAATCGCGTCCGCGTCAACCTCAAGAACGCCACAAAACCGGGCTTAAACGCCTTTCAGCACAGCTTCGATTTGACGGGTCACCTCAGAGATGTCCGCCATACCGTCAATCGACCTCAGCGTTCCGCGCCCGCCATAATACGCAACCAGCGGGGCAGTCTGCTTATTGTAGACAGCGAGGCGGTCACGGACCGTTTTCTCGTTGTCGTCGGCGCGGCGCGTGAACTGGGTTCCCCCGCACACATCGCACACACCCGAAACCTTCGGCTTCTCGAACCGGTCGTGATAGCCCTTGCCGCAGCCGGCACAGGTGTAACGTCCGGTGATGCGCTCCACGAGCGCCTCATCGTCAACCTTCATCTCAATCACGGCATCGAGTTTCAGACCCTTGCCGTTCAGCATCTTGTCCAACGCCTCGGCTTGGGCCGTATTGCGCGGAAAACCGTCCAGGATGAAACCCTTCTTCACGTCGGGCTGGTCCAGACGGTCAGCGATGATGCCAACCACCACGGTATCGGGAACGAGGTCGCCCCGGTCCATGATCTCCTTGGCCTTGCGGCCTGTCTCGGTTCCGGCGGCAACGGCCGCGCGGAGCATGTCGCCCGTCGACAGCTGTTTCATGCCGTGGGCATCTTCAACGAGTTTCGCCTGGGTGCCCTTGCCGGCCCCTGGGGGCCCGAGAAGAATGATGTTCACCGCTTGCTGCCCCTGAGCTTGGACTTCCGGATCAGGCCCTCATACTGCTGGGCCATCAGATGTCCTTGCACCTGAGCGACGGTATCCATCGTCACGCTCACCACGATCAGCAGCGACGTACCGCCGAAGTAGAAGGGAACGCCCGTGTAGCCGATGAGGAATTCAGGCAGCAAACACACCAGGACGAGGTAAAGCGCACCGATGAAAGTAATGCGAGTCAGCACATAGTCGATGTATTCGGCCGTACGGTCGCCGGGGCGGATACCCGGAATGAACCCGCCATACTTCTTCAGATTATCCGCCGTCTCCTTCGGATTGAACATGATGGAGGTGTAGAAGAAGGCGAAAAAGATGATGAGAACCGCATAGAGGAACAGGAACAGCGGCTGGCCGTGGCCAAGCATGGCCGTAATGGTGTTAAGCCACTCAGGCCCCTGCCCCTTGGAGAAGTTGGCCACCGTGATGGGCAGCAGGAGCAGCGACGACGCAAATATCGGCGGGATGACGCCCGACGTATTCAGCTTCAGCGGCATGTGAGAGCTTTCGCCCTGGAACATCTTGTTCCCGACCTGCCGCTTCGGATACTGGATAAGCAACCGGCGCTGGGCGCGCTCCACCAGCACGATGAAGGCGATCACAGCAATTGCCAGCACAATGATACCGAGAATGACGAAGGTTGACACCTGACCGGTACGGCCAAGTTCAAGCAGGCCTGCAATACCGGATGGCAACCCCGCCACGATACCGGCGAAGATGATGAGTGAAATGCCATTGCCGATGCCGCGCGAGGTGATCTGCTCACCAAGCCACATCAGGAACACCGTACCGCCCGTCAGGGTGATGACAGTTGACAAGCGGAAGAACATGCCAGGATCAACCACGAGCCCGGGCTGCCCCTCAAGACCCACAGCAATGCCATAGGACTGGAGCGCCGCAAGAAGCACGGTCCCGTAACGGGTATACTGGTTGATTTTCTTGCGGCCCTGCTCGCCTTCTTTCTTGAGTTGCTCAAGATGAGGCGACACGGACGTCATCAACTGGATGATGATGGAGGCCGAAATATACGGCATGATATTGAGGGCGAAAATCGCCATGCGGCCAAGTGCGCCACCAGCGAGGTTGTTCACCCAGCCCAGAATGCCGCTGGAATTCTGCGCGGCGAACTTCGCAAGTTCCACCGCATCTACACCCGGAATCGGGATGTAGCTACCGAGGCGATAGACGATCAAGGCGCCAAGCGTGAACCAGATACGCTTCTTCAAGTCTTCCGACTTGGCAAGCGCCCCGAAGTTCAGGTTTGCAGCAAGTTGTTCAGCGGCTGATGCCATTCCATCGTCCTCGCAAAGGCTCGGGGCCCCTTATGTGGGGCCCCTGTCCGATGCCTGCAAGCTTACTTCGCTTCAGAAGCCTTTTCGGCGGGCTTCAGCATTTTTACCGAGCCGCCGGCTTTCTCGACCGCAGCCACAGCGCCTGCCGTGGCATGATAGACTTCAAAATTGAGCTTGGTCTTGATCTCGCCCTTGCCGAGGAGGCGCACGCCACCGAGCGGAGCAGAAATGACGCCTGCCGCAACCAGCGCCGCAACAGTCACGGGCGCCTTTGCGTCGAGCTTCTTGGCGTCAACCGCCGCCTGAACGCGCGACAGATTGACGTCATTATAATCGACCGCGTTCGGCTTGTTGAAGCCGCGCTTCGGCAAGCGGCGATAAATGGGCATCTGGCCGCCTTCGAAGCCGGCCTTCGCGCCACCCTTGCGGGCCGTCTGGCCCTTGCCGCCACGGCCGGCGGTCTTGCCAAGGCCGGAGCCGATGCCGCGGCCCACACGCTTCTTGGCGTGGCGGGCGCCGGGATTGTCGGCAATTTCATTGAGCTTCATGGGAGGTAATCCTTATTCCACGACGCGCACGAGGTGCGCGACCTTGGCGATCATGCCACGAACCGCAGGCGTGTCCTGCAGGGTCGAGGTCCTGTTCATCTTATTGAGGCCGAGGCCGATCAGCGTTGCACGCTGTTCGGCCGGGCGGCGCTGCGGGCTGGCGATCTGCTGCAGCGTGACGGTCTTGCTTTTTGCCATGATCGGGTCCCTTCGCTTACTCGGTCACAGCCGCGCCGCCGGTGCGGCGGAGCACATCCGAAACCTTCTTGCCGCGGCGGGAGGCGACGGCGCGCGGGCTCGTCTGCTTCTTCAGCGCGTCAAACGTGGCGCGAACCATGTTGTAGGGGTTGGACGAGCCCTTGGACTTGGCCACGACATCAGCCATGCCAACGGATTCGAACACAGCGCGCATCGGGCCACCGGCAATGATGCCGGTACCGGCCGGGGCGGTGCGCAGCGTCACCTTGCCAGCACCCCAACGACCATCGATGTCATGATGAAGCGTGCGGCCCTCGCGCAGCGGCACACGGATCAGGCCACGCTTGGCCAATTCGGTTGCCTTGCGCACAGCTTCCGGCACTTCACGTGCCTTGCCGTGGCCAAAACCCACCCGGCCCTTCTGGTCGCCCACGACGACGAGTGCAGCAAAGCCGAAGCGCTTGCCGCCCTTCACCACCTTGGCGACGCGGTTGATGTGGACGAGCTTGTCAATGAACTCGCTGTCCCGCTCTTCACGGTTGTCACGGTCCTTACGGTCACCGCGCTCCGAACGTTCCTTAGCCATATTGCTTTCCGCCTATCTTTCGCCGGAGAAAATTAGAACTTCAGCCCGCCCTCGCGGGCGGCGTCTGCGAGCGCCTTGACGCGCCCATGATAAAGGTAGCCGCCGCGGTCGAACACAACGTCGGTGACGCCGGCCTTCACGGCGCGCTCAGCGATGAGCTTGCCAATGAACGCAGCAGCCGCCTTGTCCGCCCCCGTCTTGAGAGACCCCTTCAGGTCCTTCTCGAGGCTTGATGCGGCAGCGACGGTCACACCTTTGGTGTCGTCAATGATCTGGGCGTAGATGTTCTTGGAAGACCGGAACACCGACAGCCGGGGACGCAGTGCACCGCGCGCGGCGAGCGCCTTGCGGACGCGGGCCTTGCGGAGCTCATAAGATTTCGTAGCCATGGCCATCACCTGTTACTTCTTCTTGCCTTCCTTGCGGAAGATATATTCGCCAGCATACTTCACGCCCTTGCCCTTATAGGGTTCGGGGCCGCGGTATTCGCGGATCTCGGCCGCAACCTGGCCGACCCGCTGCTTATCGATGCCAGACACGATGATTTCCGTGGGCTTCGGCGTCTTGATGTCGATGCCGTCCGGAATATCGTAGTTGATGTCGTGGCTGTAACCGAGCGCCAGGTTCAGGACCTTGCCCTGCACAGCGGCGCGATAACCCACACCGGTGATTTCAAGCGACTTGGAATAGCCTTCCGTCACGCCCTTGATCATATTGGCGATCATGGTGCGGGACATGCCCCAGGCAGACCGCGCGAGTTTGGTCTGATCCTTGGGATCAACCTTCACTGCGCCTTCTTCCATCTTCGCAATCACCTGATCGGTGAGCACGAACTTGAGTTCGCCCTTCGGACCCTTCACGGCAACATTGCTGCCAGAGAGGTTGACGGACACGCCGGCCGGGACCGGAACTGGTTTTTTACCGATACGAGACATGTGAACGACCTCAGAATACGGTGCAGAGAACTTCGCCGCCCACGTTTTGTGCGCGGGCGTCGGCGTCCGACATGACACCCTTCGGCGTCGAGAGGATGGAAATGCCGAGCCCGTTGAAAACGGTCGGCAGCGTCGTCACCGAAGCGTAGACGCGGCGGCCGGGCTTCGACACGCGATGCAGTTCGCGGATCACCGGGGCGCCGTCGAAGTACTTCAGTTCGACTTCGATTTCAGCCTTGTTGCTGCCCTGCTGCACCACGGCAAAGCCGCGGATGAAGCCCTCGTTCTGCAACACGCTCAGCACGTTCTCACGCAGCTTGGAGTGCGGCACGCCCACCTTGGACTTGCCGCGCTGCTGCGCGTTCCGGATGCGAGCGAGCATGTCGCCGATCGGATCATTCACACTCATTCTTCTCTCCTGAAGTCCGTATCTGTTACCAGCTCGACTTGACCATCCCAGGGATCAGACCCTGGTTGGACATCTCGCGAAGCGCCAGACGCGACATCTTAAGTTTGCGATAATAGGCACGCGGACGGCCCGTCACCTCGCAACGGTTACGGATCCTGTTCTTGGCGGAGTTGCGCGGCAGCTCGGCAAGCTTCAGCTGAGCAGCGAAACGCTCCTCGATGGGAGTGTCCTTGCTCTGGATAATTGCTTTCAGCTTGGCACGCTTGTTAGCGTACTGCTTCACCATCTTGCGGCGGCGATTGTTCTTCTCTACCGAGCTCGTCTTAGCCATATGGGCTTTACCTCAGCCTTGATCTGTTTCTGACCGCTTAAGCCGCCTTGCGGGCGGGTTTGCGGAAGGGGAAGTTGAACGCGTCGATCAGTGCACGCGCTTCCGCGTCCGAACCAGCCGACGTGCAGATGATGATATCCATGCCCCAGACGCGATCGATCTTGTCATAGTCGATTTCCGGGAAAATGATATGTTCCTTGAGGCCAAAAGCATAGTTGCCATAGCCATCGAAAGAGCGGTCCGTCAAGCCGCGGAAGTCGCGCACGCGCGGCAGAGCGATGTTGATGAGCCTGTCAAGAAACTCGTACATCCGAACCTTGCGCAGTGTCACCTTGGCGCCAATCGCCTGACCTTCACGGATCTTGAACTGCGCGATGGCCTTGCGGGCCTTCGTCACTACGGCCTTCTGGCCGGCGATCTTCTCGAGTTCGGCAACAGCGGTCTGCACCATCTTGGAGTCGGCAGTCGCCTCGCCAACGCCCATGTTCAGAACGATCTTGGTGATCTTCGGAATCTGCATCGGGTTGGAATAGCCAAATTCCTTGACGAGCTGCGGGCGCACAACCTCATCATAATGAGTACGAAGACGCGGCACGTAACCGGCCGGAGCGCCTTCTGAACCAGGAGCGGCCTTCGGCGCTGCGGCGGCCTTCTCAGCCTTCGCCTTGCCCTTGGCTTCGGCGGCGGGCTTCGCCGCGGCCTTCTTCTCTTCCTTAGCCATCGATCACTTCTCCCGAACGCTTGGCGACACGCACCTTCTTGCCGTCGGCCAGGGTCTTGTAGCCCACACGGGTCGGCTTGCCGTCCTTGGGGTCACGCAGAGCCAGGTTTGACACGTGGATCGGCAATTCCTTGGAGACGATGCCGCCTTCCTGGCCCGCAGCCTGCTTCTGGTGGCGCTTGGCCACATTCACGCCGCGCACGACAGCACGGTTTTCGGACGGGATGGTGCGAATGACTTCGCCCTGCTTGCCCTTGTCCTTGCCGGCGATGACCACCACGGTGTCACCCTTCTTCAGCTTCATCTTGTTGCCGGCCATTGTCAGAGCACCTCCGGAGCCAGGGAGACGATGCGCATGAACTTCTTGTCACGCAGCTCACGACCGACGGGGCCGAAGATGCGCGTGCCACGCGGGGTGAGGTC
>JBEIDW010000151.1:0-6742 GCA_040383265.1 Hyphomicrobiales bacterium
CCCGCCCATTCTCATTCTCGACGAGGCGACCTCCGCGCTCGACAGTTTCACCGAACACCAGATTCAGGCGGCGCTGCGGAAAGTGTCGGAAAATCGCACGACCCTCGTCATCGCCCACCGGCTGTCCACTGTGGTCGATGCCGACGAGATCATCGTGCTGGAGCGTGGCCAGGTGGCGGAACGCGGCACTCATGACGAGTTGCTCGCCGAGGATGGCATCTATGCCGCCATGTGGAACCGCCAGCGCCAGGCCGAGGAGGCCCGCGAGAAATTGAAGCAAGCAGAGGAAAAGGAACGGGAGGCCGAGCCGGGCTACCCCGTTTGATCCGTTTTCGTGCCGTGCAGCAACCCGCTTTTCAACACGCTTCCAAGCCGCTACAGGAACGTCCATGTCGATCATCAATTCGGTTTCTGAAGTCCTGGTTCCCATCCACCGCGAAGGCTATCGCTTCATCGCGATCTTCGCTGCCGCCACCCTTGGGCTGTTCTGGCTGGGGGTGGGCCCGCTGGCTTGGGTTGGCGTGGTCCTCACCCTGTGGTGCGCCTATTTCTTCCGCGATCCGGAGCGGGTGACACCACAGCGCGATGGCCTCGTCATCTCCCCCGCCGATGGCCGCATCTCGGCCATCGAGGAGGTGATCCCCCCCGCTGAACTCGACCTCCCGCGTGAGCCTGTCACCCGCATTTCGGTGTTCATGAACGTGTTCGACGTGCATGTGAACCGCTCGCCCGTCGATGCCGCGATCCGGCGCATCACTTATGTGCCGGGCCTTTTCGTCAATGCTGATCTCGACAAGGCCTCGCTCGACAATGAGCGCCAGGCCCTGACGCTGGAGCGCGCCAATGGCCAGCGCATCGGCGTGGTGCAGATTGCCGGGCTTGTTGCCCGCCGCATCGTGAAGTTCGTGAATGAGGGCGAAAGCCTCTCCGCCGGGCAGCGCTTCGGGCTGATCCGCTTCGGCAGCCGGGTCGATGTTTATCTTCCGCAGGGCGTCAAGTCGCTGGCCTGCATCGGCCAGCGCGCCGTGGCGGGTGAGACCGTTCTGGCCGATCTCTCCTCCTCCGAGCCGGAACGTCACGGGCGGGCCAGCTGATGGACGAGGGCACCGGGAACCTGGACAAGGCCGTTGCCTCATCGGGCGCACGGCAACGGCGGTTCCGCATGGTGCCTGTGCGGTATCTGCTTCCCAATCTCATCACGCTGCTGGCGCTGTGCAGCGGCGTCACTGCCATCCGCCTCGGCATTGAAGGGCGCTATGAACTGGCCGTTGCCGCCGTCATGCTGGCCGTCGTGCTGGACGCGGTTGATGGCCGCCTCGCCAGGCTTCTGAAAGGCACATCGCGTTTCGGCGCGGAACTTGATTCGCTGGCGGACTTCGTGAATTTCGGGGTTACGCCCGCGCTGCTGCTTTATGTCTGGTCGCTCAACACGCTGCGCACGGCGGGCTGGGTCATCTGCCTCGTGCTGGCAATCTGCTGCGCGCTACGCCTTGCCCGCTTCAACGTGGCGCTTGATGACCCCAACAAGCCCGCCTGGGCCAGCCACTTCTTCACCGGCGCGCCTGCGCCTGCGGGGGCAGGTCTTGCGCTGCTGCCGCTTTATCTCAGCTTTCTCGGCATCATCGATGATGGCCACGGCTGGGCCTTGGTCATCGGGCCTTATGTGGTTCTGGTGGCGCTCCTTATGGTCAGCCGAATCCCCACCTATTCCGGCAAGAACCTCGGGCCCATCCGGGGTGACATGGTACTGCCCGTCTTGGGCCTCGCGGTGTTCGCCGTGGTCATGCTGATCGCCTATCCGTGGGAGTTCCTCAGCGTGGTGAGCCTCGCCTATCTTGCACTCATTCCGTTGAGCTTGCGCGCCTACCGCCGCCATAAGGCAGCGGACGCGGCGCGCAAGGTGTCCGCCTAGAGCACCCGCGCCAGGTCGGCGATCAGATCGTCGCCATTCTCGATTCCCACCGACAGGCGGAATACGCCATCGCCCGCAAAGTCACGGTAGCGGCGAAGCTGCTCCGCATCATGCCGGAAGGTGGAGGCCTGAATGTCATCCGTGCCGATCCAGTAGATCAGGCTGCGGTGATGGCCGAGTGACACGGCGTAATGGATGATCTCCAGGTCCTTCACCATGCGCGCGGCGATTTCGGTGCCCGGGCGCTTCACCTGAAAGGTCATCATCCCTGAGAAATTGCGCATCTGGCGCCTTGCCAGTTCATGTTGCGGGTGGGAGGGAAGGCCCGGGTAGAAGACGCGCGTCACCTCCGGGTGGCTTTCGAGGAAGCGCGCTACCTTGAAGGCCGCTTCCTCATGCGCGCGCATGCGGATGGGAAGTGTTGCCGCGCCCCGCAGGATTAACCACGCATTGAAGGGCGAGAGCACGCCGCCGAAATGGACCGAGGCTTCGAGGTTGAGGGCCGCCATGTCCTCGGCCCGCTGGCCGATCACCGCCCCACCCATCGCATCGCCATGGCCGCCGATGTATTTCGTCAGCGAGTGCACCACGAAGTCGGCCCCGAGTTCGAGAGGCTTCGTGGCCATTGGCGTGGCATAGGTCGAATCGACCGCCACATCCCGTACACCCCTCTCATGCGCGAGCTTCGAGAGGAGGGCGATGTCGGCAAGCTTCATCGTGGGGTTGGCGGGCGTTTCAAGCCAGAGCATTTTCGTTGTGGGGCGAATGGCGGCGGCTACGTCCTCGGGCTGCGAGATATCGACATAGGACACTTCGATCCCGTAGCGGGGGAGCGTGTCGCGCGCCAGTTCGGCGATTCCCACATAATTGGCATCCGGGACGATCAGATGGTCACCGCGGCTCAATCGCCCGCAGATGACGGCATGGGCGGCGGCCACGCCCGAGCCAAAGCACAGAGCCGCCGCACCCCCTTCGAGTGCCGCCAGCTTGGCTTCAAGCTGGGCCACGGTGGGGCTGCCCACGCGGCCATAGACGAAACCGTCATAGCCTTGCTCGTCACGCGCGGAAAAGCCAGTGAGGCGCTCCGGCGCGAAGGTGACCGACATGACCAAATTGGGGGAAGATGCGCGCGTGGCGGGATCGACGAATTCGCCTGCGTGGACAGCGGTTGTTTCGGTATGCCAGCCGCGGTTCCCGCCCGGTTTTCCAGCCATGTTGCATTTTTCCTTTCAGAGCAAACTGGCCTATGATGCGGATAGACAGACGAATCTGCAACAGCAGAGCCGGGGGACCGTTCAAGCGCAATCATGAGTTGGGATCAGCACAATTGGAGCGGAAGGCCTCAACCACCAACAGATGTGCCGCGGCAGAAGCTGCGGCCGAACCTGTTTGCGCGGATTGCCCGGTTTTCCGCCATCAACGCGCTGGCCGTGGTGCTGGTTTTCGGTTTCATCGCCCTGGCCTGCGGCGGCTATGCCATCTCGCGGCTGGCCATCGACCCGGACCAGAGCCCGCGCCTGTCGGTGGGCGGCGAGACGGCGCAGTACCAGGCGGCGCTTGAAAGCCAGTTTCCCGGCATTGATCAGACATTGCTCGCCACTGTGTCGAGCGGGGACCCTGAAACCGCGCGCCAGCAGGCGCTTGCGCTGGCGGCCACGCTTGCGGCGCGGAGCGACCTTTTCCTGTCCGCGTTCGTGCCGGGCACCGGGCCGTTCTACGAGGCGAATGCTCTGCTCTACCGTGATCTGTCCGATCTCCGCCGCCGGATCGGCGGCTTCCTGCAGAAGGAGCCACTTTACCAGGCGATGGCGGCCTCTCCCGGCATTCTCGGCTTTGCCGCGCTGGTGCATGAGATCGGCAATGCGGTGGAGCAGGGCCGTTCGCCACCTGGACTTGAGGCGGTTCTGCTGGCTGCTGCCGCCTCAATCGAGGCGCAGGTCAAGGGGCAACCTCGCCCGGTGCGCTGGCTGGCGCTGGCGGGGCTTGATGGCGAGGTGGACGCAAAGCGCTGGTTCGTGCTGGCAACGCCGAAGCCTGGCATGGAGCGGCAGGCCGCCCAGTTGGCACGGGAGGCTTCCGCCGGCGTTCAGGGCGTCAGCTGGCTGTGGCCGCGCCGGGCCCTTTCAGCACCCCCAAGCACCATGCGTGACTTTCTGGCGCCTGCCGTCCTGTCCGTCGGGCTGACATTTATCCTGCTTCTGCTCATTCTCGGCTCCGTGCGCCAGACCATTCCCATCATGCTGGGTGGCGCTGTCACGCTGTCTGCGGCAGGCGCGGCGGCAACGCTGCTTGGCGAACCGCTGGATGGGGCGACATGGTCCTTTGCAATGGCTGTGCTGGCGCCGGCCATCATTGCGGGCGGGGTTCTGACGCTTGCCTATGCCGAGGGCCGATCCCGCGGGCTTGGGCCCGTGCAGGCGGTGATGTTGGCTGCCCATCGGCAGGGCGCTTTCGTAGCTGTTATCCTGCTGCTGTTTGCCGCCGTGTGGATCTCCTGGTTGTTGCGCCAGCTTCCCTCGATGAGCCATTTCGCACTCATCGCCTTGGTGGGTTGCGCCGTGACCTCAGTGGTGGCGCTCATCATGCTTCCCGCGCTGCTGGCGCTGTTCGCGTCACACAAGGCGGAAGCGCCGCCGCGCTGGCTGGATGCGGCGCTGGGCGAGCGCGCAGCACCGTCCACGGGCCATGCGCTTGATGCAGTGGCGATGATCGTTCTGGCGCTTGCCGTGTTCTCCGCGGTGTTCCTGCCGGCGGTCCGCTTCGGGGAGCGGCAGCTCGCCTCTTCGCCGCCGCCGCTGCTGGAATCACCCGACGCGCGTGGAGCTGTCCACATCCTTGCCGCGCCCGATCAGGTGCCGGATCTCATAGCCCGCTTGTCGAAGCTTCCGGAGGTCGGTGCCATCCGCACGGCAGCGCAATTCCTGCCGCCAGAGGCAGGCGCGAAAATCGCTGAACTGCGGCGGCTGCAGGACGTGACCCCCTTCGAACCCGCACCCCGCGCGAACATGGGAGACAGCGAGGTGGAGCGGGCCTTTGAGGACCTGCAGGACGAACTCGCCGGCATCGCCAACGGGATCGTCACGGCACCTTCGCTGCGCGATGCGGCGATGCGCCTTCGCCGCGCCGTGCTGCTCTATGCCAATGCGCAACCCTTGACGGCAGAGCGTGTGGCGGGGCTGGAGCGTTCCTTGTTCGGTGGTCTGGGGACCGTTTCAGCGCGCGTCCAGAAACTTGCTACACTGCCCGAACCCGGCGTCATGGATCTCGACCCGAACCTGCGCCGTCGCTTCGTGTCGCCGGAGGGCGTATGGCGGATCGAAGTCATGCCGCGCGGTGGCACGGGTGAACTGTCTTTCGCCGCCACCGTGAAGCGCGCCGTGCCGCAGGCGGCGGGAGAGCCGATCGTCTCCTTGATGCGCAATCAGATGATCCATCGTGAAATGCTGCTGGCACTGGCCGGCGCGGCTGGTGCCGCGCTGCTGCTGGTCATCCTGGCGCTGCGCAGCCCGCTGGGCCTGGTCCTGGCGCTGGCCCCGGCGATTGCCTTCATCACGATTTCCGCAGCCGTCACGGTTCTGCTCAACATCAGCCTCAACGCCGCGATGCTGGCAGGCGGCAGCGCTGCGATGGCGGTGCTCATCGCCTCATCCATGCAGGTGGCCCGGCGGCTCGTCGGCCCTCCAGCGGCGGCGCTCCCGTTGCGCGCAGCCTTGCTGGCACCTGTCACCCTCGCGGGCGCTGTTTTGCCGCTGGCAGTGTCTTCGCGCCCCGCAGTGGCGGAGGCAGGCCTTGTGCTGGCACTCCTCATGCTGATCGCCGCGCTGCTGTCGATCCTGCTCGTCCCCGCTCTTTCACGCTGGCTGGCAGCGCTGGCGGACTAGATATCGGGTGGCCCCGGCCGTCATGGCGGGCAGGGCGGATTGCCTTTCCTTGCGGATGGCTCCCAAAGCTGGCATAATTCGGGCATGTGTTTCCACGCGACCATTTCCGGGGCCATTCTGCCTGTCTGGTCAAAAACCGCATACGATGAAGTTATGCTTCACTGTGCGCGGATCGGCTTTAAGCCGTAAGGTCTCTCTTCTGCCTGATTGCCCTTGCGCCTGTCCCAGGCGCGCGACCTGTTTCAGACCGGAGAAATTCCATGAACGTCCTCAACAAGAACATTGATATCGCCGAAGTCGTCCGCAACGATATCGCCCACCATTTCCATCCCTTCACCGATCACAAGGCCTTCCACGCGGAAGGGGGCCCTCGCGTCATCACCCATGCGGATGGCGTATGGATCTGGGATGGCAAGGGCAACAAGATCCTCGACGGCATGTCGGGGCTGTGGTGCGTGAATGTCGGCTATGGCCGCAAGGAACTGGCAGAGACCGCCTACCGCCAGATGCTGGACCTGCCCTATTACAACACCTTCTTCAAGACGACGACGGTGCCCACGGCGGAGCTCGCGGCCAAGATCTCCTCCGTCATGCCGGAGCGCTTCAAGCATATCTTCTTCACCAATTCGGGCTCTGAATCGAACGACACCATCGTGCGCTTCGTGCGCCATTACTGGAAGCTGAAGGGCAAGCCCTACCGGCAGCACTTCATTGCGCGCACCAGGGGCTATCACGGCTCCACCATGGTGGCGGCGAACCTGGGCGGCTTCCAGGGCATGCATGATCAGGTGGGCACCGAGTTCCCCGGCTTCCACCACGTGCAGCAGCCCTACTGGTATGATTTCGGCGGCGACAAGACGCCAGAGGAATTCGGCCTCGAAGCGGCAGCCGAGCTTGAGAAGAAGATCCTCGAAGTGGGGCCCGAGAATGTGGCGGCCTTCATCGGCGA
>JBEIDW010000152.1:0-6616 GCA_040383265.1 Hyphomicrobiales bacterium
CGCGAGGTGACCGAGCCCGTCATCAGCGTTCACCAGCGCCACGGCCCGCCTTGGGTAATCGACAGTGATATGTGGGCTTCCCTTGACCAGACCGTTCCGCAGGCAATCAGCATACCAAGGGAGAAGGCGGATGCCGTGGCTTTCCACCCCATGAAGCGAGGCATGCAGCATTGCCCGGCTTGTGGCCTCAGCGGAAGCCTGATCCGCCCCGGCGGAGAGCAGCACGGATTGCGAGAATGCGGTGAGCACCTCAACGATAGCCAGACGCTCCATCACGCGATCTTGCTGCCCAGTTCATCCTCGATATGGACGCGGATGATCTCTTCGAAGTTCTGCTCCGCCTTGAAGCCCAGTTCACGCCCGCGATTCGCCGCGAAATTCCGTGGCCAGCCGGCGACGATCTTCATGATGGTTTCGTTGGGTTCGCGGCGGATGCGGGCCACGACCTTTTCGCCCGCCACCTTGCGAAGTGCCCCGATCTGTTCGCCCACCGTGCAGGACACCCCGGGAAGGGTAATGTTGCGGCGGTTGCCCAGAATAACGGTGTCCATCGTGGCCGCGTGGATCAAGAAGTTTACGGCAGCGCGGGGCGAGGCATGCCAGTGGCGGACATCCTCTGGAACTGGCAGCACGGCATCCTGTCCGGCCAGCGGCTCGCGGATGATGTTAGAGAAAAAGCCGGAGGCCGCGAGGTTCGGCTTGCCGGGGCGCACGCAGATCGTTGGAAAGCGAAGTCCCACGCCATCGAAGAAGCCTCGGCGCGAGTAATCCGCAAGCAGCAATTCGCAGATCGCTTTCTGGGTGCCGTAGCTCGTCAGTGGCGTCGTGAAGTATTCATCCGGAATGGCTTCGGGGTACGGCGCGCCAAACACGGCAATGGAAGAGGTGAAGATCACCTTTGGCTTGTAGCCGCCGCCCGCTAGGCGGATCGCCTCGAACAGGAAGCGCGTGCCATCGAGATTGATACGGTAACCCTTCTCGAAATCAGCCTCGGCTTCCCCTGAGACGATAGCGGCGAGATGGAAAACGACGTCTGGCCTCATCGCCACCAGTTTCTCGGCCTCGCCCGGCTGCGACAGATCGCCGATCAGCGTTTCGATGGCAAAGGCGGACGCAGGTGGGGGCGGAGAGAGTACAACGTCATGCCGGATGATCTTTGAAATTGCCGTATTGCCAAGATTGCCGTCTGCCGCCAGGCGGTTGATCAGCTTCACGCCAACCATGCCGCCGCCGCCAATCACCAGAACCTTCATGCAGTGCCTCCCGCTTACACCTAGCGACGATAGGCGCATGACCGGCAGGCGAACAAGAGCCTGGCCTGCCGGGGCATGGCTGCCCTGCGCGCGTTCGAGGGGCTGATCCATGCGGGATCACGATGTGATTCTCTTCGCGGACTCCGAATCAACGCCCGTGCCACAGCCCGGAGGACGTGTCTTGAAGGCTGTCCACCCCCGCTGATCAATCTGAGGTTGCGTTACAAACTTTTGAATTGTATTTCAATGCGCAAAGTCACACATCCTAGCGATCAGCGTTAATATGTACTTAGCGTTTCGCCGCCAATTTGGTACTTAACGCTTTAAGTGTTCAAGACACGACGAGAGGATGATGATGCTTTCGCGCCGAGCCGTTCTGACTGGTGCCACCGCCACCGCGCTGGCCGTGCCGCTTTCCAAGGCGGTGTTTTCCCAGAGCGCGGATGACGATCCGTATCCGCTTCCGCCATTCAATTACAACAAGCTGCCGCCGCCGTTCAGGCCCGCCGTCGTCGATTACACCGGCCGCCAGCTGCCGGGCACTGTGATCGTCGATACGCCGAACCGCCAGATCTACCTGGTGCTTCAGGGCGGTCAGGCCATGCGCTGGGGCTGCGCGGTGGGCAAGGATGGTTTCCGCTGGGCGGGACTCGCTGACATCAGCCGCAAGGTGATGTGGCCGCGCTGGACACCACCGAAGGAAATGATTGCCCGCAGCCCGGAAAAGGCAAAGTGGGCGAATGGCATGCCGGGCGGGCCGGAAAATCCCCTCGGTGCGCGTGCCCTGTATCTGTACCAGAACGGCAACGACACGCTCTACCGCATACATGGCACGACAGACCCGTTGTCCATCGGGCATAATGCGTCGTCGGGGTGCATCCGCATGGTCAATCAGGATGTGGTGGAATTGTATCGCCGTGTTCCGATCGGCACGCGGGTCGTCGTGCTCGCAGAAGGGGTCTGAATCATGCGGTTTTCCGGCGCTCTGAACCATGTTCTCATAGCGGCGGCGTGCCTTGGGCTCGCAGCATGTTCGTCCGGCAATGCTCCGGACTTAGCGCCCGTTGCTCCTGCTGCCCCGATTGCCGCTCAGCCTGAGCCGTTGCCAACAGGCCCCCTGACGTCCGCCTCGATCGGCAAGGCTTTGTCTGAGCGCAGGTTCACCTATGCAGCGCCTGGGCGCAAGGGAACCGTCACCTATTACAAGGACGGCACCTTCGAGTATGACGAAGCTGGAAAGGGGTCTGGCACCGGCATCTGGCAACCGGCGGATGGCAAGCTTTGCGAGGCCCGCAATCCAACAAGCTTCTTGCCGAAGGGTACGCCATCAACCTGTGTGCCGATCACCTCGGATGGTATGCGCCTGACAGCGGGCGCCATGCAGTTGATCCCGCTCTGACACGATCGCGACCTGGACGTTTAATCAGCCCCGGCAGAAATGCCGGGGTTTTTCTTTTTGCACGGAGAAGGCGCACCGGCTCGTTCATACATTATTAGGCTTGATAAAATATTTATAGTTGTAAATATTGCCGATAATGAGGAATCAAAAAATGACCAAGATGCTCGCTGCAAAGCTCCTCGCTGCTCTGTCGCTTGCTTCCCACACTGTTCATGCGGCGGATGATCTTGGGTTGGCGCCCTCCACCTACGACTGGTCAGGCGCTTATCTTGGCGTCAATGCGGGTGGCGCGATGGATGATGTGACGGTGAATCGCGAAACCAAATACACGGGGCAGCGCATACTCGGTAAAAAACGCCAGGGCATACTTGATGCCGCGCAGGACCGGATGAGCGCCGATAGCACCGGCTTCACTGGTGGGGTCAGTGCGGGCTACAACTGGCAGGTGGAGCAGGTGATGTTTGGCCTTGAGGCGGACCTCAACGCGCTGGGCCTGAACGGAAGCATGAAGCGCGACATCACCGGCCTGTTTGACGAGATATACCCCGACCCTGACCTGAAAGTGGTCAACCGGGTGAATTACGAGATTGATGCGTTCGGCACGGTGAGGGGCAGGCTGGGTTTCGCTGTCGACAATGTGATGCTGTACGGCACAGGCGGCTTGGCTTATGCGCACATGCAGGCCACTTCCGATGTCCGCGGCCAGGACTCGGCCGGGGCAACCAGCTGGCGCGCATCCCAGTCCGACTGGAACCTCGGGTGGACGGTGGGCGCCGGCCTGGAATACGGCATCGGGCGGTGGAGCCTCGGCGCTGAATATCTTTATGTCGATCTTCAGTCGCTTGACTGGCAATCCCCCAGCCGCCGCAACCTCGCAGCGCAGTGGGACGCTGACTACAGCTTCAGCATGGTGCGGGCGACGGGCAAGGTGCGTTTCTGAACTTTGCGGCAGGGGCCGCATGGTCGCGGCCCCGCATATTCTTCGTCTCGTACCTGCGGAAGCCTAGCGGCGTCCAAGCCGGTTGACCGGGCCGCCGCGGTTCATCGGCGTGTTGACGCCAGGCGTTACCGCGCGCACGGCAGGCGCTGGCTTTAGGACAACTCCTTGTCGCGCAACGCACCCCTTGGGAACGCCGATGTAGTCGCAGTAGACAACGGTGGCAGCCTCTGCCACTGGCGCGGAGGCCAGCAGAACAGGCAGTGCCGCCGCTGCAAGGTACGGCAAGAGCTTCAATCTCATCATCATTTACTCCAGGTTCCAGTTAGGGGATTGCGTGCCGCTTTCTCAGCGCGCTATCCGGGTATGGCAGGCGAGCTCAGTAGCCAGCATGGCCTTGCGCCCGCAATTTGAATCACAAATGACTCGACTTCAGTTGACGGTGTCTATCGCATAAGTGTCAAAATCAAGTTCTAACCTTCGATTGCTTGGTGGTTTTTGTTGTTGAGAGCGGCTTAACTTGCAATCCTGGCGGACTAAATTCATCAAGACATCCGACATGCCTCTGCAAAAGGCGCCGAACCGCGCGTTGCGCAGCCACCATTCACAGCCGTAACTCAAGGAGCATTCCAATGCCAGCCAACAAGAGAGGCCTCGACCTTCTTCAGGATCCGGCCCTTAACAAGTCCACGGGTTTCTCAGAAGCCGAGAAGGAGGCGTTTGGGCTGGTGGGCCTGGTTCCCGACGTAACGGAAAGCATCGATATACAGATACAGCGCGTTATGCTGCAACTCTCAAAGCAGCCCAATCCGCTTGCACAGTACATCTACCTGATGAACCTTCTCGATCACGATGAGGTGCTGTTCTACAAGACCGTGATGTCAGATCCGGCGCGCTTCCTGCCCATCGTCTATGACCCGACGATCGGCGAGGCATGCCTCAAGTTTGGGCATATTTTCCGCCAGACGCGGGGTATCTATCTGTCCATCACGCGGCGGGGCAGGGTGAAGGAAATACTCCGCAATTGGCCGGTAAAGGACATCCGCTTCATCTGCGTCACTGATGGCGGGCGTATTCTTGGCCTTGGCGACCTTGGCGCCAATGGCATGGGCATCCCGATCGGCAAGCTGCAGCTCTATACCGCTGCGGCTGGCGTTCCGCCGCAATATCTGCTGCCGATGTATCTGGATGCGGGCACCAATAACGAACCTTATCTTGCCGATCCGCTCTATCTCGGCCTGCGTCAGAAGCGCCCCGCCACAGCCGATCTCTACTCCTTCGTGGATGAGTTCGTGGAGGCGGTGCAGGAGGTGTTCCCGAAGTGCTGCATTCACTTCGAGGACTGGACTGGTGTTGATGCCGTGCATCTGCTTGAGCGTTACCGCGATAAGTATTGCGTCTATAATGACGACGTACAGGGTACGGCGGGGATCACTTTGGCGGGCATGATCAATGCCTGCAAGCTGAAGGGCAGCAATCTGAAGGACGAATCCTATTTGTTCCTTGGCGCGGGGTCTGCCGGTATTGGCCTTGCAAACCTGCTGTGCACCGCGCTTGTGGAAGAGGGGTTGACCCTCGAAGAGGCGCGCTCGCGCGTTCACATGTTCGACGTCAACGGCCTGCTAGAGCCAAGCCGCACGGACCTTGTTGACTTCCAGAAGATCTATGCGCACCCGCATGCGCCCTGCAAGGACTTCGTGGCCGCCATCAATGATCTGAAGCCAACCGCCATCATCGGCGTCAGCACCATCGGTGGCGCCTTCACCCAGCAGGTCGTTGAAGCGATGTGCGCCCATAACGACCGCCCTGTCATCCTCGCGCTGTCCAACCCGACAGACCATGCGGAGTGCACGGCTGAACAGGCCTATGGCTGGTCCAAGGGCAAGGCGATCTATGCCGCGGGCGTGCCGTTCGATCCTGTTGTGCTGAACGGTGTTACTTATCTGCCCGGACAGGCCAACAACTTCTACATCTTCCCGGCTGTGGGCATGGCGATCTTTGCCATGCAGGCCTCCCGTGTTTCCGACCAGATGTTCATCGAAGCAGCGCGCGCCGTCGCTGACCAGGTGACGCCAGACCTCTTGAAGCAGGGCCTGCTGTATCCCAAGCAGGAGAACATGCTCGAGATCGAAATCAAGACGGCGGCGCGGGTGGCGAAGCTGGTGTTCGACAGCGGCCTCGCACGTGTTGAAGCCCCCAAGGATTACGAGGCCTTCATCCGCCAGCATGTTTACAAGGCGGAATACCCCAAGCTCGCCTGAGCGCTCGCCGCAGGTAATCGTTATAATGAGGGCGATCCTGAGAAGGGTCGCCCTCTTGTGATTCAGGTCATGCCAAGCGCGGCCTTGAGCGGGCTCAGGTGCGTCTCGTAGCGCCGCCACCGGCCGACGGACTTGTCATACAAGGGCTGGCGGACCTGCCAGCGCGAAGGCGTGTTCACGCGCCGGTCTGTCTCATGGTAGCTGAGACAGGCGGGATCCCAGTCAAGGCCGAGGAAAGAAACGAGCGCGTGCGCCTGTTCCTCGAGATTGCCAACCACGGTTTCATACACGCAGTCCTGAAGCGGGATGGGCAGCACCGATTGCCAATGCTTCATGAGGCCCTGATACGCCACATAGTATTTGCCGAGCGTTTCCAGATCCTGGTTGTAGCCATGGGTCGCATTGAAATTCTGCATGAACATGGAGACGCAATTATCCAGCGGGTCGCGGCGGCAGTGAATGATGTGCGCGCGGGGGAACAGGAGCGGAATCATCCCCAGCCATTCGTAATTGTGGGGGCGCTTGTCGATGAAGCGGATGCACTGCGCATCCTGGCCGCGGTAGACAGCAAGATAGTCTTCCGCCAGCCTGTTCGTGTCTGAAGCCGTGAGGCCAAGAACCGCTTGACTGAATTGAGCTGGCTTCTGCAGACCGCCGCCAAGCCGGGCCATGAGTTCGGGAAGCGTGGTGAGTTCACCCAATCCCTCTGCCTGATGGTGGCTGGCGAGGATCTGTTCCGCCAGCGTCGTGCCTGAGCGCGGCATGC
>JBEIDW010000153.1:0-6600 GCA_040383265.1 Hyphomicrobiales bacterium
CCAAGACCCATGATCTTTTCGTCACCCGGCTTTACCGGGCAGACAAGATCGCGCCGCAGAAGCTCATCAACGCCATCGAGGCGCTATGCATGTCGCTCGCCGTTGATGACACGGCGGGCCTCAAGTGGTGCGACAAGCACGGCTATCCCGGCTACACCTCCTACGCCTCGCTGAATGACCTGCCCTGGCGCTTCCCGGAATTCGCCAGGCTGGTGAAGCTGATCGACAAGCACTGCCTGGCCTATGCGAAGGAACTTCACTGGGATTTGCGCGGCACCAAGCCGAGGGTCGATTCCCTGTGGGTGAACGTCATGCCGGAGGGTGGTTCGCACACCTCGCACATCCACCCCAATTCGGTGATCAGCGGCACCTTCTATGTGGCCGTGCCGCAGGGCGCCGGGCCCATCGTTTACGAAGACCCGCGGCTTGGCCTGATGATGGCCGCCCCACCGCGCAAGACAGACCTGCCGCAGAATTTCAAATCGCATGTCTCCTTCCGGCCGGAAGTGGGCACGCTGATGCTGTGGGAAAGCTGGCTTCGCCACGAAGTGCCGCTGAACCGCGCCGAAGGCTACCGCATCAGTGTCAGCTTCAACTACGTGCTGGCGTAGGGGTTACCAAACCCGTCATTCCGGCGAGGGCCGGGATCCAGTTTTCTCTTCCATTGATGAGACGCCCCAAGCTGGACCCCGGCCTTCGCCGGGGTGACGGCAAGAGAGATGAATACAGGCCCTACCCAAACATGCGGTCGCCGAGCTGGTCGGCGATCTGCTGGCCTTTCAGGATCGTGTGATCAGCCGCTGCCACCTGATCGGAAAAGCGGTCGGCCCGGATGAAGCGATGCTCGCGCGGGGCGCCGTCGATGGTCTTTGAAATGACCCCGCAGGTCTGCCACTGGCCACCTTCCTTGTAGGGCGTGGCGGCGATCTGATAGCCATTGTACTCAACCTGCTTCGCAGGCTTCAGTGCCCCCGCCTCCGCTGACGACCCGCCACCGAAGAGCTTCTTGAAAAATGACATGGACCCAACCCTCTTCTGGCATTGACTGATATGCGGGAGATTACCGGGCGCAGGCGGGGATTTCAATTGTGAGGCGGATATAGACCTCTCAACCCTTCATGCCCCGGGCTTGACCGGAGCACCCTTTTCCAAAGCCCGCCAAAAAAGATCGCCGGGTCAGGCCCGGCGATCAAGAGATCGGATCAGTTGTCCAGGAAGCTCCGCAGCTTGCGGCTGCGGCTGGGGTGCTTCAGTTTTCTGAGCGCCTTGGCTTCGATCTGGCGGATGCGTTCGCGCGTTACCGAGAATTGCTGGCCCACTTCCTCCAGCGTGTGATCGGTGTTCATGCCGATGCCGAAGCGCATGCGGAGAACGCGCTCTTCGCGCGGCGTGAGTGAGGCCAGAACGCGGGTTGTCGTTTCGCGCAGGTTGGCCTGGATGGCGGCATCGATCGGCAGGATGGCGTTCTTATCCTCGATGAAGTCACCAAGGTGTGAATCCTCCTCATCGCCCACCGGCGTTTCAAGCGAGATCGGCTCCTTCGCGATCTTCATCACCTTGCGCACTTTTTCGAGCGGCATGGAAAGCTTGTCGGCCAGTTCTTCCGGCGTCGGGTCGCGCCCCAGCTAAGGCATCATCTGGCGCGGGGGGCGAAAGATGGTGTTGGTCGTCTAGCTCATGTGCCCCCGCATTCGGATGGTGCGGGCCTGATCCGCGATGGAGCGCGTAATGGCCTGCCGGATCCACCAGGTGGCATAGGTCGAGAACTTATAGCCGCGGCGGTATTCGAACTTGTCCACCGCCTTCATAAGGCCGATGTTGCCTTCCTGGATGAGATCCAGGAACTGAAGGCCACGGTTGGTGTATTTCTTGGCGATGGAAATGACGAGACGGAGGTTGGCCTCCACCATTTCCTTCTTGGCAATGCGCGCCTCGCGCTCGCCCTTCTGCACCATGGCGACGATGCGGCGGTATTCCGGAATCTGCAGGCCGGTGGCGGTGGCGAGTTCGAAGATTTCGTCACGGATGACCTTGATCGAATCCTTCTCGTCATTGACGAACTTCTTCCAGCCGAACTTGGTGAGGCGGGCCACGCGCTTCAGCCAGTCGGGATCCAGCTCATTGTGCTGGTATTCCTTCAGGAACTCGGGGCGCGGCACCTTATAGGTTTCGGCCAGGCGCATGAGGCGGCCTTCAAGCGCGTTGAGGCGCTTGTTGATGTCGTAGAGCTGCTCGACCAGCGCCTCGATGCGGGCGTTGTTGAGGGAGAGCGACTTCACCTCGGCCACGATCTCCTCACGCAGCTTCTTGTAGCGGCGCTCCTGCGAGGGCGAAAGTTCGGTGCCTTCCGCCACTTCCTGATCCTGCAGCTTGCGCAGGGACTTGTAGCTTTTGGCGATGTTGTCGAAGATTTCGAGAACCTTTGGCTTCAGCTCCGCTTCCATGGCGGAAAGCGATACGCCGAGGTCATCGCCCTCGTCCTCGTCATCATCCTCGATCTGCGGCTTGTCGAAATCCTCAGGGCTCAGCACGTCGCCGAATTCATCATCGCCAGAGGGGCGGCGGATGGCGGCGGCGGCGCGCTTGGCTTCGGCACGCTTGGCCTCGGCCTTCTTCTTCACTTCTTCCTTGGGTGGAACGTAAGGAGCGGGCGTCTGCACCGGGCCCTGCTTCTTGGCGTCGGGACCGGCATAGGTGGCTTCAAGGTCGATGATGTCACGAAGCAGGATCTTCGCCTCGTTCAACTCATCGCGCCAGATGATGATGGCCTGGAAAGTGAGCGGGCTTTCACACAGCCCCGCGATCATCGCCTCACGGCCCGCTTCGATGCGCTTGGCGATGGCGATTTCGCCCTCGCGCGACAAGAGCTCCACCTGCCCCATTTCGCGCAGATACATGCGCACGGGATCATCCGTGCGGTCGGCGGGCAGCTTGGCGGCTTCCACCTTGATGAGCGCGGTCTCGGTCGATTCGCCTTCCGCCTCGGCTTCCACCTTGGCAGTCAGGTTTTCGGATTCTTCTTCCGACTCGACCACGTTGATGCCCATGTCATTGAGCATCGCCATGATGTCTTCGATCTGCTCGGGGCTCGTCTCCTCGGAGGGGAGAACGGAATTCAGTTCGTCGAGCGTCACATAACCGCGTGCCTTCGCCGACTTGATCATCCGCTTGACGGCCGCATCCGACAGGTCAAGGATTGGCGAGTCAGAGCTATCGCCGCCCTGGGCCTCCGGGGCGTCAGCGTCGTCGTTGCTGGTTTGGGCTTCCTGCTCGTCCGGGGCGGGTGCGCGCACTGGGGCTCGGGCCATTAAACAAGTCCTTGATCTCAAAAGGCTGGCTGGGGTGCCCGCCTTAGCAGCGTTGTGATTCGGGGTCAAAACCTAGAGTCGCGGTCTTAAGCGCCGCTTAACCCAATCTTGAGCCCAAACCCGGTTTCAGGCGCCCATCAGGTGATGGCGTCAGCAGAACGTCCACTGGCGGCGCCGAAGCCCTCGATCTGGGCTTCCGACCCCGCATGGGACGAGACCTGCTCACGCACCGCCATGAGCGCGTTCAGCTTTTCCTCCGTCGGATCGGCAGCAAAAGCGGCTTCAGCCGCCCGAAGCTCCCGCTCGAGGGTGACAGTTTTACGATGCAGGGCGATCATCTGACGGAGGCCTGTGCGGGCGTCATCTTGCGCAGCCCCGCTCCCAAGAAACCATTCGTTCAGCCGTTTCGCCTGGGATTCCAACCGGTCCAGCAAGGGACCAGATCCCGAAGTTGTCAAATGGCCCCTCAGGCCCGTTCCGTCAAGGCCGGTGCCCAAAGCAGCGCTATCTATGATTTGCGTTCGGAGCGAGTCAAGCTCCCGGCTGGTCATTTCGAGGCTGGCGAACTCGTCCAGGAATTCATGCAGCAGGTCCGGGTGGTTGATGAGAGTCAGGACAATCATCTGCTCCCGCCGCTCAGCCCCGTTGTGAGGGGTGGACCCAGCGGCAAGCCGCCTGAGCTGTGCGGTGGGCGGTTGCTGCACGTCCCACGGCCGCGCGTTGGGCCTGAATCCGCCCTTGGCAGACAATCCGCCGGGTGGCCGGCGGCCCATTGGCCCGCGCGCCGCCCCCGGCGGACTGAACAGCGCCCGAAGCCTCTCGCCATACTCGGCAAGATAATGTTTTTTCACAACATCGTCTGATATAATATTGATATTACTACGTAAATCACGCTCGAACTGGGCGCGCCGCTCCGGGGTTGAACGATCATTCTGGGCCAGCGCACGCTGCCACAACACCTCAGCCAGCGGCTGGGCGGCCTCCACCACAGTGCGAACTGCCTCGGCCCCTTCCGCCTTGAGAAGATCATCGGGGTCCTGCCCCTCGGGCAGAAGGGCGAAGCGAAGGGAATGACCGGGCTCCAGCAGGGGAAGCGCTAGGTCCAGCGCGCGGTAGGCGGCCTTGAGGCCCGCCGCATCACCATCAAAGCACAGGATGGGCTCCGCCACTTGCTTCCACAGGATGCGGAGTTGATCCTCGGTAAGCGCCGTTCCGAGTGGCGCCACAGCCTGCGGCAAACCGGCGCGGTGCATGGCGATGACATCGACATAGCCCTCAACCGCGATGATCTGGCCCTTTTCGTGGGCGGGGCCCCGTGCCTTGTCGAGGTTGTAGAGCACATGGCCCTTATGGAAGAGCGGCGTTTCCGGCGAGTTCAGGTATTTGGCTGGCACATCCTTGGAGAGCGCCCGGCCGCCGAAGGCAATGACACGGCCGCGCGGGTCGCGGATGGGGAACATTACCCGGTCACGGAAGCGGTCATAGGCCACGGGAATATCCTCGCCTGCGATGACGAGCCCGGCCTCAGCCATCTGCTCCACGCCAACTCCCTTGTCAGCGAGATGCGAACGCAGGGCCGAGCGGTCATCGGGCGCATAGCCGAGCCGGAATTCCTTCTGGATGGCCACGGAAAGCTGCCGGTCCGCCAGATAACCCCGGGCGCGGGAGCCGCGCGCTGACTGCAATTCGGCCTCGAAGAATTTCGCGGCGATTTCCATCACGTCATAAAGACTGGCGCGCTGCTCCTCCCGCTTGTGGTCCGCCTCCGACATCTGCGGCATGGCAAGCCCCGCCTCCGCCGCCAGACGCTCGACCGCCTCGGGGAAGCTCAGGCCCTCCTTTTCGACCAGGAAGGTGAAAATGTCGCCCGACGCCTTGCAGCCGAAACAGTGATAGCGGCCCTTCCGGTCTTCGACATGGAAGGAGGGCGACTTCTCGCCATGAAACGGGCAGCAGGCCCAGTAATCGCCCTTGCCTGGGTTGGACTTCCGCCGGTCCCACGTGACCTTGCGGCCGACGACCGAGGAGATCGTCACCCGGCCACGGATGTCTTCCAGGAATGAGGGCGGAACGCGCATGGCCATCTCATTAGCACAGCCCTGCGTAGCTTTGGCAGGGGAACTGCAATGTGGCGATAGCTCCCGGCGGTTCCAACCCTTATGGTCCCGCGCCATGACCTCGACGAAACCCTTCTGGCTCCTCGCCGCGCCCGTCATCTTCCTGCTGCTCTGGTCTGGCGGGTTCTCGGTGGCCAAGCTGGGCATCAGCCATGCGGAGCCTTTAAGCTTCCTCAGCCTGCGCTACGCCTGCGTCTGCGCGCTGCTGGCCCCGCTTGTGGCCATCATGAGGCCGCCGCTGCCGCAAACCCGCGCCGACTGGATGCACCTCGCCATAGTCGGGCTTTTGATCCAGTTCGGCTATTTCGGCCTCTCCTACCTCAGCTTCAAGGCGGGTGTTTCTGCAGGCGGCGTTGCCATCATCGTCTGCCTGCAGCCGATCCTCGTCGGCCTCATCGCACCCCGCTTCACCCGCGAAAAGGTCAGCATGCTGCGCTGGGCCGGGCTGGGGCTGGGACTGGCGGGCGCGGCCACCGTCATCATGGCGCGCTCCAGCGTCGAGCTTCAGAACCCCGTCGGGGTGGCCGCCGCGATGGGCGCCCTGCTGTGCATCACAGCGGGCACGCTGTGGGAAAAGCGCTTCGCCAAGAGCCATCATCCGGTCGTTTCCAACGCCGTACAATATCTGGCGGGGCTGGCAGCAACACTGCCGCTTGCCATGATGTTCGAATCCTTCACTTTCGACTGGAACCTGCCTTTTCTGGGCGCACTCGCCTATCTCGTGATCGGCAACTCCATCATCGCCATGTCGCTGCTCCTCGCCATGATCCGCGCGGGCGAGGTCAGCCGCGTCTCCTCTCTTTTTTATCTCGTGCCCCCCATCTCGGCCCTGATGGCATGGCCGTTGCTGGGAGAGGCCATGCCGCCGCTCGGCTGGGTTGGCTTCGCCCTGGCTGCCGTAGGCGTGGCGCTTGCCCGCCGTTAAGCCCTTGATGCCGCACCGCAGGTGATCCAATGTGATTTCGGGAACATAAAAACTGACAGCTGAAAGGAAACTCCCATGCCGATCGCCTATACCGCCCACGCCACATCGACCGGAGGCCGCGACGGACGCGGCAAGACCGATGACGGCAAGCTCGACCTCGCCCTCTCGCTCCCCAAGGAAATGGGTGGCGATGACAAGGGCACCAACCCAGAACAGCTCTTTGCCGTGGGCTACTCGGCCTGCTACCTCG
>JBEIDW010000154.1:0-6514 GCA_040383265.1 Hyphomicrobiales bacterium
AAGTCCGGCGCGAATGTACTATTGCTCGACGAACCGACCAACGACCTTGATACCGAAACGCTGGCCGCGCTCGAAGAGGCGCTGGAGGATTTCGCCGGCTGCGCCGTGGTCATCAGCCACGACCGCATGTTCCTCGACCGCCTCGCCACCCATATTCTGGCCTTCGAGGGCGATAGCCACGTGGAATGGTTCGAAGGCAACTTCCAGGACTATGAGGAAGACAAGAAGCGCCGCCTCGGTGAGGATTCCCTCATGCCCAAGCGCATCAAATACAAGCAGTTCACGCGTTAATTGACCTCATCCCCCTTCGGGGACCTTCTCCCGTTGCTGCGCAACGGGAGAATCGGTTTATTCCAGTCCTTCGCCCGTCCACGGAGGGAGAGGGTGCCCGAAGGGCGGCTGACGGCCACTTCTGCCCCGGATGACGCCGCAGGCCGCGCGTGCTAGAGAGGGCAAAATCCCAACGATAGCGATTCCTGCCATGATCATCTCTCGCCGCCTGCTTCTCGCCTCGCTTGCCGCTGCCGCCGCCCTGCCGGCCTCCAGGGCCTTTGCAGAGGAAGCGGCAGCTGCGACCGACCTTTCGGCCGAGCCGTTCCCGGTCAAGAACGAAGAGAACAAGATCGCCTACAAGTACCGCCGCAAGGAGGTGGATTTCGAGACGAGCGAACCCCCGGGCGCCATCGTGGTCGATCCGAAAAAGCGCTATCTCTATTTCGTGCTCGGCAATGGCAAGGCCATCCGCTACGGCGCTTCGGTGGGCAAGGCCGGCCGTACCTGGTCCGGCCAGGCCACGATCGGCCGCATGGAAAAATGGCCAACCTGGACGCCGACGCCTCAGCACGTTGCGGAGTTCCCCAAGCTGGCCAAGTGGCAGAATGGCGGCATGCCGGGCGGCCCCGAAAATCCGATGGGTGCCCGCGCCCTCTATCTCTATCAGGGCGATGTGGACACCATCTACCGCATCCACGGTTCACATGATCCCTCGATGATCGGACGCAAGAAGACGGCGGGCTGCGTCAGCCTGCTGAACATGGATATCATTGACCTCTATAACCGTGTGCAGATGGGCACCAAGGTGGTTGTGCTCGAGTATTGATGCATGATGGGCCGCAGCCGATGAGTGACTGGCAGCCCGCCAATTACCTGACATTCGCTGATGAGCGCACCCGTGCCGCGCGGGATTTGCTCACGCACGTGCCTTTGGCCCAGGCGCGCCAAATCTATGATCTCGGCTGTGGACCCGGTAATTCAACTGCACTTTTGGTCGGGCGTTATCCCAATGCCTCCATCACTGGCATCGACAATTCGCCTGCCATGCTGGAGGCGGCGCGACAGGCCTGTCCCCGGGCTTGCTTCGACGAGGGCAATCTCTCGCAGTGGATGCCGGACAGCTTGCCGGATCTGCTTTTCTCGAACGCTGCATTCCAATGGGTGCCGCATCATTTGAGCGTGCTGGAACGCCTGAGCACCACCTTGCCCGCGGGCGGCGTGCTGGCGGTGCAGATGCCAGACAATCTGGCGGAGCCAAGCCACCGCCTGATGCAGGCCGCAGCCGAACGGGTGGCGTTGGGCTTCAAGCTCGCCGCGGCGCAAGCGGCACGTGATCTGCTGCCATCGCCAGAAGTTTATTATGATCGACTGAAGCCCTTTTTCCGGCGGCTTGATATCTGGCACACCATCTACAATCATCCGCTGGAGGGCGTTGACGGTATCATCGCATGGCTGAGCACCACGGGCCTGAAGCCGTTTATCGATCCGCTGACAGAGGCTGAGCGCCCCGCCTATCTTGCCGCTTATCGTGAATTGCTGCGCGAAGCCTATCCGGTGCAGGCGGATGGAACGGTGCTGCTGCGCTTTCCGCGCCTCTTCCTGGTCGGGGTGAGATAGGAAACGGCCTTTGCTTACCTGCGCAGGTAGTCAAGCAATCCGTCGATCGAGCCGGTGCGGGCAATGGTGCCGACAAAGGTTGAGCGCATTTGCTGCGCCAGCCAGATGCCCTTCATGTTGACATCCTTCACCGTGTAGCTGCCACCCGCGCGGGCGAGGCGGAAGATGACCCTGCTGCCTGAGCTGGTGCGGGCCGTCACGACGACGCCGCCGCTGGCAGTCACGCAGTCGGTGATGGTGAGCGTGGTGCCGCGGAAGCCGCTGCCATGCTTCTTGAGTGTGCGGCCGATGAACTGGCGGGTCAGCTCAAGATATTCGGCCTCGCGGTTCCTGGGCAGATCCTTGCGGAAGCGGCCCAGCGCGAAAAAGCTGATGGCACGCAGGTCGGAATAGCGAGCCGCGGCGTTGGCAAAGGCCGCAGGCGAATTTGAACGTGCGGCGCGGTCATAGGCCTCGCTTACACTCTTGACAAATGAGGCCGCAGGGCACTTCTCCGCCTGAGCAGGAAGGGCCTGACCAATGGCCATGATGAAGAGTACGGAGAGTGCAGCAAAAAAATTGCGCAAAAGGCACCAAGCGAAGCAGGATGAGTTTTACTTACGGCAACATATTGCGGTTAATGGACGGTTAAGCCCTGCGCCGTCATGGTGGCCTTCACTCTTCGTTCTTCTGTCTGACGCCCTTGATACGCGCTTCGCGCAGGTGAAGATCAAGGTTTGAGCCCTTGATGTCCTCGGGTCTGGCCAGTTCGAAGGTGCGCTTTCTCAACTCCATCACCAATTCGGCGCGGTCCTCGATATGGGCGATTTCGGAAAAGGGAATCGGCGCGCCCACCCGCACCTTGAGGCGGGAGCCGATGCGCCGTGCTGTTTCGCGGAACACCAGTGACAGGCGGAGGGTGAGACTCAGGTGGCTCGCCAGTTGAAACAGGCGCGAGTTCTGGCCAACGAAAAAGACCGGCACCACGGTGGCCTGCGAAGCGCGGAGCAGCTTAGCGGTGAAGGGGGCCCAGGGCAGGTCTACAGCTGGGCCTTTCAGCGGCTTTTCGGACGTCGAGACACCGCCGCCGGGGAAGATGCCGATGGCATGGCCTTGCCTGAGCCATTTCTGGGCTTCGAGCCTGGAGTTCACATTGGTTTCGCGCGCTTCCCGCGTGGGTGCGAAGGCGACAGGCAGGAGATTGCCCACCGCTTCCGGGGCCTGGCAGAGAACATCATTCGCCAGAACCTTTGTGTCGGGCCTTACCTTTGTGGCCAGCCATGTGAGCGTGATGCCATCCAGCACGCCATAGGGGTGGTTGGCGATGAACAGCACCGGTCCGGTCCCGGGCGTGCGGGCGAGGGCGGCTTCGTCATACTCCACCTTCATGCGCAGCAGGCCGATGGCTGAATCGAAGAAGTTCTCGCCGTTTTTCAGGTTCTTCTGGTGCTGGACATAGAGTTTCTTGAGCTTCCTCTGGCCGCCGATCTTCTCGATCGCCTGGATCACTGCGCGTTGCAGCACGGGCTGGTCAGCCGTCGAGTAGCTGAAGCGCACTTTTTTCGGGAAAGCGGGTGCGAAGATTTTCGCCATGGAAGGCCGGGCAAGTTGCAAGAGTCCCTCCATCGCATTTCGCGGTCCGTCATGCAATGGATGACCCTCCACAATCGGCGTTGGGGGGGCTAAGCTAACATTTCCTGGAGGATAAAGCACATGTTCACACTCTACTGCCGCAACAGCGCCGGTTCCATGGCGCCCGAAGCCTTGCTTGCCGCTTGCGGGGCCGAATACAAGGTCATCGTTCTGGAGCGCAGGCCCGACGGTTCGTTCCATGACTTTTTCCTCAAGATCAATCCGAAGGCCGAAGTGCCGACCCTCATACTGCCGGATGACAGCGTGATGACGGAAAGCGCGGCGATGATGATTCACATTGCCGACCAGTTTCCCGCGGCAGGCTTTGCCCCTGCGCTGGGTTCGCCAGAGCGTGCGCAGTTCCTGCGCTGGCAGGTCTATCTCGCCACAACAGTTTATATGAGCGAACTGCGCATCTTCTACCCGGACCGCTACACGGCTGATCCGTCAGGGGCTGCGGCCGTGAAGGCGAAGGCCGTCCAGATGATGGAACATGAAATCGCTATTTATGCCGAAGCACTGGGAGAACATCCCTTCATTCTGGGACGCCGCATGAGTGCCGTGGATATCTACGCCGCCATGCTGTGCAGCTGGGCGCCGGACATGAAGGCGCTGTTTGCCGCGCACCCGAGCCTTGCACGCGCCTATGACGCGGTTATCGCCAACCCCAAAATCAAGGCTGTGTGGGAGCGGAACGGGGTGTGACGCGTCAGGCGGCTTTTGCCATTGGCCCCAAGCCCAGCACCCGGCAGATGGCATAGACAAGGTCGGCGCGGTTCAGCGTGTAAAAATGGAAGTGCTTCACGCCCTCGCGGCGCAAAGCATCCACTTGTTCGGCGGCCACCATGGCGGCCACCAGGTTGCGGGTTTCCGGATCGTCATCCAGGCCTTCAAAGCGCCGCGCCAGTGCTGGCGGAATATGCGCGCCGCACTTGGCCGCGAATTCGCTGACGCGGGCGAAGGAGGTAATGGGCAGAATGCCCGGCACGACGTCAATGTTGATGCCGCGCGCCGCGACGCGGTCCCGAAGCCTTAGAAAGAACGGGTTGTGGAAGAAGAACTGCGACAGGGCGCGGGTTGCGCCATGATCGGCCTTGTCCGCCATGAAGGCAAGGTCTTCCTCGATCGACACGGACTCAGGGTGCCGTTCGGGATAAGCTGAGACCGAGATGTCGAAGTCGCCCAGTTCCCGGATGCCGCGCACCAGATCGGCCGCGTTCCGGTAGCCTTCGGGATGGGGTGCGAATTTGGTGCCGACACCGCCCGGCGGGTCGCCGCGCAGCGCCACGATGTGGCGCACGCCGGCTTGCGCAAAGTCCTTCACCACGGCGTTCACCTCCGCCTTGCTGGCGCCAACGCATGTCAAATGAGCGGCGGGCTTCAGCGAGGTTTTGGCCGCGATGCGGCGGACGGTGTTGAGAGTGCGGTCGCGTGTGGTGCCGCCCGCGCCGTAAGTGACGGAGACAAAACTGGGCGCTACGGTTTCAAGCTTGGCAATGGTGCGCCAGAAGCTGTCATCGCCCTCGGCCTTCGGCGGGAAGAACTCGAATGACACGGTAATGCCCGATGTGTCTTCGGCGAAAGCGATCATGAGGCGCGATCCTTTACGAGGGTTGGTGAAACGGGGCTGCGGGTAGCTGTGGCCAGCCACAAGGAAACTGTGAGGCCTGTTCCTTCTTTCCGCCACGGCGGCGGCAGCACGGCATGCTGGGTCAGAGAGAGCCCGGTGCGGCCCAGCCATTGCGCCATGTGTTCGGCCGCAATGCCCAAGCGCCGATGAGCATGCTCGGTGCGCAATTCGTCGAGATCATGAGGGGCGAAGTCGACGATTAGCAGGCGGCCACCTGGTTCAAGAATGCGCGCGGCTTCCGCCAGCGCCCGCGCCGGGTCTTCGAGGAAGTGCAGCACCTGGTGAAGGGTAACAAGATCGGCGAAGCCGTCGGGGAAGGGCAGAGCGTAGATTTCGCCATGCCGCACCTGGGCATTGCGGATGCCTGCTGTTTCAAGGTTCACGCGGGCTATGGCCAGCATGTCCCGGCTCGAATCGATGCCAATGGCTTGATGGGCAAGGCTGGCGAAGCGGCGTAGCACCGCGCCCGTTCCCGTGCCGAGATCAACGTGGAGGCGGATGGGGCCTGCCCCGGCCAGGCGCACCATGGCTTGTTCAACGTCTTCTTCCCGCACGTGGAGGGACCGGAGTTCCTCCCACTGCGCGGCATTTTCAGCGAAATAGCGCGAGGCGGCCTCGGCCCTGCGGCTGCGGATATCCTCAAGCCGCGCGAGATCGCCAGCGAGCACGGGGTCAGCGCCGGGCAGCAGGTCCACGATGGCGCGGGAGAGGGCACCGCCCATATCTTCCTCGCGCAGGCGGAACAGCACCCAATTGCCTTCCTTATGGCGGCTGATCAGGCCCGCCTCCGCCATGAGTTTGAGGTGGCGGCTGACGCGCGGCTGGCTCTGGCCCAGAATTTGGGTCAATTCGCTGACATTCGCCTCGCCATGGGCAAGAATGAACAAGATTCGCACCCGTGTCGCTTCGGCGGCGGCGCGAAGGCCGGACAGTAATTCATCCATCGACAACCTCTCTATAATCATATAAACATATCTTTATGTCTATGGCAACACTGCTTGCGGGCGTTTCGATTTTCACATGAGCGTGTATTGGCGCTCCAGCGTCTTGCAATCGTCAAGATTTCGCGGCCTATACTCAAGCTCGCGGTTGGACGGGGAAATCCGGCCTTTTGGAGGTTACATGCGTAATCGGAAACATCGCCCGCTGACCCGGCGGGAACTTGGCGGCGTCGCGCTGGCGGCTCTTCTTGCTTGTGTTGCGCCTGCGGCGGCCAATACACCGGCTGAGGACTATGTGACGGGCATCGCGGAAGATGTGATGAACCTTGCGAACAACGGCAAGAAGGGGCCGGCCCTGAAGGCCAGGTTCGCGGCCCTGCTCAATCGTTACATCAATCTCAAGGGCATCGCCGACTATGCGCTGGGGCCTTATTCCAAGAAG
>JBEIDW010000155.1:0-6417 GCA_040383265.1 Hyphomicrobiales bacterium
ATTCCGGCAGTCAGGAAATTCTCGCAGAAAAGCACGCAAATACGGGGGATTTTCGACGCTGGAATGTTGGGGAGAGAGATTTGGCTGAGGGCTAAATGGCGGAGACGGAGGGATTCGAACCCTCGATACGCCTTGACAGCGTATGACGATTTAGCAAACCGTTGCCTTCAGCCACTCGGCCACGTCTCCTGCTGGCTGGGCTTTTGCCGCGAATTTCCGGGGGATGCAAGTGCGCCGTGAAGGCGTTGAACTCATTCCTTTGGCGGCGCCTCGGGGAATTCCTGCAGCAGCCGCTGCTCAAGCTCCACCAGATCGGCTGGTAACGCCATGCCGGTGGCGCGCAGCTGGTTCAGCTCCTGATGGATCTGCATGTACAACTCATGCAGATCCTCGGGCTGCTCGTTCATCTCGCCCAGGAGCAAGCCGATCTGCGCTTTCAGTTCCTCGAATGCCATGTCGTCGACCCCTTTCGAAAACTCTCATCTTTGAAGCATAGCGCACTGGGGACACCTCAGCCAGTTTAGAGCAATTCTAAACCCGATTATTTTAGTCGGACTCTCTTGACAGCCCAACGCGGACTGATCCATAGCTCTCTCAGTCCTGAAGTGAACGCATGGAGCTATCCCGATGTCTTTCCCGCGCCGCCACATTCTTGGCCTCGGCCTTTCCCTCGCCATTGCAGCATCCGCCGCCGCCTCACCTGCGCGGGCCGATGGCGTGGTCAACGTGTATACTTACCGGCAGCCGGCTTTGATCAACCCTCTGTTTGAGGCCTTCACCGCCAAGACTGGCGTTCAGGTTCAGGCAGTCTACGCCGACAATGGCCTGGTCGAACGCCTGGCTCAGGAGGGCCGCAACAGCCCGGCAGACGTGCTGCTCACCGCCGATGTGGGCCGCCTCGTCGAAGCCGCAGGCCGTGGCCTTGCCCAACCCGTCAGTTCCCCCGCCATTCTCGATAAGGTGCCCGCCAATCTCCGCGACACGGACAATCAATGGTTCGGCCTAACCATGCGGGCCCGCGTGGTCTATGCCTCGCGCGAGCGCGCGCCGATCACCTCCATCACCTATGAGAAATTGGCCGACCCGAAGTGGAAGGGCAAGATCTGCATGCGCCCCGGCAACCACCCCTATAATCTGGGCCTTGTTGCCGCGATGATTGCCCACAAGGGCGAAGACGCAACCCGCGAATGGCTGAAAGGTCTGAAGGCCAACCTCGCGGTAAGGCCATCGGGCAACGACCGCGCCCAAGCCAAGAGCGTTCACGCCGGCGAGTGCGACCTGGCGATCGCCAACACCTATTACATGGGCAAGATGCTGACGGAGCAGAAAGAGCCTGAACAGAAGGAATGGGCCGAATCGGTGAAGATCGTGTTCCCCTCCTCGCCGGATTTCGGCACGCATGTGAATATTTCCGGCATGCTGCTCGCCGCCAACGCACCGAACAAGGATAATGCGATGAAGCTGATGGAGTTTCTCGCGAGTGACGAGGCCCAGCAACTCTATGCCAACGGCAATTTCGAATATCCGGTGAACCCGAAGGTTCCCGCCAGCGAGATCGTGCAATCCTGGGGCACATTCACCCCGGACACGCAGAACGTGGCGGAGATTGCAAAGCTGGAACCGCAAGCGGCAAAGTTGGTGGATGAGGTGCAGTTCAACGACTGAACGCCGCCACCCGCTTAAACGGCCCGGTCCGCCGGGCTGCTTAAGTTTGTCTTATGAATTCCCGTGCGATGTCCTGCAGAATATTCTATGCTGCCGCCATTCGGAGGTAACCATGCGTCATTTTGTACTGACGGCCATCGCGGCCTTGGCACTGTTGCCGGTTCCGGCGTTTGCCGACCAGAACTTCATCCCCAGCGGCCGTGACTACGGCATCGGTAATGATGCATTGCCGCCGCTCAACAGCGAACAGGACCAGTTCGACGCCCAGGTGGATGTCTATCAGTCTGAGGTCTACAATCGTAACCTCGGCAAGAAGCAATTCGACAGCCGCATCGAAAACCTGATGGACCAGCAGAACCCCGGCGCGCCCGACGACAACGACCTCGATTACTGAGGCGTTGCCACGTTGACCATTCAAGAGGGCCGGGAAACCGGCCCTCTTCCTTTTCAGGGCATGCCGGAAACCGTTACGGCGATGCGCGCGCTGACGGGGTAGTGGTCTGACCCTGCGGGTTCTCCGATCGTTGCCGCCTCCAGCGGCTTAATCCCCGCGGAAATGAAAATGTGATCGATGGCGATTTGCGGCAGGCCCAGCTTGGCTGGCCATGAGGGCAGATCGGTCAGCCGAGTCAGGTTGGCGCTATCCTGCAGCGTGGAAAGAATGCGGGAGAAGGGCGTCGCGTTGAAGTCGCCCATCACCAGCTTTGGCCCCGGTAGCTTTTCAATGAGGCTGGAGAGCACCGCAACCTGCCGGGCCTGCAGCGCGGAATGAGGAAAGCGGATGGTGTGCACGCCAATGACATTGAGGCCGCCGCCTTCCGGCCCCAGCCTGGCGCGGATGAAGGAGGGCGCCCCGCCAAGCGCGCCCGCGCCATGCGCCTCGCTGTCGATGATGGGCAGTTTCGAAAGCACCACGAGATTGCAGTAATCGAGATTGTAGCATTCCGCCTGATACGGATAGCGGGCCTTGAGGGCCGGCAGGATGCGCCGCTTCGCCGGGCTCATCTCGATCAGGGTGATCACATCGGCGTCGAGCCGCTCGATCTCGGCTTTCACGGCGTCGGCGTCCGTGTTGGTCCATAACGTGTTGAAACTCGCCACCTTCAGCGGACGCTGGCCTGGCTCGGCCGATCCCAAGACGGTGGGCGAGCGGCTGGCGAGATGCGGCCACGTTCCGATGGCGACAAGCCCCGCGATCAGCAGGGAAAAGGCAACGATGTGCCGTCCGCGCGGGGCCAGCCAGCCGATGGCGAAGGCGATGGTGACGACCGCGAATTGCAGGGTGATCTGCGAGAAGACATCAAAGGCAACCCACAGCTGGCCGAGGCGCGAGGCCACAAGTCCCAGAAGCCCGCACAGGACGCCAAGTTCGCATTCGAGCCGTCCCCTGCCCCGCCGGGCCTTGCGCCGCATCGCCGCATCCGGCCGAGGCCCCGGCGTTTCCAAGCTGTCAGCCGTATTGCGCAAGCGGCCTCCCCGTCAGGTCAGAGGAGGCGGCTTTCCATGGGCAGTATCTGTTCCGGTGCACCGAAACCTGGCAGCGCCTCGAAACGCTTCTTCCAGTCGACGACATGGGGATATGGAGTGAGATCAATATTGGCTTCGGCAGCATAACGCAGAACACCATAGATTCCGATATCGGCAATGGTTGGGCGCTTAGCGGCAATCCACTCGGACTTGCCGAGTTCGGCCTCCAGCAGCGCAAGGGCTGCCTTGGCTTCGGTGTCGTACATGATGCGCACTTCATCGCCGAATTGACGAAGCCCCCGGGCACGGGCACGCAGGCGGAACACCGGCACGGAAAGCTTGTCCCACTGCCAGAACATCCACTCCCGGATCCGGTTCTTCTCGACATCCGTCTTGCCATCGAATTTGTGAAGTTCATCCGCCAAGTGCTGCAGAATGGCGGCAGACTGCACGTAGTAGACCTGACCATCGCGGAGGGCAGGCACTTGCCCGTAACGGTTCTTCACCAGGAAGTCCGGCTGCTTGTGCTGGCCTTCCCGAAGGTTCACGTGAATGTAGGAGAAGGGATATTTGGACAGCGCCAACATCAATCCTACGGTGTAGGTCGGCCCCGACCCCAGCATGCCAAAAAGCGTGAAGCGCTGCTTGTCGGCAGGCGGGCTGGCGGGCGCTGCGGCGGGCTTCTTCGCGGGCGCGGCAGCCGCCTTTTTCGCTGGTTGCGGCTTCGGCGCTGGCTTCTTGTTCGAAGGCTTCTTGGCCGCTGGCTTCACAGCCTTCTTCACGTCAGGCTTCTTCACGTCAGGCTTCTTCACGTCAGGCTTCTTCGCAGCCTTCTTGGCTGTCTTGGCCATCTTCTATTCCCCTCCCCGGGCCCCGATATAAAACTCAGGGTACGGACTATAGCGTAGAAATGCCGGAAAGGAAAACCGAAACCAAGGCACTGAATGAATTAGAAAATACCGGCTCAAAAGCCGGTATTTTTCACAACTGGGTGCAACCAGACAAGTTCAACAATACTCCAAAGAAAATAAGCTAACCTTATGTTTTGATTGTTGAACTTTCCTGTCGATTCATATCCCCAGCTTATCTTTGAGAAGGTCACTCACCGCCTGCGGGTTAGCCTTGCCGCCGGTGGTTTTCATCACCTGGCCGACGAACCAGCCCAGCATGGTTGGCTTGGCCTTCACCTGCTCCACCTTGTCCGGGTTGGCGGCGATGATCTCGAGGACTGCCTTTTCGATGGCGCCGGTATCTGTCACCTGCTTCAGGCCACGAGCCTCCACGATATCCTTCGGAGAGCCCCCCTCGGTCCAGGCGATCTCGAACACATCCTTGGCGATCTTGCCGGAAATGACCTGCGCCCCGATAAGGTCGACGATTTCGCCCAGCTGCGCAGCGGAAACGGGGGTGGTTTCAACCGTCTTGCCTTCCTTGTTCAGGCGGCCGAAGAGTTCGTTGATCACCCAGTTGGCAGCCATCTTGCCATCCCGCCCCCTCGCCACCTGCTCGAAGAAATCGGCTGAAGCGCGCTCGGATGTCAGCACCTGCGCGTCATAGGCGGTCAGGCCGTAGTCCTTCATGAAGCGGGTGATCTTATCGTCCGGAAGTTCCGGCAGCGAAGCCTTGATGCCGCCGATCCAGGCCTCATCCAGCTCCAATGGCAGCAGGTCCGGGTCGGGGAAGTATCTATAGTCATGCGCCTCTTCCTTGGAGCGCATGGAGCGGGTCTCGCCCTTCTTCGCGTCGAACAGGCGGGTTTCCTGGTCGATCTTGCCGCCGTCCTCCAGAATGCCGATCTGGCGGCGCGCCTCATATTCGATGGCCTGCCCCATGAAGCGGATGGAGTTCACGTTCTTGATTTCGCAGCGTGTGCCAAACTCTCCCCCGGGGCGGCGGACGGAGACGTTGATATCGGCGCGGAGCGAGCCCTGCTCCATGTTGCCATCGCAGGTGCCCAGGTAACGCATGATCTGGCGGAGTTTTGTCACATAGGCCTTGGCCTCATCCGCCGAGCGCATGTCGGGCTTGGACACGATCTCCATCAGCGCACAGCCGGAGCGGTTCAGGTCCACGAAGCTCATGTTCGGGTGCTGGTCGTGAAGAGACTTGCCAGCATCCTGCTCCAGATGCAGGCGCTCGATGCCCACTTCGACCGAGCGTCCATCGACATCCACATGCACGGAGCCTTCGCCCACCACGGGCTGCTTGTACTGGGAAATCTGGTAGCCCTGCGGCAGGTCGGGGTAGAAGTAGTTTTTCCGGTCGAACACCGAGCGGCGGTTGATCTCGGCCTTGAGGCCCAAACCCGTGCGCACCGCCTGCTCGACGCAGAAGCGATTGATGACGGGAAGCATGCCCGGCATGGCGGCGTCGACGAGGGACACATGATCATTCGGCTCGCCGCCGAATTCGGCCGAAGCGCCGGAGAACAGCTTGGACCTGGCCAAAACCTGGGCGTGAACCTCGAGACCGAGGATGATTTCCCAATCACCGGTCGCCCCCTTGATCCAGTCCTTCTTCTCGGCCACGCGCTTCGCGGATTCCATCATGATTTCCACCTCTGAACTGGCGTCTTGCTACTCACTCAGGCGCTCCGGTTCAAGACCTTCCCTCACCGCCGCCTGCCATGCTAGCGAATGACCCATGTCCAAATCCAAGCCTGATCTCTCCGCACTCTCGCCCGAAACCCGCCTGGTGGCCGCCGGCCGCGATTATGCCGAGCATGGTTTCGTCAATCCCGCCGTCTATCACGGCTCGACGGTCCTTTTTCCCACAGCCCACTCGCTGCATGACAGGTCGCAGACCTATGTCTATGGGCGTCGCGGCACGCCAACCTCGAAGGCGGTGGAGGAAGCGGTGGCCATGGTCGAGGGCGGCCACAACGCCAAGATGGCGCCGTCCGGCATGGCGGCGATCTCTATTGCGCTGCTCGCCTTCCTGAAGGCGGGCGATCACCTGCTGATGGTCGACACCGCCTACAACCCCGCCCGCCAGTTCTGCGATGGGCTGCTGAAAAGCTTAGGGATCGAGACGACCTATTACGATCCACTCCTGGGGCGGAGCATATCAGGCCTGATCAGGGCCAACACCCGGGTCGTCTATACTGAGTCCCCCGGTTCACAGACCATGGAAGTGCAGGACATTCCGGCCATCGCGGAGGCAGCCCACAAGGCAGGGGCCGTGGTGATGATCGACAACACCTGGGGTGCAGGCCACTATTTCAAGGCCTTCGAGCATGGGGCGGACATCTCCATTCAGGCAGCCACCAAATATCTGGTTGGCCAC
>JBEIDW010000156.1:0-6405 GCA_040383265.1 Hyphomicrobiales bacterium
CAAATCATCGCCTTCACCTCCGAAAAGCCCGAGCAAGACCAGCTGTTCCTCTCAAACTACGTCACCATCAACCTGCTCGACAGGCTGAAGCGCGTGTCTGGTGTGGGTGACGTGAACCTTCTCACCCCGACCGACTACAGCATGCGCATCTGGCTCGATCCGAAGCGGCTGGCCGACTTCGAGATGACGCCGGGCGACATCATCAACGCGCTCAAGCAACAGAACCTTCAGGCTGCGATCGGTCGCATCGGCGCCCAGCCTGCCCTGCCCGACCAGCGCTATCAGCTGACCATCACCACGGAAGGCCGCCTCACAACGGTGGAGGAGTTCGAGGATATCGTCGTGCGTGCCACAGAAGGCGGCTCCTTTGTGCGTCTGCGCGACGTGGCGCGGGTGGAGCGCGGGGCGCGGCTGTCCGAAACCCAGGGCCGCTATGACAGTTCGCCCGCCGCGGTGATCGGCGTTTATCAAGCGCCGGGCGGCAATGCCATCGCCAGCGCTGCGGCCGTCACCAAGATCCTTGAGCAGGCCAAATCCAGCTTCCCCGAAGGCATGACCTATACGACGACCTATGACACCACACAGTTTGTGGAGGAGAGCATCCATGAGGTGGTGAAGACCCTATTCGAGGCCTTCGTTCTCGTCGTCATCGTGGTGTTCCTGTTCCTGGGCTCTGTGCGTGCCACGCTCATTCCGCTGATTGCTGTCCCGGTCTCGCTGATCGGCACCTTCGCGGTCATGATGGCGTTGGGTTTCTCAGCCAACACCGTCTCCCTCCTCGCTCTGGTTCTCGCAATCGGCATCGTGGTGGATGACGCCATCGTGGTCGTCGAGGCTGTGGAAGCCAAGATGGAGGAAGACCCTAGCATGACGCCCGCCGAAGCGGCGCGGAAGGCCATGGGCGAGATTACCGCACCCATCATCGCCATCACGCTGGTGCTCATGTCGGTGTTCGTGCCGGTCGCCTTCATTCCAGGCATATCTGGCGAGTTGTTCAAGCAGTTCGCCGTCGTTGTCACAGTGTCGATGATCATCTCGGCCATCAATGCGCTGACGCTCTCACCCGCTTTGTGCGGTGTGCTGCTGAAACAGTCCCATGGGCCCAAGCGCTTCCCCATGCGGCAGATCATGTCCGGCATCAATCACACGCGTGACGGTTATGCCTTCGTGGTGAAGCGTCTGGTGCGCTTCGCCATTATTGGGCTGATCGCCCTGGCGGTGATCTTCCCGGTCACGGGCTGGCTGTTCAAAACCACCCCATCAGGCTTCCTGCCCGCCGAGGATCAGGGCGCCATTTTCGGTGAAATTGTCCTTCCCGAAGGCGCTTCGGTGAACGTCACCGCTGATGTGGCCAAACAGGTCGAGGATATGGTTCGCAGCGTCCCGGGCGTTGCAGGCGCGATGAGCGTTGTGGGCTACAGCATGCTCGACGGACAGGTGAAATCCAACGCCGCCCTGATGGTTTTGACACTTGACCCCTTCGCCAAGCGTACAACCCCGGAACTTTCCGTCCGCGCCCTCATTCCGAAGCTGTCCGTCATGGGCCAGCAGATCAGGCGAGCCAATGTCATCTTCTACAACCTGCCGCCGATCATCGGGCTTGGCACCGGCAGCGGCTTCGAGTTCCAACTCCAGAATTTCAGCGGCGCATCCCCGGCGGATCTTGCCGCCGTGTCACGCGGACTGATCTTCGCGGCGAACCAGACGCCCTATCTCTCGCGCGTCTTCACAACTTACTCAGCCAATACCCCCCAGCTTTTCCTCGATATTGACCGTGACAAGGTACAGACACTCGGGCTGAGCCTGTCAGACGTGTTCAGTACGCTGCAGGCCGTGCTGGGGAGCTCATACGTCAACGACTTCAACATGTTTGGCCGCACCTGGCAGGTGGTGGTACAGGGCGAGGCCGCAGACCGCGCCAAGATCGATGACATTTATGATATCTATGTGCGCAACAACAAGGGTGAGATGGTTTCGGTGAAGGCTTTCGCTGAAGTCCGTATGATCCTCGGGCCACAGTCGATCATCCGCTTCAATAATCTCAGCAGCGCCACCATCAATGGTAGCCCCGCGCCCGGCCACAGTTCGGGCGAGGCGATCGCCGCCATGCAGAAAGTCGCTTCCGCCACGCTGCCTGCGGGATATGGATATGAGTGGACGGGCACGGCGCTTCAGGAAATCGAGGCGAGCGGCAAGACGACCATGATCCTGGGCCTCGCCGTTCTGTTTGCTTATCTTTTCCTTGTCGGACTTTATGAAAGCTGGACGATCCCCATCGCGGTGCTGCTGTCCGTGTCAGCTGGTGTGATGGGGTCGCTTCTGGCGTTGAAGTTCTCCGGGCTGGACAACAATCTCTACGCCCAGATCGGACTTGTCGTCTTGATTGCACTTGCAGCCAAGAACGGCATCCTGATCGTCGAGTTCGCCATGGAGGGCCGCCGCAAGGGGCTGAGCATTTCCGAAGCTGCAACGGCTGGCGCCAAGGAGCGTTTCCGTGCCGTGATGATGACGAGTTTTGCCTTCATCGCCGGCCTCGTGCCGCTGGTGTTCGCGGAAGGAGCCGGCATGATGAGCCGCCGCGGCGTGGGCACGGCCGTGTTCGGCGGCATGATTGCTGCAGCCGTTGTCGGCATCTTCCTCATCCCGCTGCTCTACGTCGTGTTCCAGTGGCTGCGTGAAAAGGTGAAAGGCAGCCCGAAGGCTGCGCAGGCGAAGGATCACGCAGACCCTGCCGACCCCGCCGCAGCCTGACTGATGTAACGACTATGGCCGGATCAAGTCCGGCCATGAGGAGAGTTATCGTACCCCGCTATCGTGACGCCCGCCCTTTGTGCCGGGCATCCTTTTGCCGGCATGCATGAAACAGCCGTCACTCGACGGTGACGGACTTGGCCAGGTTTCGCGGCTGGTCCACATCCGTGCCGATGAATACGGCTGCATGGTACGCCAGAAGCTGCACTGGCACCGCATAGAGAAGCGGACTGATGAAGGGATGGGCCTTGGGGATACGGATGGACCGGAAAGCCTTGTCGCCATTGTCCTTCATGCCGTGCTCATCGGTGAGCAGCACGATCTTGCCGCCGCGTGCCGCAACCTCCTCCATGTTGGAGATGGTTTTTTCATAAAGCTCATCATGGGGGGCGATGACGATCACCGGCACATTCTCGTCAATCAGGGCAATCGGCCCATGCTTCAATTCACCCGCCGCATAGCCTTCAGCGTGGATGTATGAAATCTCCTTGAGCTTCAGTGCGCCTTCAAGCGCGATGGGATAATTGAGACCACGGCCGAGGAACAGCACATCGCGCGCATGGGCGATCTCACGTGCAACCTCGGCAATGTGTTTTTCTTCTTTCAGGATCTCCGTGATATAGCGCGGCGCCATGGTGAGGGCGCCAACGAGCTCCCGTTCCTGTTCAAGCGTTATGGTTCCGCGCATCTTGCCTGCCAGAATGGCAAGGCAGGCGAGAGCCGTGAGTTGGCACGTGAAGGCCTTGGTGGACGCAACGCCGATCTCCGGCCCGGCAAATGTGCGGAAGACAACCTCGCTCTCGCGTGCGATGGTCGACTCCGGCACATTCACAACGGCAAGGGTATGCTGGCCGTTCTGCTTGCAGTAGCGCAGTGCCGCCAGTGTATCCGCCGTCTCGCCGGACTGGGACACGACAATGGCCAGGCCATTTTTCGCCAGTGGCGCTTCGCGGTAGCGGAACTCCGAGGCAATATCCACTTCGGTTGGAAGCCGCGCCACGCGCTCGAACCAGTATTTGGCGGTGAGCCCCGCATATGAAGCCGTGCCGCAGGCCGTGATGATGATGCGGTCCAGCTTGGTGAAATCGAAGGGCAGGTTCTTCGGAACCCGCACCGTGCCCTCGGCAAAATCAACGTATTCAGCCAGCGTGTGGCTTATCACTTCCGGCTGCTCGGCGATTTCCTTCGCCATGAAGTGGCGGTGGTTGCCCTTGTCGACCAGCATGGTGGAGGCCTGGCTGTAGCTGATCGCCCGCTCCACCCGCTTGCCATGGGCGTCGAAGATCTCGGCGGCGCTATGCGTCAGCACCACCCAATCGCCATCCTCAAGATAGGTGATGCGGTTGGTGAACGGGGCAAGGGCAATGGCATCGCTGCCGAGGAACATTTCCCCATCACCATGGCCGATGGCCAACGGCGGCCCATTGCGCGCGCCGATCATCAGATCATTCTCGCCCTTGAACAGAATGGCGAGGGCAAAGGCGCCTTCGAGCTTGGAGAGCACATTTTGAACCGCTTCACGCGGGGTTTTGCCATACCTCAACTCACGTGAAAGCGCTTGAGCGACAACTTCCGTGTCAGTTTGTGTGGTGAACTCTGCACCTTCGGCGATCAGCTCTGCCTTCAGTGTGCGGAAGTTCTCGATGATGCCGTTGTGGACCACCACTACATCACCAACGATATGCGGGTGCGCATTTGTTTCGGTCACGCCGCCATGGGTCGCCCAGCGGGTGTGGCCGATTCCAGAGGTGCCGGCCAGCGGATCGCGGGCCAGAACGGAGGCGAGATTCTTCAGCTTGCCGACAGCGCGGCGGCGTTCGATGCCGTTTTCGGTGAGGGTGGCGACACCGGCTGAATCATATCCCCGGTATTCGAGGCGGCGCAGCGCTTCCACGATGTTCTCAGCCACCGGATCCTTGCCGATAATGCCAACGATTCCACACATGTGACCTGCCTCAAACTTTCTTTTTCGCGGCCTTCTGAGCCGCTTTCAATTTCCTGTAGCGCGCTGCCCAGCCTTCGCGCACATCCATCTCAGCGCGGCCCAAGGCCAGCGCATCCGCCGGGACATCTCGCGTGATCACGCTGCCTGCCGCTATCGACGCGCCATCCCCCACCTTTACGGGGGCGACGAGCGCTGTGTTGGAGCCGACGAAAACACCGCTGCCGATATCGGTCAGGTGCTTTTCATACCCATCATAATTGCAGGTGATGGTGCCAGCGCCGATGTTGGTTTTGTCCCCCACCCGCGCATCGCCGATGTAGGACAGGTGATTGGCCTTCGCGCCCTTCCCGATCACCGATTTCTTCACTTCCACGAAGTTGCCGATGTGCGCATCCGCACCAATCTGCGCGCCCGGCCTTAACCTCGCATAGGGTCCAATCCGTGCGCCAGTGCCGATATGTGCGCCTTCGAGATGGGAAAAGGACAGGATTACGACCCCCTCCTCAACGGTGACGCCCAGGCCAAACACCACATGCGGCTCCACCACCACATCCTGCGCGATCACCGTATCGGCGGAGAAGAATACTGTTTCGGGTGACACGAGCGTCACGCCGTTAAGCATGTGCTTGCGGCGATAAACCGATTGGAGGGTCGCTTCGATGCCCGCCAGCTGGGTTCGGTCATTCACGCCCGAGACTTCCGCTTCGGTGCAAAGGGCCAGCCGGCACGGAAAGCCCGCCTTGGCTGCAAGCTCAACAAGGTCGGTGAGGTAATACTCACCTTTGGCGTTGGCGTTGCCGATTTGCGGCAACAGTGTCCACAGCAGGCTGGTGGAAATCGCGATGATCCCTGAATTGCAAAGCCGTATGGCCCGTTCCGCGGGGCTGGCGTCCACCTCTTCCCGGATGCAGACGACATGGCCCTGCCCATCCCGGATCAGGCGGCCGTAGCCTTGGGGGATCTCCGCCTCGAAACCGAGGACGGCCATGCCGTCTCCTGCCAGGTCCGACAGCGTCTGCAGGCTCGCTGCCGTGATGAGGGGCACGTCCCCATACAGAATCAACACCCTTCCATGAAAGCCGCTGAGAGCTTCCCGCGCCATGGACACGGCATGCGCCGTGCCAAGCCTGTCAGCCTGGATAGCGCAGCGGGCATTCGGGAACACCGTTGCCGCCTCCGCTGCTACGTTTTCCATGTCCGGGCCGACGACAACCACGGCCTGCACCGGCTGCAGGGTTTTCGCAGCCTGCAGCACATGCCCAAGCAGGGTGCGCCCGGCAGCCCGGTGCATCACTTTGGGCATGGCGGACTTCATCCGGGTCCCCTTGCCTGCCGCTAGCACGATGATCGCGATGTCCGTCATTCCGCCTCAAGAGCTTTGAAGAATCTCATGCATTTGCGGTAGCATTTCTGGGCCGCCAAGGCGAGAGTGAGGCGAAACGGCCCCTTTTTTCAGCGTCACTGTAACTCTATTGACCCGGAACATCCCCCCCACTATGTTCCGCCCGCGTTTGCCGGAGTTTGCTTCGGCTGTGGGCCCGTAGCTCAGCGGTAGAGCATCTGACTTTTAATCAGAGGGTCGATGGTTCGATACCATCTGGGCCCACCAACCCTTTGATTTTTGCTTCCAACACTTGCTGCGGCGTCACCCGGCCAGAACCGGCAGTCCCGTTTTAATAGCGGTTTGTGCCGGCACTGTTACACCTATG
>JBEIDW010000157.1:0-6140 GCA_040383265.1 Hyphomicrobiales bacterium
AGGGCATAGATAGTGGGCGACTTTTACTCCGCCCGCAGCGGGCCAATCCCGCCGCTACCGTGGTCTAGTTTTCCACCGCCGTTCCCAGGTGCCCGATCTCGAGGCTGGCAACATGCTTGCAAAGAACCTCACTTTCCTCGCGGGCGCGGATGCAGCGGGCGTCGTGATGGGCGCCAGAGTGCCGATCGTGCTCACATCACGCGCCGACTCCGTGCGCGCGCGCATGGCCTCCTGCGCCATTGCGGCACTGTGTGCTCACGCCAGGCAATCCCAACCGGGCTTGAGCGTCAATTGATCACTGCAGGCACATGGCGGCACCGCTGTCCTGCAAAAGGCGCTGCCTCAGGGCTTTGCCTGAAGGCTGTCCACATAATCGACGAGATTGTTAACGCGACGCGTCACTGAACCTTCATCGCCCTCTGCCCCGCCCAATTCGGCTGCGGCTTCTTCCTTGAACCACACGCCCCACACCGGCATCTCGCGGTCCAAGTGACCGGCAATCGGGTCGCGGCCGTCAATCAGGCGGATGAGTTTGTCACGCGGGAAACGACCGTAACGAACCGTCAGTTGCGTGAGATCGGGGAGCGGCTTTGCCAGGGCGAAGGCTTTGGGACCATCGCCCTTGCCATCCACACCATGGCAACTGGCGCAATACATGTTGAAGTCTCCCTCGCCAGACACTCCGGCATTCGGACTTTCTTCCTGAGCATGGATAACAGTGGATGACAGCGATAGCAGCGCGACGACGGCAACGGAACGAAGTAGGCCAACAGCCATGGTGGATACCCTCTGAATGAGCTTCCTTCCCCGACTATCCACTCTAGCCCCGCGCCGGACTGTTGCGCAAGCTGGCTTCAGCTAGCCGCTGGCTTCAGTTGCACGCTTTCTCCACAACCGCAGGCCGACACCTGGTTGGGATTGTTGAAGACGAAACCAGACTTCAGCGCCGAGGTCTGATAGTCCATCTGGGTGCCGAGGAGGAACATCATAGCCTTGGCGTCGATCAGCACCTTCACGCCCTTGTCCTCCACGACTTCATCGAAGGGCTTCTGATCTTCCGCCCATTCGAGCGTGTATTCCATGCCAGCGCAGCCGCCGTTCTTGACACCAATGCGCAAGCCCGCCATCGGTTTTTCGGCCTTGGACATGATTTCACGCACGCGTTCGGCTGCGGCATCGGTCAGCGACATGATCTGCGGGCGCGGACGTGGAGTGGCAGAACCCATGATCTCCTCCTTACCACATGTTCATTGCAACGCGGGCCTCATCCGACATGCGGCTATGGTCCCACGGCGGATCGAAAACGATCGTGGCACGGCAACTCTTCACACCGGCCACGGTGGAGACGGCATTCTCCACCCAACCAGGCATGTCACCCGCCACGGGGCAACCCGGTGCCGTCAGCGTCATCTCAATGGCGACATTGCGCTCATCGTCGATGTCTACCTTGTAGATAAGACCAAGCTCATAGATATCAACCGGGATTTCCGGGTCGTAGACGGTCTTCAGCGCAGCCACGATATCATCGGTCAGGCGCGCAAGCTCATCCGGCGGAATGGCCGATGGGTTCGGCGCATTGGCACCGACATCAGAAGTATTGGTTTCAGTGGCAGCATCGGTCATCCGAAGATCCTCCGGGCAGAGATAAGTGCCTCCGCCAGAACATCAACCTCTTCAAGGGTGTTGTACATGGCAAAGGATGCGCGGCAGGTCGCCGTTACGCCGAAGCGCTGCAGCAAGGGCTGGGTGCAGTGGGTTCCGGCGCGAACGGCCACACCCGAGCGATCAATCACAGTTGCCACATCATGGGCATGCGCCCCTTCCATGGTGAACGAGACGATGGCACCCTTGTTCCGTGCGCGGCCATAGATGCGGATCGCATTGTTTTCAGAGAGCCTGGCCATGGCACGGTCCCGCAATTTCGCCTCATGCGCCGCAATGTTCTCAAGGCCAATGCCGCGCATGTAGTCCAGCGCCGCGCCAAGTCCGATGGCCTGAACGATGGCGGGCGTTCCGGCCTCGAAGCGGTGCGGCGGATCGTTGTAAGTCACAAAATCCGTCGTCACTTCCGAAATCATCTCGCCGCCACCCTGATAGGGCGGCATCCTGGCCAGAAGTTCCTTCTTACCGTACAGCACGCCGATCCCGGTGGGCCCATAAGTCTTGTGACCGGTGAAAACGTAGAAATCCGCATCCAGCGCCTGAACGTCGATAGGCATGTGAACGCAAGCCTGCGAACCATCTATAAGCACGGCTATGCCCCTGGCATGCGCCATCTTGATGACCTCCGCCACCGGAACAACAGTGCCCAGCGCGTTGGACATCTGCGTGATGGCAACGATCTTCGTCTTTGGTGTGAGCAGTTTCTCAAATTCTTCCAGCAGGAAGTTGCCGTCATCATCGATGGGCGCCCACTTCAGAACAACGCCATTGCGCTCCTTGTGGAAGTACCAGGGCACGATGTTGGAGTGATGCTCGAGAATCGAAAGAACAACCTCATCTCCCTCCTTCAGCACCATGCCACCGAAGCTCTGCGCCACGAGATTGATGGCCTCGGTGGCGTTGCGGGTGAAGATGATCTGTTCAGGCGAGGGCGCATTGAGGAAGCGGCGCACGCTCTCGCGCGCATCCTCGAAGGCCTGTGTTGCGGCATTGGAAAGGAAATGCAGGCCGCGATGAACATTGGAGTATTCCTCCATATAGGACTTCATCATCGCGTCCAGTACCGGCTTCGGCTTCTGGGCCGATGCGGCGTTGTCGAGATAGACAAGCGGCTTGCCGTAAACCTCGCGCGAGAGGATGGGAAAATCCGCCCTAATGGCCTGAACATCAAAAGCCATCAACCCGTCCTCCGGTGCTCGACAAGCCAGCGCGCCGCAAATGCGGTCAACGCCTCACGGATGCCGTCGTGGTGGATCGTCTCGAAGGCTTCACCCACGAAGGCCGCGATCAACAGCGCCTTGGCCTCGGCTTCCGGAATGCCGCGCGACTTGAGATAGAATACATGGTCGTGGTTAAGGTCACCCGACGTCGCGCCATGGCCGCAAGCCACATCATCGGCATAGATTTCAAGCTCTGGCTTGGCATCGAACTCCGAGGTCTCAGACAGCAACAGCGCATGGCTGGACTGCTTGCCATCGGTCTTCTGCGCATCCGGCCGGACGATCACCTTCCCCTGGAAGATGCCCCGCGCATGATCATCCATCACGCACTTGAACAACTCACGGCTGGCGCAGTTCGCCACCTGGTGATCAACGACGAGGCGCGAATCCGCGTGCTGCTTCGCCGCCAGCATGTAAGCACCAGACACCTTTCCATCGGCAAATTCGCCGGTGAACCGGTAGGTGCCGTTCTGGCGGTTTACCCTGGCGCCCGTGGTCAGCGTGAAATCACGATAGGTCACATTTGCGCTGAGCGTCACGTGGCAATGGGCAAGATGGATGGCATCATGAGACTCCAACTCAGCCTTAACCCGGTCCAGCCGGGCATTGTGGCCAATGCGGATTTCGGTCACGCTATTCGCGAGATAGCTCCCCTCGCCCAGATGAGTTTCGATAATGGTGGCGGACGCATCATCCGCCACCTCGATCACGTTGCGGGTGGCAATGGTGCGCGGCGCTGCATTCGTGGCGAGGAAGACCAACTCGATGGGGGTATCGACATTGCCCGACAGCTTGATCCGCGCTCCATCGGTCGCAAAGGCCACATTCATTTGCTGCACCGGTTCGTCGGCTTCAGCCATCGGCTTGACATCGCCATTGGCGAGCTTCGACAGTGCCGCAACATAATGCCCGTTTACGAACACCATGCGTGTCGCTGCAATTCCTGCGAACAGCGAAGAGCCGAGCAGCCGCTCTACCTCGCCCGCTGCAGGTGTCACCTGCTGGCGGGGCGGATAAGGCTTGTCGATCAACTGGCGCAGGTCCGTCCAGCGCCACTCTTCCATGCGGCGGTGCGGCAGGTCAAAGCCCAGCGCCTGCTCCGCCACGGTCCTGGGAAGACTCACGCTCATGCCGCGTCCTTCGTGAAGTCGCCGTAGCCCTTCTCCTCGAGTTCCAGTGCCAGGCTCTTGTCACCCGACTTCACAATGCGGCCTTTGGAGAGCACATGCACATAATCCGGCACGATGTAATCGAGCAGGCGCTGATAGTGAGTGATGACGATCATCGCGCGATCAGGCGAACGCAAAGCATTCACGCCATCGGCAACCACACGCAGCGCGTCAATATCAAGCCCGGAGTCGGTCTCGTCCAGAATGCACAGCGAAGGTTCGAGAACCGCCATCTGCAGGATTTCGGCGCGCTTCTTTTCACCGCCCGAAAAGCCAACATTGACCGGCCGCTTCAACATGTCCTGCGTGACGTTCAGCTGGGCGGCCTTATCCTTCACGAGACGCATGAAGTCCGGCGTTGAAAGTTCCTTTTCGCCGCGCGCCTTGCGCTGGGCGTTCAACGCCACCTTCAGGAATTGCATGGTGGCCACACCCGGAATTTCGATGGGGTACTGGAAGGCCAGGAACACGCCCTTGGCCGCGCGCTCCTCAGGAGGCATTTCTAGCAAGTCTTCGCCCTTGAAGGTGACGGACCCTTCCGTGACTTCATAGCCATCGCGGCCCGAGAGAACATAGGACAGCGTCGACTTGCCGGAGCCATTCGGGCCCATGATGGCATGAACCTCGCCGGGCTTCACAACAAGCGACAGGCCCCGGAGGATCTCGCGGTCTTCATCTTCGAGTTTGACGTGCAGGTTCTGGATATCGAGAAGTGTCATGGGATTTGCTCACACTGACATGAAAATGAGGGTTGCGGAGAAGACCATCAGCCGACGCTGCCTTCGAGTGAAATGCCGATCAGCTTCTGCGTTTCGGCCATGAATTCCATCGGCAATTGCTGCAGCACATCGCGCACGAAGCCGTTGACGATGAGTGCCACGGCCTCCTCCTGGGAGAGCCCGCGCGACATGCAGTAGAACATCTGGTCGTCCGAGATCTTGGAGGTGGTTGCCTCATGCTCGAACTGGGCGGTCGATGTCTTTGACTCGATATAGGGCACGGTATGTGCGCCGCACTTGTCACCGATCAGCAGTGAATCGCACTGGGTGAAGTTCCGGGCATTCAGCGCCTTGCGGTGGGCAGAAACAAGGCCACGATAGGTGTTGTCCGACCTGCCCGCCGCAATGCCCTTGGAGATGATTCGGCTCGAGGTGTTCTTGCCCAGATGGATCATCTTGGTGCCTGAATCCACCTGCTGGCGGCCATTGGAAATGGCAATCGAATAGAACTCGCCGCGTGATTCCTCGCCGCGCAGGATGCAGCTGGGGTATTTCCATGTGATGGCGGAACCGGTTTCCACCTGCGTCCAGGAGATCTTGGAGCGGGGGCCGCGGCAGTCGCCGCGCTTGGTCACAAAGTTATAGATGCCACCCTTGCCTTCGGCGTCGCCGGGGTACCAGTTCTGCACCGTTGAATACTTGATCTCTGCATCATCCATCGCAATCAACTCGACGACGGCAGCGTGCAGCTGGCTTTCCTCGCGCATCGGCGCAGTGCAGCCCTCGAGATATGAGACGTAGGAACCCTTGTCGGCGATGATCAGCGTGCGCTCGAACTGGCCAGTGTTCTTGGCGTTCATGCGGAAATAGGTTGAAAGCTCCATCGGGCAGCGCACGCCGGGCGGCACGTAAACGAAAGAACCATCCGAAAACACCGCCGCATTGAGTGCTGCGTAGTAATTGTCTGCCTGCGGAACAACCGAGAAGAGAAATTTCTGCACCAGCTCCGGGTGCTCACGCACGGCTTCCGAGATAGAGCAGAAGATCACACCGGCCTTGGCAAGCTCCGCCTTGAAGGTGGTGACAACGGACACGGAATCGAACACGGCATCAACGGCCACCTTGCCGGAGGCATATTCACCGCCCTCCTCGTCGAGGCCACTCTTCTCGCCCTGCTTGCGGACACCGGCCAGGATTTCCTGTTCCTTCAGCGGAATGCCGAGCTTGGCATAGGTCTCGAGTAATTTCGGGTCCACCTCGTCCAGGCTCTTGGGCGCGGCGAAACTCTTGGGCGCGGCGTAGTAGTAGAGATCCTGGAAGTCGATCTTGGGGTAGCTGACCTTGGCCCAGTCGGGCTCGTCCATCTGCTG
>JBEIDW010000158.1:0-6132 GCA_040383265.1 Hyphomicrobiales bacterium
CAGGAGCGCGCCTGGATCATCTCGGAGACACCCAAACGCGCTGATGAGCTGGAAGAGTTGCTGAGCGGCAAGCCACAAGCCTTGGGGGCCCACGCCATTGACGGCTGGCAATCAAACTTCACCCGCGAGGCTTATGAGGCGGCCATTGCCCGCACGGTGGAGTTCATCCTCGCGGGCGACATCTTTCAGGCCAATATCACCCAGATGTTTTCGGCCCGCATTCCTGAAGGCTTCGATCCGCTGGCCTTCTACCGCGTGCTACGGCTGAAGAACCCCGCCACCTTCGCCGCCTTCATGGACTATGGACCGATCCAGATTGCCTCTTCCTCACCGGAGCGTCTGCTCTCCTGTGTCGGGAATCACGTGGAAGCCCGCCCCATCAAGGGCACCAGGCGGCGTGATACGGATGCCTCGCGCGATGCGGCCCTCATCGCGGAGCTTTCGTCCAGCCGCAAGGACCGTGCCGAGAATGTGATGATCGTGGACCTGCTCAGGAACGATCTCTCGCGCGTGTCGAAGCCCGGCACGGTGAAGGTTCCCGTGCTCTGCGGGCTGGAGAGCTATGCGAATGTGCATCATCTCGTCTCCGTCATCACCAGCGAACTGCAAGATCAGAAAGGCATCGGCAGCCTCATCGGCGCCACGTTTCCCGGCGGCTCGATCACGGGGGCCCCGAAGATCCGCGCCATGGAGATCATCGCCGGAATCGAGCAGGGCCCGCGCGGCGTCTATTGCGGATCAATCGGCTATATCGGCTTCAATGGCCGCAGCGATTTCAACATCGCCATCCGCACCGCGCAGTTCTTTGATGGCGTTGCACGGGTGCAGGGCGGCGGCGGCATCACGGCGCGTTCACAGCCTGGCCCCGAATATGACGAGAGCCTCACCAAGATCAGGCGGATCATGGAGGCATTCCGGCCATGATTCTCATCGTCGACAATTATGACTCCTTCGTCCATAACGTGGCGCGATACTTCGAGGAACTGGGCGAGCGCACGCATGTCGTGCGCAACGACGAAGTGACACTGCAGGATCTGGCGCAGGCCACAGCCATCGTCATCTCGCCCGGCCCCTGCACACCCACCGAAGCGGGCCAGTCGATGGACATCATGCGGGAGTATTCCGGCAGGCTCCCCATCCTCGGCATCTGCCTGGGCCATCAGGTGATGGGCGAAGTCTTCGGCGGCACCGTGAAGCGCGCGCGCCGGCCCATGCATGGCGATTCCTCCGAAATCAACCATGACGGCAAGGGGATTTTCGAGGGCCTGCCGCAACGCTTCAGCGCCGGGCGCTATCATTCGCTGATCGTGGACCTCGAAGGCCATGATACGCCTCTGGACATCACGGCACGCAGCGACGAGGGCGAGATCATGGGGCTTCGCCATACAAGCCACCCGACATTCGGCGTACAGTTCCACCCCGAATCAATTCTGACGGAAGGAGGCTACGACATGCTGCGGAACTTCCTGAAGGTGGCGCGATGAGCCGCGTCTGGTTCAACGGCGCACTGACAGATGGGCCATTGGAACTGGATCGGTCCGACCGTGGACTTCTGCTGGGTGACGGGCTGTTCGAGACGATCCTCGTCCTCAACCGCAAGCCGCTCTGGGGCAACATGCATTTCGCGCGGCTTGAAAGCGCCGCACAGGAACTGGGCATCCCCTTTGACCGCGACGGGCTGGATGATGCGGTGGCAGAGGTGCTGGAGGGCTCCCCCCAAAGCCATCAGGTGTTGCGGGTGACGCTGACGCGCGGCGGCGCGGTGCGGGGCTTGGGTGCTGACGGCGCAACACCGAGCCTCCTCATAACGCTTGATCCCTTTGACCCCGCGCTGATGTTCAAGCCGGTCTCGCTCGTCACCGCCTCGATCCGCCGCAGTCCGCAGTCCGTCTCGGCGCGGCTCAAGACCCTCTCCTATATCGACAACATCGCCGCCGCACGCGAAGCCGTGGCGCAAGACGCGGAGGACGCGCTCCTCCTCAATACCAAGGGCCATGTGGCCTGCTCGACCATTGCCAATGTCTTTTTGCTGAAGGGAAAAAAGCTTGTCACACCAGGGCGGGATCAGGGCATCCTGACAGGCGTGATGCGCCAGGCGTTGATCCACGGCGCCGCGCATCTGGGTCTCACGGTCGAGGAGCGCGCGGTGAAGCCAGCCGAGCTGCACACGGCAGCTGCGGTATTCCTTACCAACAGCCTGCGCTTCATCCGCCCCGTCACCACAATGGATGGCTCAGCCCTTGCGACGGGCGATCTCTCGAACCTCGCCGCACGCCTGTGCGAGGCTGCACGGCTGCAATGCGGCCATGATCCGCGATTGATTTGGAAAGGCCCGGCGGCTAAGGCTCCGGCCAAGCAGAAAGGATAAACGCCCCATGAAATTCTTTGCCGATACCGCCGAAGTGAAGGACATCCAGGAGCTGAACGATCTGGGCCTCCTCGATGGCGTGACCACCAACCCCTCGCTCATCGCCAAGTCGGGCCGCCAGTTCAAGGATGTGATCGCCGAGATTTGCGCCATTGTCGAAGGCCCGGTGTCGGCCGAGGTCGTCTCCCTTAATTATGACGGCATGATGCGTGAAGCGGCTGATCTGCGAAAGATCGCCAAGAACGTGACGATCAAAGTGCCCTTGACGCTCGACGGACTCAAGGCCTGCAAGGCGCTCACCTCGGATGGCTGCATGGTAAACGTCACGCTGTGCTTCTCGGCCAATCAGGCACTGCTCGCCGCCAAGGCGGGGGCCACATTCATCTCGCCTTTCATCGGCCGCCTCGATGACATTCACCTCGACGGCACGGAGCTCATCGCCGAGATCCGCCAGATCTATGACAACTACGCCTTCGACACGGAGATCCTCGCGGCGTCGGTGCGCACGGCGCTGCATGTGAAGCAGGTGGCGCTGATCGGCGCCGATGTTGCTACCTGCCCGCCCGCCGTCATCAAGGGGCTGGTCAAGCACCCGCTGACCGACAAGGGCATCGAGCAGTTCCTCGCTGACTGGAAGAAGACCGGCCAGACGCTGTGACAATATTCTCCTTCTCCCGTTGCGCAGCAATGGGAGAAGGAAAACTGAGGTAGATTGATCTGAATGGGGGCCATCCTTCAGGAATATGAGCGCCGCCGCGATGGGGGCGCACTCACGGCTGATGCGGCGCAATTACCCGTTGTCGCAAAGCTTGACGCGCTGGCGGACGCGCTCAAGAACATGCCGAAACCCGGCGGGTTGCTGGGTTTCCTGAAGAAAGCCCCGCCGCCGCCACGCGGCCTCTACATCCACGGCGAGGTGGGCCGCGGCAAGACCATGGTCATGGACCTGTTCTTCGCCGTGGTTCAGACGGAGCCCAAGCGCCGGGTGCATTTCCATGCTTTCATGCAGGAGGTGCACAAGCGTCTGTTCGCCACCCGCCAATCCCACGCGCAGGATGCAATTGCACCGGTGGCCCGCGACATCGCAAAGGAGGCACGCCTTCTCTGCCTCGATGAAATGCAGATCACCGACATTGCGGATGCGATGATCGTCGGCCGTCTGTTCCAAGGCCTTCTGGAAGCGGGCACTGTCATCGTCACCACATCGAACCTTGCGCCACAGGATCTCTACCGCAATGGGCTGAACCGTCAGTTGTTCTTGCCATTCATCGGGCTCATCGAAGAGAAGCTCGACATCGTCTCGCTCGACAGCCCGGTCGATTACCGGCTGGGCCGTGTGAAGGCGCACGAGACCTTCCTGACCCCGCTCTCGCCGCAGAACGATGCACGGCTGCAGGACCTGTGGCTTCGGCTCACCGACACCGAACAGGGTCGCCCCCGGGAGATCGAAGTTCTGGGCCGCACGCTGTTCGTGCCGCAGGCGGCGGGCTCCTCCGCCCGCTTCTGTTTCGCCGATCTCTGTGAGAAGCCGCTGGGGCCACCCGATTACCTTGCCATCGCCGGAACCTTTCAGTTCCTGTTCCTCGAAGGCATCCCGGCGCTGGGGCCGGAACGGCGGAACGAGGCCAAGCGCTTCGTACTTCTCATCGATACCCTCTATGACGGCAAGGTCAGGCTGGTCGCCACCTCTGCCGAGCCGCCGGAAAGCATCTATCCCGCTGGCGACCATGCCTTTGAGTTCGGCAGGACCGTCTCCCGCCTCAAAGAGATGCAATCAGCCTCCTGGTGGGGCAAAAAAATCGCTGAAACTTGACGTTTTGGTCAAGTTTCTAGTCCGAATTGACTAGGCCAGCGTCTTGAAGGTGTTGAATAACGGGTCTACACAAACGTCACTTTTGCATTGCAAAACGACCTGACGGCTCGCCTCAAGAAGGACATTCAGACATGGCTCGGAAGAAAATAGCGTTGATCGGTGGCGGCATGATCGGCGGCACGCTCGCACATCTTGCTGCCCTCAAGGAACTGGGTGACATCGTCGTTTTTGACATTGCGGAAGGCCTGCCGCAGGGCAAGTCGCTCGACATCGCCCAGTCTGGCCCGGTTGAAGGCTTTGACGCGAAGCTCTCGGGCGCCAATTCCTATGAAGCGATCGCGGGCGCTGATGTCTGCATCGTCACGGCGGGCGTGCCGCGCAAGCCCGGCATGAGCCGCGACGATCTCCTCGGCATCAACCTCAAGGTCATGGCCTCGGTGGGCGCGGGCATCAAGCAATATGCCCCGAACGCCTTCGTCATCTGCATCACCAACCCGCTGGACGTCATGGTCTGGGCACTGCAGAAATATTGCGGCCTGCCCGCCAACAAGGTCGTCGGCATGGCCGGCGTCCTCGACTCCGCCCGCTTCCGCCACTTCCTCGCCGAGGAATTCAATGTCTCGGTGGAAGACGTGACGGCCTTTGTGCTGGGCGGCCACGGTGACACCATGGTGCCCCTGACACGCTATTCCACCGTTGCCGGCATTCCGGTTCCGGATCTCATCAAGATGGGCTGGTCCACCCAGGAAAAGATCGACAAGATCGTGCAGCGCACACGCGATGGCGGTGCTGAAATCGTGGCCCTGCTGAAGACGGGTTCCGCCTATTATGCCCCCGCCAGTTCCGCCATCGCCATGGCGGAGAGCTACCTCAAGGACAAGAAGCGCCTGCTGCCCTGCGCCGCCCTTCTCACCGGCCAATATGGCGTGAAGGACACCTATGTGGGCGTCCCGGTGGTGATCGGCGAGAACGGCGTCGAGCGCATCGCCGAGATCGCGCTGAACGACGAAGACAAGGCGGGCTTCAAGAAGTCGGTCGATGCCGTCCATGGCCTCATGGCGGCAGCCAAGACCATCGCCCCAGATCTCGCCTAAACGATTGACGCGCACGTAACGCAAGGACGCGCAGATGAACATTCATGAATATCAGGCCAAGGAAGTCCTCCGGGGCTTCGGCGTGGCCACGGGCCGGGGCATCCCGGCCTTCACGGTGGAAGACGCAGTGAAAGCTGCTGAAACGCTCGGCGGACCGATCTGGGTGGTGAAAGCCCAGATCCACGCCGGCGGCCGCGGCAAGGGCGGCGGCGTCAAGGTCGTCAAGTCTGTCGATGATGTGAAGGCCGAAGCCACCCGCATGCTGGGCATGACGCTCGTCACCCATCAGACAGGGCCGGAAGGCAAGAAGGTGCAGCGCCTCTACATCGAGGAAGGCACCGCCATTGCCCGCGAACTCTATCTCTCGATCCTGGTGGACCGCGAAACCTCGCGCGTCGCCTTCATCGCCTCCACCGAAGGCGGCATGGACATCGAGAAGGTGGCGCATGACACACCGGAGAAGATCATCACTGTCCAGGTCGATCCCGCCGCGGGATACTCGGGCTATGTTGGCCGCCGCATCGCTGCGGCGCTGAAGCTCGAAGGCGATCAGGTGAAGCAGTGCGTGAAGATGATCGGCCAGCTCTACAAGGCCTTTGTCGACAAGGACATGAGCCTGCTCGAGATCAACCCGCTGGTCGTCACCAATCAGGGCAGCCTCATCTGCCTCGACGCCAAGATCAATTTCGACTCCAACGCGCTCGACCGGCACCCCGAGATCAAGGAACTGCGTGATCTTTCGGAAGAAGACCCGAAGGAAATCGAAGCCTCCAAGTTCGACCTTTCCTACATCTCGCTTGATGGATCGATTGGTTGCATGGTGAACGGCGCAGGCCTGGCCATGGCGACGATTGACA
>JBEIDW010000159.1:0-6052 GCA_040383265.1 Hyphomicrobiales bacterium
CAGATCCGCTTCTTTGACATCGAGGGCAAGTACACAGGTCTTCTTTCCCGCGCGCTGACCAGCCCCTGCGGCCGCATCCGAATTCCGATCAATGAAGACCGTGGCGAGACTGGTCAGATTGTTGAGTATCTCAGGCGCTACAACGGCGAGGGCATCCAGCACATCGCTGTCGGCAGCGACGATATCTACAGCTCGGCAGACGCCATTGCTGCGCGCGGTCTCAGGTTCATGCCCAAACCGCCGAAGTCCTACTATGATCTGTCGAGGGACCGTGTTGTGGGACATCAGGAGCCGATCGAGGAGCTCGCCAAGCACGGTATCCTGATCGACGGTGAAGGTGTGATCGACGGCGGCGAGACCAAGATTCTGCTGCAGATCTTCTCCAAGACCGTAATTGGCCCGATCTTCTTCGAGTTCATCCAGCGCAAGGGCGACAATGGTTTCGGGGAAGGCAACTTCCGCGCACTCTTCGAGTCGATTGAGCGCGACCAGATCGAGCGCGGTGTGATCAAGGCAGCTTAGGAAACCTCACTCCGCATCCGGCTGGCGGGCCGGCTGAGCCTCAATGAAGGCCACGAGCTTCTCACAGGATTGTTCTGCACGTTTGACCTTGGCGAGCCCGTCGTAACGAACGTTGAACCGCCTGGCGTTGAAAAGTTGCGGGATGAGGAAGCAATCCGCAAGCGTCGGGGCACGACCGAAGCAGAACTCGTCGCCCGGTAGGAGAGCCTCCACCGCTTCGAGCCCACCATTCAGCATCCAGTGGCTGATCCAGGTTTCGACGGCCTCCTTTGGCTGGCCGAGTGGGCCCTTCAGGTAGCTGAGAACCCGGAGGTTGTTCAACGGGTGAATTTCGCAGCCTATGGCCAGCGCCACCGCCCGCACCCTTGCCGCAAGCACCGGATCTTCTGGTATGAGGCGAGGGGAGGAGAAGGTGGTGTCCAGATATTCGATGATTGCCAGCGACTGAGTTAGCACCCTACCGTCATCGAGTTCTAGAGCCGGCAACAGAGCCTGGGGATTTCGCAGTAGATGTTGCGGCAACTTCTGTTGCCCGCCCTCCTTCAACAAATGAACTGGCTCATGCTCAACGGCAATACCCTTCAGATTGAGCGCAATGCGCACCCTATAGGTAGCCGAAGACCGAAAATAGCCGTAGAGTTTCAAGTATCTTCTCCCTCCAGCAGGGCTGTCTCTAGAGCCGTCAACCCCTTGAGCAAGGCCCGAGCATCGGCAACCGAGATTGATGAAACGATAGTCTGCTCGAATTCGAGGACCAGCGGTAGCAGTTGCCGAAATAAGCGGCGCCCTTCAGTTGTCAGCGAGAGCGTGAAGCTCCGTTTGTCGACTATCAAAACCTTGCGGGTGATGAGACCGCGGTCTTCCAGGTCTTGTACAGCGCGACTGATGGTTGACTTGTGGCTGTAGGTATAGCGTGCAATATCTTGCGCACTTAGGTCGCCGCGAGAGGCCAGGTTGGCGAGAATTCGCCATTGCGGAATATCGAGGTTGAACCTCGTGGCATAGATCGCCGAGAGTCGCTCCGACACGGTCTGCGCAAGGACATTCAGCCGGAAGGGCAGAAAGTTTTCGAGCGCGAAGTCATTCACCATGGGCTCACTCTGACAGAATGCAGTTGCAGCCGCAACTGACCGAGCAACCGTGCTGTCCAGGCGTGAAGCATCGGTGTAATCCTCTCCCTCAACAGTCGCTAATCAATTTCCGGTTTCGGATCGCGGGCAATCCGCAAGGCCTCGGAAATTACATCATCATCACCGATGTGGTTCATTAGGACCAGGATCAATCGAGCATTGAGAGCGTGGCTCTCCTCTTCACTCAATCCTTCGTGCGTGGCAATGAGGCGCGCGTAGGTCTCATCGGGCTTGGCAAGATTGGGCTTCACTATGAGCATGTTCACCCCCTCCCGATTGTGCGCGCAAGCGCCGCGGTCACGGCTTCTTCATCGTAGGTTTCCCAACGCGCCGCCACGTGCTGGTCGGGCCGTATGAGATATATGGCACTTGGGGCTGAGCCGAGATAGCGCTTCCGAAGCGCGTCAGTCGCGTTCAGCTTGAGCGTTTGGACGGTCAGGCCATGGGCGATCAGTGTCTCGGGAGCGTCCGCATCGATTGCGATCAGGGTGAAGCCATCGCCTAGGGCATTCAGGAGCCAGCCATTCTGAACAGGGGCGTCCGGACAGGGGCTGCCCGGTCGGCTCCGCGGTGGCATTCCGTCCGCGTCGGGTCCGTTCAGCGCAGACCCTTCATAGGTGCAAGGAAGCGAGAGCCGCCCTGAATTGACGACCGTTCGCGCAAAGGGGACTGTCTCGGCCAGTTGCAGAACAGCGTTACGGAACAGCTTCGAGATGGCGCTCTTGGGCGTGATGAAGTCGGTCGCACGGGTGGAGTTCAGGATATTCTCGTCGGCCCCGTGCACCCGCTCCTGGTCATAGCTGTCGAGCAGGCTTTCGGGCGCGATCCCCGCAACGACGAGTGCCAGCTTCCAGGCCAGGTTGTCTGCGTCCTGTATCCCGGAATTTGCGCCGCGGGCGCCGAAGGGCGAGACCTGATGGGCGGCGTCGCCTGCGAAGAGCACGTGACCATGCCTGAACTTCTCCATCCGACGGCACTGGAAGGTGTAGATGGAGCACCAGTCGAGCTCGTACGGCACATTCGGGCCCAGCATTGCATCGACCCGTGCCCTGATGCGCTCTGGCTCGAGCTCTTTCGCGCGGTCGATATTCCAGCCGAGCTGGAAATCGATGCGCCAGATGTCATCGGGCTGCTTGTGCAGCAAGGCGCTGTCGCCCGACTTGAAGTGCGGTTCGAACCAGAACCAGCGTTCAGTCGGGAATTCGGCCTTCATCTTCACATCGGCGATCAGGAAGTTGTCTTCGAAGACGCGACCCTCGAAACCGAGGCCCAGCATGTTGCGAAGTGGCGATCGCGCGCCATCGCAGGCAATCAGCCAGTCGGCCTCGAGTCTGTAGGGGCCTTCCGGTGTCGCGATGTCGAGCAGGACATGGTCCGCAGCGGGGGTGACAGCATCCACGCGGTTCTTGCCACGGATCTCGATCTTGGCACCGTCCTGCTGAGCCTTCTCAATGGCGTCGTGCAGGAAGTGTTCGAACCAGGGCTGTTGCAGGTTGATGAAGGCAGGATGGGCGTGGCCAGCTTCCGGCAGAAGGTTGAACTCGTACAGCATGCGGTCGTTGTGGAAGATCTTGCCGACATTCCATCGCACACCCTTCTCCAGCATGGGCTGAACGGCACCGAGGCGGTCGCAGATCTCCAGCGTGCGCTTGGCAAAGCACAGGGCTCGGCTTCCGAGCCCCGGGCCTTCGTGATCGTCCAGCACGACAACCTCAACGTCCTTCCGGCCAAGATCGAGGGCCGTTGCGAGGCCCACCGGGCCTCCGCCCGCGATGACGACCTTGCGGCGCACGGGGGATGTCGCGTCCTGTTCAGGTGACCGGGTGTAAGGATAAAGCCGGAAGGCCAGCGTATAGCGATCTGGAACCAGCTCGTTCATGATGCCCTCCCTGGCAGACACGTCAGCCCTGCAGTGCTGCCCACATGTCGATGTCGCGCTGTGCGGTCCAGATGCGCGGATGCTGGATGCCACGGGCCTCATCGTAAGCCCGGGAAACGTTGAACGGCAGGCAATGCTCGTAGATTGCGTAATCCTTGAACTTCGGATCGCATTCGGCGCGCATGGCGTCCCAGGCTTCCTTGAGGGATCCGCCGCGGGCGGCCACACGCGCAACGGGCCTGTAGGTCGAATCGACAAAGTCCTTCGTGCGGTCCAAGGCGCCATTGACCGCGGTGCGTCCGATGACGGCATCGCCACGCCCGGGCGCGATGGCGGCCAGGTCATAGGCACGCACGGCTTCCAGAGTGTTGCCCCACTCGGCGAAGTGACCGTCACCGCAGTAGCAGGCGGAGTGTGCCTCGACGATGTCACCCGTAAACATGACGTTCTGATCAGGGACGTGGATGACCGAGTCGCCTGCTGTGTGGGCGCGGCCGAGCTGCATGATGTCGACGCGGCGCTTGCCGAGCCAGACGGACATCTTGCCGTTGAAGGTTGTTGTCGGCCAGGTCAGCCCGTGGATGCTCTCGTGCCCCTGAAAGAGGCGCGGGAAGCGCTGGAACTCGCTGTCCCAGTCCTCCTGTCCGCGCTCCGCGACCATGTTCCGGGCGGCTTCAGACATGATGATCTGCTGAGCCTTGAAGGCGGAGGCGCCGAGAACGCGGACCGCATGGTAGTGGGTTAGCACGACATGGGTGATAGGCTTGTCGGTGACACTGCGGATGCAGTCGATCACTTTCTGGGCGAGGCGTGGCGTCGCCTGCGCCTCGACGACCATCACGCTGTCATCACCGATGATGACGCCAGAGTTCGGATCGCCTTCCGCAGTAAAGGCGTAGAGGCCCTCGCCGATCTCCGTGAAGCTGATCTTCTTTTCCGTCAGGTCGCCCTGAGATGCGAATGCCTTGGCCAATTCACGTCCTCCCATATGGGTCTGTCAGTGCGGGAATGACCTTGCCCGCACACTCACCAAACCCGATCCTGTATCCATCACCCTGCGCATAGCCCCGAAGGGTGAGGGTATCATTGTCTTCGATGAAGCTACGGGTGCCGCCCGCAATTTCGAACGGCTCCTTGCCGCCCCAGGACAGTTCCAGCAGGCTGCCCCGGCTGCCCTTTGTAGCACCGGAGATCGTTCCTGAGCCCAGCAGATCACCCGTGTTCATGGCACATCCGGACGTCGTGTGATGTGCCAGCTGCTGGGCCGCCGAGTAATACATCTCGCGGTAGTTGGTCCGGCTGATGACGGTCTCGCGGCCGCTCTCCGGCGTGAGACCGACTTCGAGATTGATGTCATAGAGGAGCGGCCCGGGCTCCTGCAGGTGCGGCAGCAGCGGTACGTCCCTCTTGGGCGTGGATACCCTGAACGCCTCGAGGGCCGCCTTCATCACGATCCAGGGCGAGATCGTGGTGGCCGTGGCCTTGGCCTGGAAGGGCCCGAGCGGCTGGTATTCCCAAGCCTGGATGTCACGCGCCGACCAGTCATTCAGCAGGACGTAACCGAAGATCATGTCGTCGGCCTCGGCGACCGTCACCGGACGTCCGTTGGTGGAGGGAATCGCCACGACGGCTCCCATCTCCAACTCGATGTCAAACCGGCGCGAGGGTGCAAATCGGGGCAAATCGTCGTTCGGCCCCTTGACCTGACCCCAGGGCCGCCGCACCGGCGTGCCGGAGACCACCACCGAGGAGGCTCGCCCGTTGTAGCCGATGGGAATATGAAGCCAGTTCGGGGGCAGGGCATTCTCAGGCCCCCGGAACATCGTGCCCACGTTGAATGCGTGGTGACGTCCCGCATAGAAGTCGGTGTATTCGGAAACCCGGAACGGCATCTTCAGTGTCACTGCCGAGAGAGGCTGAAGGCAAGGTTCAACGGCAGGCCTTTCAGCACTGCCCTCCCCGAGGAGCGCCGTCAGCCGTTTCCGCATGGCGGACCAGACGGCGGGTCCAGCTGCCATGAGCTTGTTCCACGACGGTTCATCCAGCAGCGGCGCGCCGTCGAGAGACAGGAGCCCCGCCTTCTCGAGCGCCGAGACATCCAGCACAAAGTCGCCGATTGCGATGCCGCAACGCGGCTCCTGTCCGGCCGAGAACACGCCGCACGGCAGGTTGTTGAGTGGAAAGGGGTGATCTGGCCTATTGGCCGTTTCAACCCAGCTGCGGATAAGGCTCATGTGATGAGAGGCCTTTACTTCTTGATGCCAGGTGTCCCGTCGAATTTCTTGTCGAGGCTCTCCCAGCAGTCGATGTAATCGTCCTGCAGCGGAGCGTTCTTGGCCGCCCATTCGGTAAGGTGCTGCGGGAATCGCGTCTCGAACATGAAGGACATGGTTTCGTCGAGCTTTTCGGGCTTTAGATTGGCATTCGACGCATCTTCGAAGGCGTTCCGATCAGGTCCGTGCGGGAGCATGCAATTATGAAGGCTCATGCCGCCCGGGACGAAACCCTTCGGCTTGGCGTC
>JBEIDW010000160.1:0-5942 GCA_040383265.1 Hyphomicrobiales bacterium
CCCCCTCACGGGCTCCTCGTCCAAGCGCAAGGTGTTGCACTACGCGCAATTGACGACGGACGGCAAGACCAGAACCTTCTACCGCTACACCACCGCCGACGGGCAGACGGATTATTATGATGATCGCGGCCGCAGTGCACAGAAGGCGCTGCTGAAGACGCCGGTGTCCGGCGCCCGCCTCACCTCGGGCTTTGGCATGCGCCGCCATCCGTTGCTCGGCTACTCGAAGATGCACGCGGGCGTGGACTTCGGCGTGCCGCATGGAACGCCGATCCGCGCTGCAGGTTCCGGCGTCGTCGAGGTTGCAGGCCGCCACGGCGCCTTCGGCATCGCTGTCGAAATCAGGCACAACAACCGCTACGAAACGCTCTACGCGCACATGAGCAAGCTGGCCACCGGTATCCGGCGTGGCGTGAAGGTCAATCAGGGCCAGATCATCGGCTATGTCGGCTCGACCGGACGTTCCACCGGCCCGCACCTTCACTATGAAGTGCATGTCAATGGACGTGCCGTGAACCCCACGCGCATCAAGGCTGCGGGCGGCAAGCAGCTTGCCGGCAAGGAACTCTCCAAGTTCAGGCAGATGAAGACGCGCGTCGAAGCCATGATGAAACAGGCACCCTCCGCCCTGCAGGTCGCCCAGCAGTAACCGGCCAGCGCGCGGCATCGCTTGCGCGGCAGCCCCGCGCCTGCGATGAGAGCGGTGATGCGCATTTTCATCACGTTCCTCGCGGCCTATGTGCTGAGCCAATTCTACCGCTCCTTCCTCGCGGTCATCGCTCCGGAACTGGCGCATGAACTGGCCTTGGGGCCGCAGGCGCTCGGCAATCTGCAGGCGTGGTGGATCTTTGGTTTCGTGGCGACGCAATTCCCCGTCGGTTGGGCGCTCGACACCATCGGCCCGCGCCGCACTGTCTCATTCCAGATGCTTGCCGCTGTCGCGGGTGCGGTGCTGTTCTCCATGGCGCAGAGCGCACTTGCGCTCAACGCCGCCATGCTACTGATCGGCGCCGGCTGTGGCTCGATCTACATGGGCGCGATCTATCTGTTCGCCCGCACCGCGGCGCCACAGCGTTTTGCGCTTCTCTGTTCGTGGCTGCTCGGCATCGGCACGATGGGAAACCTTCTTGCTGCCTCGCCCCTTGCCGTCGCGGCGCAATCGATCGGCTGGCGCGGCGCGATGCTGACCATGGCGGCGGCCACCGCCCTCTCCGCTCTCTCGGTGCTGTTGCTGATCCGCGATCCTGAACGCATCACCAGCCATGGATCGCGCGGGCTGTTCAGCGGCATCGCCGGCATCATCAAGCTGCGTGATTTATGGCCGCTGCTTCCCATAACCGCGGTGAGCTATGCCGTGGTGCTGGCGGAGCGCGGCTTGTGGGCTGGGCCATACTTTTCATCCGTCTACGGACTTGATCCGGTGGCGCGCGGCAATGCGCTGCTCGTCATGGCGGCAGCCATGTCGGCGGGTGCCATGGCCTATGGCCCACTGGACAGGCTGCTGAAGACACGTAAGTGGGTGGTATTTGGCGGCGTGGCCGTCACGGCAGCCTGCTTTGCGGCCCTCGCCATACCCGGCCTGCCGCTTTGGTCTGCCATCGCCATCATGGGGGCCGCCGGCGGCTTCGGCATGACCTATGGCGTGCTCATGGCGCACGGGCGCAGTTTCGTGCCCGACCATCTTCTTGGCCGCGGCATCACACTGCTCAACGTGCTCTTCATCGGCGGAGCAGGACTGCTGCAACCCCTGAGCGGGGCACTGATGGCCACACTGCAGAATAGTCCGCCGGATCAGGCCTATGCCACGCTGCACCTGATCTTCGCGGGACTTCTGGTCATCGGCCTTATCGTCTACGCCTTCGCCAGGGACAACCCGCCCAAGGCCTAGAGAAAGCCCAACAAGCGCTGCTGCGCCTTGGGCAAGTTCATCGCTGCAAGCCTGTGACTTGCGCGCAGGTAATCCTGAAGAGCCGTATCATCAAGGGTCTCCGCCGTTCGCCGCTGCAGCCACAGTAATCCACGCGAAGCGAAGTAAGGGGCGGGCCGCATCCCCGGCTGCCGTTTGAGAAGATCAAAGCTCAGTTGCGACGCCTTGAAGGTAAAATCAAGCGACGGCCCATGCCACGTCGACGCAATGGCAAAGACCTTTCCCTTCGGCCCCCCCACCTTCCACACATGTGCGCCATCCCACTGCACCACATGGGCCGTGTGGGGCAGGCTTGCGCAGAAGGCGTTGTAGTCGTCGAGGGTCATGGGGACTAGATACAGGGAAACTCAGTCTCTGCCGATCTTGCGCCAAAAAAATGCCCGGGCCAAAGCCCGGGCATCCTAACGGTCTGGTCAGCACCGATCAGTGCAGCTTCACCACTTTCGGGTCCAGCGACTTGCCACCAACGGGAATGCCGTTGAAAGTCAGCACACCGCCAGCAGCGCCCACCTCCACCGTCTCACCATCGACGATACGGCCGGCGAGCAATTCCTCGGCAAGCGGATCCTGAAGGTTCTTCTGGATCACCCGCTTGAGCGGACGCGCGCCATAGGCCGGGTCGTAGCCCTTGTCAGCGAACCAGTCGCGCGCCGCAGGCGACACGTTAATGTCGATCTTGCGGTCGGCGAGCAGTTTCTTCAGGCGGCTGATCTGGATGTCGACGATGGCGCCCATGTTCTCCCGCTTCAGGCGGTGGAACATGAGGATCTCGTCCAGGCGGTTCAGGAACTCAGGCCGGAAGTGGCCCTTCACCACCGCCATGACCTGGTCGCGCACCACATCCACATCCTCGCCCTCGCCGAGGTTCACGAGATATTCGGAACCGAGGTTTGACGTCATGATGATCAGCGTGTTCTTGAAGTCCACGGTGCGGCCCTGGCCATCGGTCAGGCGGCCGTCATCGAGCACCTGGAGGAGCACGTTGAACACATCCGGATGCGCCTTCTCGATCTCATCGAACAGCACGACCTGATAGGGCCTGCGCCGCACAGCTTCAGTGAGCGCGCCACCCTCGTCATAGCCGACATAGCCAGGAGGCGCGCCGATCAGACGCGAGACGGAGTGCTTCTCCATGTATTCCGACATATCGATCCGCACCATCGCGTGTTCGTCATCGAACAGGTAGGAGGCCAGAGCCTTTGTCAGCTCCGTCTTGCCCACACCCGTTGGCCCTAAGAACATGAAGGAGCCAATCGGACGGTTCGGATCCTGCAGGCCCGCGCGCGACCGGCGCACTGCGGTTGCCACCGCAATCACCGCATCCGACTGGCCGACGACGCGCTTCGCCAACTCCATCTCCATGGCAAGGAGCTTTTCACGCTCGCCTTCCAGCATCTTGTCCACCGGAACGCCGGTCCAGCGCGAGACGACCTGAGCCACGTGATTTTCCGTCACGGCCTCTTCCAGCATCTTCGAACTGGACTTCTCTTCCGCATCCTTCAGCTTCTTTTCGAGGCCGGGAATCGTGGCGTAGGCCAGTTCGCCCGCCTTGGCGAAATCGCCCTTGCGCTGCGCCTGGTCGAGTTCGAAACGCGCCTTCTCGAGCTCTTCCTTGACCTTCGAGGCGGAGGCGAGCTGATCCTTCTCCTCCCTCCAGCGGCTGGTCATCGCCGCGGATTTTTCCTCGTAGTCGGCCAATTCCTTCTCGAGCTTGCCAAGGCGGTCCTTGGAAGCGGTATCTGTTTCCTTTTTCAGCGCCTCGCGTTCGATCTGCAACTGCATGATGCGGCGGTCGATCTCATCAAGCTCTTCAGGCTTGGAGTCGACCTGCATCCTGAGACGCGACGCGGCCTCGTCCATCAGGTCGATGGCCTTGTCCGGCAGGAAGCGGTCAGAGATATAGCGGTTGGACAGAACCGCCGCCGAAACCAGAGCGGAGTCGGTGATGCGCACGCCATGGTGCAGCTCATACTTCTCCTTGATGCCGCGCAGGATCGAGATCGTATCCTCCACCGTGGGCTCGCTCACGAACACGGGCTGGAACCGGCGGGCCAAAGCCGCATCCTTTTCCACATGCTTGCGATACTCATCGAGCGTCGTGGCGCCAACGCAGTGAAGTTCGCCACGCGCAAGCGCAGGCTTCAGCAGGTTCGAGGCATCCATCGCGCCATCGGACTTGCCGGCACCCACCAGCGTGTGCATCTCGTCGATGAAGAGAATGATGCCGCCATCAGCCGCCGTGACTTCAGACAGCACAGCCTTCAACCGCTCTTCGAATTCACCGCGATACTTCGCGCCCGCAATCAGTGCACCCATGTCAAGCGCCAGAAGCTTCTTGTCCTTCAGGCTTTCGGGCACGTCGCCCTTGATGATGCGCAGCGCCAAGCCTTCCGCGATGGCGGTCTTGCCCACGCCAGGTTCACCGATCAGCACGGGATTGTTCTTGGTGCGCCGTGAGAGAACTTGAATGGTGCGGCGAATTTCCTCATCGCGCCCGCTCACCGGATCGAGCTTGCCAGCTTGCGCGGCCTCGGTCAGGTCACGCGCATATTTCTTCAGCGCATCATAGCCCTGCTCGGCAGAAGCCGTATCCGCCGTGCGGCCCTTGCGGATGGCATTGATCGCCTCGTTAAGGCCCTGCGCCGTGACGCCTGCATCCTTCAGCGCCTTCGCAGCTTCCGAAGGCTCCATGGCGAGGGCCTGCAACAGCCGTTCCGCCGTCACATAGCTGTCGCCAGACTTTTCGCCAATCTTCTGGGCGGCCTCGAACACGCGCGCCATTTCCGGCGCGAGATAGACCTGGCCTGCGCCACCGCCCGAAACCTTGGGCAGCTTCTTCAGGGCCGCTTCGGTTTCACGCAACGCCAGACGCGAATCGCCACCGCTTGCCGTGATGAGGTTGGAGGCCAAGCCTTCCTCGTCATCGAGCAGAACCTTCAGAAGGTGTTCGGGGCTGAAGCGCTGGTGTCCCTCACGCAGGGCAAGCGACTGGGCAGACTGGACGAATCCGCGCGAACGTTCGGTGTATTTTTCGAAATCCATATACTCTCTCCTCCTCGGCGCATTTCCTTGAGGCCCCTGCTGGGCACCCCGATGGAAACGCCGTCAACGGTTGATGTGCCGCCCTCCCCCTCTTGAACCCCCGAAAGGCATTCCTGCGAAAGAACGGCCGTGATGGCATTCATATGGGAATGGCTTTGCGCCAATCAAGCGGGGGAAACAAAGAAGCCAGGCAGGAACTGGTTGCTTTGCGCAGGATCAACGCGCACCAAAAAAGGCTGGAAAAGCATTTGAAAACAATGAGGGCGGCATCAATGACACCGCCCTTGCCGTGAATTTGCTTAGCCCGGTTAAGGCGCGGGGCCTCAGTCGGCCTTGGCCTCGTCGGTGGAGGGCACCTCGGCGGCAGCCTCCTTGCGGGGGCGGCGCTCATACTTGCGCTTGGGGGCCGGCACAACGGGCGGCTCCTCAGAAGCGGCAGCCTCTACAGCTGGTGCGGGCGTCGGGGCCGGGCGGCGCAGGAAGGACGGAGCCTCCCAATGATCTGCCTCAGGCGCTGCGGAAGGCTGTGGCGCAGGCACCGCTTCAACGCGGGGCTTATCCTCGAAGCGGGGCTGGGCTGCGGGTGGGTTCTGGCGGTTTTCACCGCGCGGTTCGCCCGGCTGGCCTTCGCCGCGGCGATCCTGCCAGCGTGGGCGGAAGCGATCACGGCCCTCACGCGGCTGGTTGGCCTGGTCCCGGTTCTGATCCCGGTTGTAGTCCCGGTCACGGTTGTCGCGCGGCGGGCGTTGGCCCTGATGCTGCTGTTGATGTGGGGGGCGCTCACGATCAGGAGCCCCGTCAAATGATGGCTGGTCGCCCAGCCCATCCGGTTCGGCCGAAGACTGGTGGACGCCACGCTGCTCGACGGAGGCCTCGCCGCCGTCTTCCAGATCCTCGTCGTCGAACTCCTCGTCCGGCCGCCGGTACTGCTGCTGTGACTGCTGATTATAGGCCTGCGCGGCGAACACGATGC
>JBEIDW010000161.1:0-5840 GCA_040383265.1 Hyphomicrobiales bacterium
CGATGGGGACCCGTCTCCATGTTCGCGGCGCTCATGGTCGGCATCACCTTCATATTGGGTGGTGGCCCCGTCTTCGGTTAGGATTCACCGTCCGTGTTGGCTGCCGCCGGGGGGGCTCTTGTCTTGATGGCGGGCCTTCGGATCGCCGACAGGGCAGGCAGCCACCTGTTCTCGCGCGAATTGTTCGGTTCAAGGACCACCGTTCCGGCCTTCGCCGCCATGTTCCTGATGGCGGCGGTTACTGGCGGTGTCCGGTTCATTTTCCCATTCTATCTCGAGATAGCCTGCGGTCTGAGCATACTCGCGAGCAGTTATGTCCTGCTGGCATATCCTGTGAGCTATGCGCCGGTCAGCTTGCTGGCAGGCAGACTATCAGATCAGCTTGGTTCGCGGCGCATCGTGATTGCCGCGACAGCATTCTGCGCGGTGTCATGCGCAAGCTTGGCCGTCATGAGTAGTCTGGGTGATGCCTTGTGGGCACTTTCATTCATGATCCTCTTCGGATTTGCAGGGGGTCTGTATTTTGCGCCCGGAAACCGCTTGATTATGAGTTCCACGCCGAAGGATCTGCGCGGTGAGGCGGGTGGTGCCCTTTCGGTCATATTCAACTTCGGCACACTATTCGGGGTGGCGCTGTTCCAGCTTGTAATGACATGGCAGGCTGGTAGTGGTGGTGGAAAATCCAACTGGGAACCGCTCGATGCTGCCGAAGTTTCCGGCCATTTCACCGATCTCGACTTCCGTTCGTGTCTTGCAGTTGGCGCAGTGCTGGGAGGTCTCGCCACTCTGGCAATCAGAAAATATCGACCCACGGAAACCTAGATGGCAGCGCCTTGTCGGAACACATGCGAGACACACAAATGGCAACTATGTGCGGATCGTACCAACTTGGGAGCCGCTGCTGACCGGTCTAGCGCGTTTTCTGCGCGGACGAGGACGCGATGCGCCGGCCAGAGCAGGACATGGGAAATCTGCGTGTGGCGCTGAATGCGCTGGCGTGGTTTTTTCGGCTTTGGCCTGATCTTCGGCTATCTGGCCCGGGGATGAAGGAAGCGTAGAGAAATGACAGCAAGAGAAACGACTGTTGCCATCGTCGGCGGAGGGCTCTCCGGCCTCTATGCGGCACGACTTCTGCAAGAAGCTGGAATCGACTTCCAGCTTCTTGAGGCGCGCGAGCGTTTCGGCGGCCGTATTCTGTCAGTGGATGAAAAGGGAATCCCTTCCTCCGACGGCTTTGATCTGGGTCCGTCGTGGTATTGGCCTCGGATGCATCCCCGGATGGATAAGGTTGTCCGTGAGCTTGGACTTCAGGGCTTTCAGCAGTACTCAACCGGCGATGCCGTGATTGAACGTAACCGATCGGAGGCTCCCCAACGCTTTCCCGCAATGCGTCAGGAACCTCAGCCAATGCGCATCAGCGGCGGTACGTATGCCCTCGTCGCAGCCTTAGTGGGCGTTTTGCCGATGGATCGTCTCCATTTGGGTACTCGCGTATCCGGTATAGCCCTCAGTACAAGTGGTCTCCTGCTGTCTGCAAGCGGCAGCGACACACATAAGGAGCTCGCGGCAAGGCAGGTCATTCTGACTCTTCCGCCGCGACTTCTAGCAGCTAGCGTTGCTTTTGATCCTGCGCTGGATCGAGCAACGCTTGAGCGGTGGCGGCAGACTGCGACCTGGATGGCGCCGCACGCCAAATTCTTTGCTCTCTACGACCGTCCCTTCTGGCGCGAAGCTGGTTTGTCAGGAACTGCCCAGAGTGGGGCAGGCCCTCTTGTCGAGATCCATGACTCGACATCGGTTTCTGGTGCCGCAGCTCTCTTCGGTTTTGTCGGCCTCAGCAGAAGGCAGCGGATTTCCGTCGGTGAGGATGCCATGGTTCGGGCGTCGATAGTGCAACTTACGCGCCTGTTTGGAGCAAGCGCCGCGCAGCCCCGCGCGACGCTCTTCAAGGACTGGACTGCAGACAGCTTTACCTCAACCGAAGCGGACGAGATTGCGGGAGGGCATCCTGTTCCAGATAGCAGGCCCTGGATGACTGGAGACTGGGCCGATTGTGTATCTCTTGCGGGGAGTGAAACCAGCACGTCAGACCCAGGATATCTCGCTGGTGCGCTTGATGCCGCAGAGCGCGCGGTTCGTGAGATCAGGGATCGACTGGGTTGTTAGAATCACTTGCAAGCAAAGACATCCTGAAAACAAGCTTTTTACTAAAGTGTGATCTCGTCTGAGTTTTTATGTTGATACGTCCCTGCAATGCGGCAGGAAATTCCGACACTACTAGATCAGAAGTGCGCCTGGAGATGTCGTCTCCGGGCGTTTTGCACTTTGGAGAGCCGCCATGCGGGTTCGCTTCCTCGAAACAGACGATGCGCGAATCCGCTTCGAAGCAGTCTGCTGCGGATGGACGAGGGCGAGAGCCGCCGGATGTTCTCGATGGCGCTCAACAAGGAAAGCCGCAAGTCCTTCACCCAGATGCGCCACTCGCGTGGCCAGCAGTCGTCCACTCCGCGCGGTGAGGTGAATGCCGAGATGCGCTTTCGCGGTGCCACGCGTGCCGCGCGGACCAACACAACTTGAAGCTTGGGTTGGCATCTGCCCTTGTTGTTCGTCACGACGAGACAATTCATTGTCGGCGTGCGCACGAAGATCGGGGGTAAGGCGCAGATGTTCCGTTCGGCCTCCGTGGTGAAGTGCTTTGGCACTGGCGTGTTCAAGCGCACCGGCAAGGCGCGCTTTCCAATCGAGCAAATGCTGGGCCCATCGCTGCCGACGGAGATGCTGCGCGGTGCTGAGCTGGGTGGTCGGCAGCCAGGAACAGCGCCCCCTTGAGGGGTGGGGGCGGGGCAGGAGGCACATTTATAGCTAAGATATGCGCGGCCGCCGCAGCCCGGTTTTCAAACGTCCTTCGGCTTTTTACGTTTCTGTTTTGCCTTGCTTCGGCGGTGCGTAAAGCCATGAATTCATGGATTGTGACGTCCGAGTTAGTGGGTTTCGACCATTTTGGCTTCAGCCCAGCCACCGGTCTTTTGATTTCCTCCGCTGCCATCCACCATGAGGTTCCGATGATCGTCACCGATAGGCCAGTGGTGAGCCTGGTGCTTGACGCCTGAAAGCTGGGCGATCTCTATATCCTTGGTGAACACCGGGCTCTCTGCGGCGACCCCGCCGTGACGGCGGATGTCATCCAGCCTGTCTCCAGTCAGCGGGTTCTCTTGAACGATGGTGGCGAGCATGCTGGCATCAGGACTTCACGAAAGCGATGCTTGGAGACAACAGGAAAGGTGGCAAGTAACCTGCGAGATTGCTGAATGGGAGCACTTCCGCCTTGAGCCGAATGCCCAGGACATCTGACATGAAAGATCGCCGAGCCTCGATCCGCGACCAAGCCTCCGGAAAGCTGTCCCGAAACTCCGCCCGGCCGTTCTCGTCAAGCAGGGCTATGCCGTCTTCGATGTTGACAGACGCGTAATCCGACCCTGTGGCTGGAATGACATCTATCTGTAGTGCCTGGCCGGAGCGGAGACACTCTTGGCTGTCCGGATAAATCGGGGTGTTCATCCACTCGTCAAGATGGATGAGATGACCAGGGTTCAGAATAAGCCCAAAGAATGGATCGCCAAGGTGTCGGCGCACCATGGCGTCGATCTCTCCGCCGCGTATTCCGATGCCGATGGTTTCATACCACTCTACGGCACAAGAAAAATATGGGGCTGCAAGGCGTTCACTGTAATCCCGAATGGCCGCTGGCAGTTCTGTGGCATCGTGGACCAGAAAACCCGATCGACAGGTCAATCCGCCGCAGAACCCAAACGCAACGGTAAATGGCTCTCCGGTCTGAAGAGGCTTGGAAGACGGACTTGCCAGCCCGAGACGCGTTCTGTCGCCCGACATCAGCATTGTATGGCAGCTAAGAGGAAGACCAATTGGCTGGAGCAACTGAGCGGCCTCGTACTCCGTCATCCCCGGACGCAACCCAAAAATCAGACGCTTCACCGATTCAGAGGCGTGGCACGCGGAGAACTCGAACTGAGCAAGCTGTGCTACCTCATTTGCGGCTCGCAGGCCCGATGACGAATCCATAAGCAGACGGGTTATGTTGATGCAGCGGCCGCTGTCTCCTGCAAGCTGGCGAACTGTATCCACGATGTAGGCGGGTGCATCCATCCACTGTTCAGGATCAGCCGTCTCCATGTGTCCGAAATACTTCCATCCTATAATCCCGATGGACTGTCCCCTGATGAGCCCAGCCCTGGCCAACAAATCAGACAAAGGCGGAGTTCGGCTCCTGTCTTGACCCAGTAAGCCGAAGGATGGATAGAGCCAGACGTCTGGTTGCAGCGGGGAACTCGAAGCGTAGCCCTGATTTTCCGGCCCAGTGATGATGAGCGGCTCGCGGCGCAGGCCTATAATGAGAAGAGCCTCTTCGAAGCGAGGTTCGAAGCCCGTGAGATAGGCGATGTTCGCGGCATGCTCCCTGTCGGCATAAACCACTGCGGTATCAATGCCTATTTGGATCAGACGTTTCCTGAAGACATCGAGCCGATCTCTATAGACCCCCATGGGAAGTTCGGGGCGGCTGGAGGGTAGGCCAAAGTCCGGCAGCTTGACATCAGCAAGGGTAAAATTGGTCATCTGCTCTGGTCTTCCTATAGCTGGGTGTTGCGGCCCGAAACTTTAATGTGAGGCATGTCACCGGGAAGTCTGCCAACTGATGCAGAATATCATTCCAAGCGGCACTACATCCAGTCAAGCCCTTCAGGCGCTTTCCATTATCAAGTTTCCGGGCATATGCCGATGATCGTCACTGATATGCCGTTGGAGAGTCTGATTTCCCATGCCCGGCTCCTCCAACAATACAGCGGCCATTATCGGAGTGAAGGTGTCGATCGCCAAGCTTGGCTTCCGCCAGCCTATCGTGGCGAACGAGAAGATGACGGTGACGTCGGCCACACCCGGCTCGAGTCCACCAAGCCGCTGGGCCTCGCCGCCGTTCCCGTGCATGTGGCCGTGGGTCTAACCACGGCTCAGGCCAAAGCCTACCGCATCATGGACAACCGCTCGCACGAAAACGTCGAGTGGGATGATGAACGTCTGCAGTTGCAACTCGACGATCTGTGGATCCTTGGCGCTCACCACCATCGTGGTGGGTTATGGCCTTGCCGTGCTCACACAGATCATCGTGTTGCCACTGTTCGGTTGGCCTGCATCGTTCATTGAGAATTTTCTGCTCGCCGCTGTGTTCAGAAGGGTGCCGCTTGTCAGAATCCACCTGTCACGCCGGGTGTTTAGTGCTATCAGCTTATTGACTGGGTAGTCTTTCGTCATTCGTTGACAAGTCTTCGCGAATGCAAGACCATTCACTTTGGCTGACAACAAAATCTGGTTCGTGAAGGACTTTATTGCTTACGATCTTGGTTTTGCTGGGGGGATATGATTGGTTACGCATTGGATCACACGGCTTATGCTTGCCTCGGCCATGGGTCATGCACTGACAAGTGTCTCGTTTGCCGCCGATGTTGCGGATGGCAGAAGGATGTATCTTGGTGCGTTTGGGGGTATCGGCTCGCTTGGCGAGACCAGTATGCAGCAGGTCGGTACGGTGCTTACGCCCCATCCCTTTCCCAATATCAACGTCGATGGACGGGGCTCCGCAGATAGCGTTGTGGCCCCTATCGTTGGCCTGCAGTTAGGCTATCAATTAAAGAGATGGGATGCCTCTACATCCGAATGGAGCGTCGGCATGGCTGCCGAGGTTGAGGGATTGTATCTAACGGCTGAACCCCAGGGTGTTCTGGATATAGATGATCGGCCCCCGACGAGTGGTCCGGGTTGAATGTTAG
>JBEIDW010000162.1:0-5831 GCA_040383265.1 Hyphomicrobiales bacterium
ACCACGCCCCAGCCGCCTTCTGCCTTCACGCCGCGCATGGCGGCGAGCGTTGACGGCAGCAAATACCCCATGCCGGTGCAGTGCGGCACCTGATAGAAACGGTTGGGCGCAGTGACGGGCCCGATCTTCAGAGGCTCGAACAGGACATCAAAACGCGAATCGCGTGGCATCAGACTAACCTCTCCCGGTTTGGCGAGAGGTTATCAGCAGCAGAGGTTCTGGCGCAATCAGCCGGCGGTGATGACCTGGCCCGTCAGCGCGCCATCGACGCTCTTGGCAAAGGCAAGACCAACACGGGCGGAGGAGACCGGCTCATGGCCGGGGAAGAAGCCGTCATATTTCTGGGCGGATTCTTCGAGAAGCCCAGGGCTGACCGCATTGATGCGGATCCCACGCGGCATTTCAATCGCGGCGCCCTTGACGAAAGCACCGATCGCGCCGTTCACAGCGGCGGCATTAGCGCCCTGGCGCACGGGATCCCGGTCCAGAACCCCGCTGGTCAGCGTGAAGGAGCCATGGTCGTTCACGTGGTTCAACCCCAGCAGCACGAGGTTGACCTGCCCCATGAGCTTGTCGTTGAGGCCCTTGCGGAACTGCTCGGGCGTCATCGTGGCCACAGGGCCGAAATGCACATGGCCGGCGCAGGAGACGACGGCATCCACCTTGCCGATGTTCCGGAACATGGCGCGGATCGAATCCTCGTTCATCAGATCAACCGTCACGTCGCCCGAGGAGCGGCCAGCCGAGATGATCACATGGCGGCGGGAAAGTTCCTTCACCGCCGCCTGTCCGACCGTGCCTGACGCTCCCGCCACCAGAATACGCATTTGCCCTATTCCGCGTCATCGTCGCTGCGCTTCAGCGACTTGAGCTTGGAGAAGACCGAATCGGCATCATATTCCGGCTCAACCTCGCGCTGGCTCGGCTCGGAGGGCGCGAAGGTGGGCTTGTCCTCATCGGCATGGGTGGCGGCATGGGCCGCCGTGCCTTCCACTTCGGACGCCGGGATCAGGGTGCGGGCCGGCGTTGCCTCATTGGCCGGGCGACCCGCCTTGCGGGCTGCCTTCTGAACCGCGAAGTCGAGATCGAGCTGCGAGCAGATGCCGAGCGAAACCGGATCAACCGGCTTGATGTTGGCGGCGTTCCAGTGGCTGCGGTCGCGCACCGAGGCGATCGTCGACTTGGTGGTGCCGACCAGCTTCATGATGGCCGAGTCCGGCAGTTCCGGATGGTAGCGCAACAGCCAGGCGATAGCATCCGGGCGGTCGCCGCGGCGCGACACGGGCGTGTAGCGCGGGCCCGACGTGGACTTCTGCACCTGAATGTTCACCTTGGACTCGAGGACCTTCAGCCGGTGTTCCGGGTCCTTCTCGGCCTTCTCAATCTCCTCACGGGTGAGCTGACCACCGGTGACGGGGTCAAGGCCCTTGATGCCGGCAGCCACGTCGCCATCGGCAATGCCCTTCACCTCAAGCTCGTGCAGGTGGCAAAAATCGGCGATCTGGCGAAAAGTGAGCCCGGTGTTCTCGACGAGCCAGACGGCAGTGGCCTTCGGCATCAGCGGTGTGCGGGACATGATCTTACTCTCCTTCGAGAACCACTATTTCAGGTTCCCTGTCTTTACGACAGCTTGTTGGGAATGGATGACATATAAAGGGCAGGGCCGCCCGGCGCAATCGCGTTTTTCGACCCACCCCTATGCCGTCACCAGCACGATCTTGCCGATGTGCTCGCTCGACTCCATAAGCGCATGGGCGTCCGCCGCCTGTTCCAGTGGAAAGGTTCGGAAGATGACAGGCTTCAGCTCCTCCGCTCCGAACAGCGGCCAGACGTTGCGCTCCAGCGCGTGGGCGATCACGGCCTTTTCAGCCACGCTGCGGGCGCGGAGCGTCGAGCCGGTGAAGGTCAGGCGCTTCAGCATCACCGGCATCCAATCGGCCTCGATGCGCGAGCCCTTCTGGAAGGCGATCATCACGATGCGGCCATGCATGGCGGCCACCTTCAGGTTCTTCGCCACGTAGTCGCCACCGACCATGTCAAGGATGACGTCGGGCTTGATCTTTTTCTCGCCAAGCACCGCGACGAAATCCTCAGTGCGGTAGTTAATGGCGATATCTGCCCCAAGGTCCCGGCAGGCCTGGCACTTCTCGCCCGAGCCCGCCGTCACCACAACCACCGCGCCGAAGGCCTTGCCCAGCATGATGGCCGTCGTGCCGATGCCGCTCGACCCGCCATGGACGAGCAGCGTCTCGCCCTCCTTCAGCCCGCCCCGGTCGAACACATTGGTCCAGACGGTGAAGAAGGTTTCGGGGATCGCCGCAGCCTCAATGCAGGAGAGGCCGGACGGAACGGGAAGCGCATTGTCCTCATGCACCACGGCGAATTCGGCATAGCCGCCACCGGGAACCAGCGCGCAGACCTTGTCACCCACCTCATAGCGCTTCACACCCTCGCCCAGCGCCACCACCTCGCCAGCGATTTCGAGGCCAGGCGTATCAGGGGCGCCTGGCGGCGGCGGATAGCTGCCCATGCGCTGCAGCACATCCGGGCGGTTGACACCCGCCGCCTTCACCTTCACCAGGATTTCATGAGGGGCCGGAACCGGAATGGGAAGCCTCACCGGCTTCAACACCTCTGGTCCACCGGGCGCAGTGATGGCAATGGCTGTCATATCTTTCATCGGGCACTCCTCCGGCACAAATAAAGTCTCAGTTTGGGTTGAAGCCGCAGGCCCGGCAATGACAAAATAGAGACATCGAAGGAGATTGCCCCATGAGTTTCGAAGACCTGCCGAAAAAGCCTGCCGGGATCGTGATCGGAGAAAACCTCGACCTTTTTTCAGTGTCCGAATTGGAACAGCGCATTCAAGCTCTGGAAGCGGAGATCGAGCGGGTCAAGGGTGCGGCTCAGTCGAAACGCGCATCGAAAGACGCCGCAGCTGCGTTTTTCCGCTCCTGAACCGGAACAACTGCCCCAATTTGAACGCCGGATTTGGGTCCGTTAAGGTTTCGGTAAGGAATTAACGATACTTGTAGATTATGTAATCCTTGACCGGATTGCTTCGAGTGGCTCTCAAACCACTCTGTTTGACGCCTCCCTGTTTAAAAACTCCAAGCCGCGCGGCATATCGTGCGGCTTTTTTCATTCAACCTGGCATTGCTCTTGCTTCGATCCGGCCACACCGCGATCCGGAGACCGCGATTGACCCCGGACTAAACCATGGTCAATATCGGAATTCCGTTTCGCTCACTCACATTGAGCAGCCAAGGAATTTCATGATGTCGTCTGACGGCGTTTCACCCATCACCGTGGATTTCCTCTCGCGCTTCACAGCGTCTGAACAATTCGACAAGGTGTTCAAGGAAGGCATGGGGCTGGTTGAGGAGACGGCGAACTACCTTGACGGACCGGGCCGCCAGGATGCCCGCCTGCTCGACCGCCATGGCGCCATCGCCTATGCTACAGAGAGCATGCGGCTGACGACGAGGCTGATGCAGCTCGCTTCATGGCTTCTCCTGCAGCGCGCCATCGGTGCGGGCGAGATGAACCAGGATGAGATGCGCAAGGAAAGACATCGCGTCAACCTGGCGGACATCGGCCGCGGCAACCCCCTCAATGGTGCGGAGCAGCTTCCAAAGACGCTTCTCGATATCGTCGAACGCTCGCTGTCACTGCACCAGCGGGTGCTGAAATTCGACGCCATGCTGAACATGCAGTCCAAGGCGGAGGTGGGCGCCGCGCCGAGCCCGGTGAGCAGCCAGCTGGACCGCATCGCCGCCGTGTTCAGCCAAGGCCGCGCCTGAACATCCCCGTTTGACATTGCCACACCCCAAAGCAAAAGCCCGGCCTGTCGAGGCCGGGCTTTGAAAAGCTGCCTTAAAGGCAGAACTCTTACTTGTTCAGGAAGGAGAACTTCTGCTTGAACTTGGAGACGCGGCCGCCGCGGTCGAGCAGCGTCTGCTGGCCGCCGGTCCATGCCGGGTGAGACTTGGGGTCGATGTCGAGGTTCATCGTGTCGCCTTCCTTGCCCCAGGTGGTGCGGGTCTTGAAGGTGGTGCCGTCGGTCATGACCACGTTGATCATGTGGTAGTCAGGATGAATGCCTTGCTTCATGGCGAAAACTCTCTCGTATGGCGGGAGGACCCCCCGCGCAGGGACTTATGAATTCCGGGTTCGGGCGGGCCTATACAGGAGAAGCCAGGGGGAGGCAAGACCGGCTTCCATTCTCCGTTCCATCGGCTAGAAAGCCTCCATGAGCACCTCCTACGAAGATGAAGCCCGTCGGCGCCCCAAGGGCCGCAACCTGCGCCCCCTGCTGCGCCTGACGCCGTTTCTGCGCAATTACCGTCTCCAGATGGTTTTGGCGCTGCTGGCCCTTCTCGCCGCTGCGGGTGCCACACTGGCGGTGCCGATCGCCGTGCGCCGCATCATCGACAACGGCTTCACCGTCGACAACGCGATGCTGGTGGATAGATACTTCCTCGCCATGCTCGCCGTCGTCGGGGTACTGGCGCTGGGCTCGTCACTGCGGTTCTACTTCGTCATGTGGATCGGCGAGCGGGTCGTGGCCGACGTGCGCGACCAGATCTTCAGCCACCTGCTGAAGTTGAGCCCTGGCTTCTTCGAAACCCAGCGCTCAGGCGAAGTCGTCTCGCGCCTCACCGCCGACACGACACAAATCAAGGCCGCCTTCTCCTCCACGGCCTCGATCGCGCTGCGAAACGTGGTGATGCTGATCGGCGCCATCGGCATGATGATCGCCACCAGCCCTAAACTTGCAGGCCTGTCGGTTCTGGCGCTGCCGCTGCTGGTGCTGCCGCTCGTCACCTATGGCCGCCGCGTCCGGAAACTCTCCCGCGAGGCGCAGGATACGCTCGCCTCCTCCGCCGCCTTCGCGCAGGAAAGGCTTGTGGCGGTTTCCACGGTTCAGGCCAATGTGCAGGAGGCTGCAGCAGGCACGGCTTTCTCGGCGGCGACAGCCGTGGCCTTCGAGGCCGCTGCGAAGCGCACGCTCGCGCGCGCCGTGCTTACCGCGCTGATCATCGGCGTTGCCGCAGGCGCCGTGGTGGTGCTGCTCTGGTTTGGTGCCAGCGCCGTGATCGCCGGAACCATGACGGCGGGAACGCTGAGCCAGTTCCTCATATACGCCATTCTGGCGGCGAGTTCACTGGGCCAGCTCTCGGAAGTCTATGGCGAAATGCAGCTTGCCGCGGGTGCCGCAGAGCGCATTTCCGAGCTTCTCGACGAGAGGCCCGATATTGCGGCGCCCGAGTTCCCGCAACCCCTACCGGAACCGCCGCAGGGCCGCGCGGCGCTTGACCGGGTGAATTTCGCCTATCCCACCAGGCCGGAGAGCCCGGCGCTGATCAACGTCTCCTTTACGGTGAAGCCAGGCGAGACGGTGGCAATCGTCGGCCCATCTGGCGCCGGCAAGACCACCATCTTCTCGCTGGCCCAGCGTTTCTTCGACCCGCAGGCGGGCGCCGTGCTGGTGGATGGCGTGGATGTCAGGAAGGCCGTGCCGCAGGCGGTGCGCCAGCGCATCGCGGTCGTTCCGCAGGAAACGGTGATCTTCTCCGGCACGGTTTTCGACAACATCCGTTTCGGCAAGCCAGAGGCTGCAGCCGAAGAGGTTCTCGCGGCGGCGCGTGCAGCTCGTGTCGATGAATTCGCCGAGCGCCTTCCGAAGGGCTATGATACCGAGGTGGGTGAGCGCGGCGTCACCCTCTCCGGCGGCCAGCGCCAACGCATTGCCATCGCGCGCGCCATCCTCCGCAACGCGCCGATCCTGCTGCTTGACGAAGCTACGAGCGCGCTCGATGCCGAAAGCG
>JBEIDW010000163.1:0-5754 GCA_040383265.1 Hyphomicrobiales bacterium
CCTTGGAGGCGGCGTTGCGACGGGCTTGCGCGTCCTGCAATCTCTGCACGTGGTCGCGGCGTTCGGCGTCGATCATCAGGAGTGCGGCGGCCATGGGCTCTAGCCCGCGGCGGGCCAGCCCCGTGTCGAATGCTGCCGGATTGTCGCGGATCGCCTTGATGTCATGCATGTCGTGAATCCCTTTGTCGGGCCCTCCTATAGGACGCCGGACGCGGGACGGAAAGATGTTTGCCTAAACGTCGCCCTTGGCCGCCTCGGCCGCCTCACGCTTCCTGCGGCGCGACTCGAGGAAGCGGACGGCCTGGACGGACACCTCGTAAAGGGCCATCAGCGGCACGGCCATGGCGATCTGGGAAATCGGGTCCGGCGGGGTGAGTACGGCGGCGACAACGAAAACGCCCACGATGGCAAACTTCCGTCCGCTCCGCAGCTGGTCGTAACTCAGGACGCCTATCTGGCCAAGCAGCGTCAGGATAACTGGCAGCTGGAAGCACAGGCCAAAGGCGAGGATCAGCATCATCACGAAGTCGAGATAGGCCTCGATATCGGGCATCAACTCAATGCCCGCCTGCCCATCCGAGCCTGTGCCTGCAGCCAGGGCATAGAAGAAGTGGATAGCGACCGGCAGCAGGAAGAAATAAACAAGCGCCGCGCCCATCAGGAAGAATACCGGCGTAGCGATGAGATACGGCACGAACGCCTGCTTCTCATGAGAGTAAAGCCCAGGCGCGACAAAGCGGTAGAGCTGTGTGGCAATCAGCGGGAAGCCGATGAACATGCCGCCGAAGAATGCGATCTTGATCTTCACCAGGAACACGCCGAGCAGCTTGATGGAAATCAGCGCCACGTCCTCGCCGGTTCCCCATTTGAAGGGAAGGATCAGATAATGGAGAATGTCGGAAGAAAACACGAAGCTGAAGATGAAGGCCGCAACAAAGCCCAGCACGCAATAGATCAGCCGCGAGCGAAGTTCGACCAGATGTTCGATCAGCGGGGCTTCTGACGCGTCAATGTCCTGCTGGCTCATGAAGCAGCCTGTTCAGTTGAAACGCCCGAAGATGAGCGCGGCGCGCCGACTGCCGGGACATCGGCAAAATACGTCTTGTAGTCCTTGATCTGCTTTGCCGCTTCATCGGCGGCAAATTTCTTCGGATCCACAGGATCAAGAATGTTGCTGGCATTCTTGATGTTGTTGAATTCCTTCTTGACCTCGTCGAACCCGGTTTCCTTCATGGCGCTGTCCAGGTGGCCCTGGAACTCCCGCGCCATGCCGCGCATTTTGGCAACCGTCTTGCCCAGCGCACGCAATACGCGTGGCAGGTCCTTCGGCCCGATGACGATGATCGCCACCACAGCAACGAGAAAAAGTTCGGTGTAGCCGATCCCGAAATCAAACATACGTTTACCCGGCGCGGCGCAGCGCGGCCGGACTGCCTTTAGCTCTTGGCCTTCTCGGCTTCAGACTTGACAGCGGGCTGCTGCTCAAGGGTCTTGGTATCGGTGGAGGCCGTAGCCGTATCATCATCGGCCATGCCCTTCTTGAAGCTCTTGATACCCTTGGCCACGTCACCCATCAGGTCAGACACCTTGCCGCGGCCAAACAGCAGGATCACCACCAGAATAACCAGCGCCCAGTGCCAGAAAGACATCGCACCCATAGACAAACTCCTCTTTGATGGGAGAGATAATACTCCCTCCCCTACAACATTGACGGCACTAAAGCAGAAACCCCAGCGCCCTGCAACCGCAGCCACAGGCTTCAGGAGATAGGAGCGGATATGGCCGATTCAAAGACAAAAACATGCTCCGGATCAATCCGGAATCGCGCGGCCGCTCCGCGGGCCGGCGCCACCCGGGAGTCGATCAGGGCCGTCAGCGGCTCGTCGATCCCGTTGAACAGAACCGTACATTTGACGTCATCGCCCTGGAACCGGGCCTCTTTCACATAACCATCGGCGCCTTCGCCTGTGTCGGCAATCCGGAGGCCCTGCGGCCTGATCAGCACCAGCGCCTCAGGCCCCTTCACCCCGACCGGTACGGGGAAACTGCCGAGCGGCGTCGATACGGTGGAACCGTCAACGCGGCCCCGCAGCTCATTGGTGTCGGAAAAGAAACGGGCGGCGGCGGCATCCACCGGACGGCGGTAAAGCTCTTCCGGCGTACCCGCCTGGATCAGATGGCCTTGCCGCATCAGGAAGATGCGGTCGGCAAGCCCCATCGCCTCAACCGGATCATGGGTGACCAGCAGGCAGGAGGCGCGCGTCTCACGCAACAGGGTAAGGGTCTCCGCCCGCACAGACTCCCGCAGACGCTGATCGAGACCTGAGAAAGGCTCATCCATGAGCATTACCTGCGGCCGCGGCACCACGGCACGGGCCAGTGCCACACGCTGCTGTTCACCGCCGGAGAGGTGGTGCGGATAGTTCGCCGCGTAATGGGCAAGACCCACCCGTTCCAGGGCATGGCGGGCAATGGTCAGCGCCTCTTCACGTGGCAGGTTCTTGAGCCCGAAGGCCACGTTATCGAGAATCGACAGATGCGGGAACAGCGCGAAGTCCTGGAACATCAAGCCAATGTTGCGTTTTTCCGGCGGCACGAAACGGTTGGGGCCGGCCACCTCCTGGCCATCGAACAAAAGCCTGCCGCTGTCCGGCTTCTCGATCCCGGCGGCAATGCGCAGAAGCGTGGTCTTGCCGCAGCCCGAGGGCCCAAGCAGGCAGGCAATCTCCCCCGGATTGAGCTTGAGGGACACCCCACCGACCGCCGCCGTGCGGCCAAACCGCTTGGAGACGTTGTCGAATTCCAGAAGACCCGCGAAAGTCGCCCCAGCGGTGCCCCTGGGGCCCCAGCGCTGGCTCATGCGGTCGTCCTGGGCTTTGGGTTCGATGACGCGCATCGTGGCGGGGGATCTACACCAGTTCGGCAGCCAAGCAAATGCCGCGCCTGCCCAAGACATTCACGCCGCGGTGGAGACCACCCGGTTGCGGCCATCGCGCTTCGCCTTGTAGAGCGCCTGGTCGGCCCGCTTCAGGATGTTCTCCGCGCTGTCTTCCACCGCCATGAGGCTGGAAACCCCCACCGATGCCGTTACCGGGAGATGGCAACCCGGTGCAGCCAGGAATGATTTTCCCGCGACCGTCTTGCGAATACGGTCCGCCACCCGTTCGGCCGTCGGCAGGTCTGTTCCGGGCAGCACCACCACAAACTCCTCGCCACCGGTGCGGCAGGCCAGATCACTGGCGCGCACGGAACCGCGAATGCGCCCGGCCATTTCCTGCAGCACGCGGTCACCCGCGTCATGGCCATAAGTGTCGTTCACCGCCTTGAAGAAATCGACGTCGAGCGTGAGTACGGACAAGAGCCGCCCGCCATTGATCGCCTCATCAACCAGGTGCGGTAGCTGGTTCTCGAGATAGCGCCGGTTGTAGAGGCCGGTCAGCGCATCGGTGACGGCCATCTCGATCGAGGCGCGCACGCTTGATCTCAGGCGTTCAGTATAGCGGTATCTGCGGATCTGGGTCGCGACGCGCGCCTGAAGCTCCTGCTTGTCGATGGGGCGGATCAGATAATCGTTCACACCCATGTCCAGCCCGCGCAACAGGCGCTGATGGTCTTCGGCATCAACGATGATGAGGATCGGCGTCTGGCGTGTCGCCTCCGCGGTCTTGAACTGGGAACAGATACGCAGGGCGTCGACACCGTCCATGTCGAGATTGACGATGAGCAGTTCGAAGCCCTGCTCCGTCGCCTCGAAGGCCGCCATGGCCTGCCCAGCATCTGCCGCTACGGTAACGGCATGGCGCGGCGCAAGGGAGGAACGTATGCGTTCCGCCATCACCGGGCGGTTGTCGATCACCAGAATACGGCCCGGGCGGGACTCGATGGCGGCCAATTCACCGTCCACCAGCCGCAGCGGATCGCTGCCGGTGCGCGCGCGCAGTTCATCGGTCAGCATCTTGAGGCGTACGAGCCCCTTGACCCGGCAGAACAACGCGATGTCGTTGACGGGCTTGGTCAGGAAGTCATCGGCCCCGGCTTCAAGCCCCCGCACACGGTCCTCCGGCTGGTCAAGGGCCGTCACCATCACCACGGGAATATGCTGGGTTGCCGGATTGCCTTTGATGCGGCGACAGACCTCGAACCCGTCGATCCCCGGCATCATCACATCAAGCAACACGATATCGGGCTTCATGCGTTGGACGGCGTCCAGCGCATCCGCGCCATTCATCGCCGGAACAACGTCGAAATACTCCGCCGCGAGTTTCGCTTCGAGCAACCTTACATTGGCGAGAATGTCATCGACGACGAGGACGCGCGCCGTCATGACGGTTTCTTCAGATAACTGTCAATGGTTTGGAGGAAACTCAGAACGGAAATGGGCTTGGAGATATAGGCTTCGCAGCCGCCTTCGCGAATTTTCTGCTCGTCACCCTTCATGGCGAAGGCGGTAACGGCGATGACGGGAATGGACCGGAGGTCGTCATCCTCCTTCAGCCACTTGGTCACTTCAATGCCGGACACTTCCGGAAGCTGGATATCCATCAGGATGAGGTCTGGACGGTGCTTGCGTGCCAGGTCGAGCGCGGAAAGCCCGTCCCGCGTCTGGATCACCTGATAGCCATTGGCTTCAAGAAGATCGTTGAACAGCTTCATGTTCAACTCATTGTCCTCGACGACGAGTACCCGCTTCGGCCTGGCCGGTACCATTTCTGGCGTTCTGATGGATCCCGCCGACACTGACACGTTTGCACTCACCTGGCTCTGGCCGCCGCCAGCCGCCGGACCCTTCCAGCGGCCATTCAGCACCGTCTTTGAATGGCTCCCATTTGGGCCGATTCCGGTAACCAACAGCTTAACCACACACTTTGGCTGTTCAATGAGGTTCAAGGGTGGTTAACTACAGCCCATGATGCGACCCAAGAGTTCCCAAAACACCGAAGAAGCGGAAGTAATAGCCCTGCAAGTTCTGGGTTTTCTTGCAGCAGATCCCGAACGGCTGCAACGCTTCATGGACTTGTCAGGGCTCGACGTGCAGGCGATTCGGGCGTCAGCTACCCAGACCGCCTTCCTTGCGGGCCTGTTGGACCATCTTCTGGGCGATGAAAGCCTGCTCTTGATCTTTGCCGAGGAACATGGCTTGAGGCCGGAACGCATTCAGGACCTTCGCCGCAAGCTGCCGGGAGCTTCACTTGATTTCTGACATCACCAAGGGTCAGCTCGCAACCCTCGCCTTCACCGGCCGCCCGCTGGTCATCTGCGACGTGGACGAGGTGATCGTGCATTTCACACGCGATTTCGAAAACTACATCGGGCAGGAAGAACTCTGGCTTGATACGTCGAGCTTCGCGCTCAACGGCAACATCAAATGCCGGAAGACCGGCGTTGCTGCTACCGACGCGCGCGTGATGGACCTGATCAACAGCTTCTTCGAGGACCGCACCCGCCATATGGAGCCGATCGACGGCGCCATCGACTCCCTTCTGCATATCGGAGAAATCGCCGATGTGGTTCTTCTCACCAACCTGCCGCACAGCGCGGGCGACTATCGCCGCGCCAATCTGGCCGGTCATGGCCTGCCCTTTCCCGTCGTTACCAACTCCGGCCCCAAGGGCCCGGCCATCAACCATCTGGTCAGCCAGACGCGCAAACCCGCCGTCTTCATCGACGACAGCCCGCACTTCATTGCATCGGCGCAGGAACATGCCCCGCACGTGCACCTGATCCATTTCCTCCATGATGATCGCTTCGCCCGCC